>JBOFBS010000086.1:0-4186 GCA_051645725.1 Aeromonadaceae bacterium | reverse complement strand
CCCATCAGGGTCAGTACCAGAAAGAGACTCTTGAGCCCCAGGGCCAGCACTATGTTTTGCAACAAGATGGCGTGAGTGGTGCGCGAGAGGCGAATGAAGAGGGGGATCTTGCGCAGATCATCATCCATCAGCGCCACATCGGCGGTCTCAATGGCTGTGTCGGTGCCGAGCATGCCCATGGCAAAGCCGATATGGGCGCGAGCCAATGCTGGCGCATCATTGATGCCATCCCCCACCATGGCGACTACGTTGTGCTCACCCAAGGCGCGGATAGCTTCGAGCTTCTCTTCGGGAAGCTGATTGCCCCGAACCTCATCGATACCGACCTCCCGGCCTATGGCCTGGGCCGTATGCGGGTTGTCTCCGGTGAGCATCAGAGTGCGGATCCCCAACTGATGCAGTTCGCTAATAGCCTGTTGACTCGTGGGTTTGACGCTATCGGCCACCGCATAGATGCTGAGCACGTCGCGCTCATCGGCCAGCAGCACCACGCTCTTGCCCTGTTGCTCCAGTTTGTCGAGTGCGGCTTCCAGCTCCGCCGAACAGCGCCCCAGCTCATGGATCAAGCGGTGATTGCCAAGCCAGTAGGCCTTTCCGTCAATCGTGCCGTAGACGCCCCGCCCGGGCAGGGCCTCAAAGCCTGCGACCTCCCGCAATGCAACCCCGGCGGCCAGACCTTGAGCGGCTATGGCTAACGAGACGGGGTGATCGGAGCGGTGGGCGAGCGAGGTGGCCAGCTCCTGGCTCTGGGCCGCCGTCAGGTTCTTCTGCGGATAGACATCTGTGACCACAGGTTTGCCGTGGGTAAGGGTTCCTGTTTTATCCAGGGCCAGCCAGGTCAGCTTGCGACCCTGCTCCAGATAGGCTCCCCCCTTGATCAGTATGCCATGCCGAGCCGCCGCAGCCAGACCGCTCACTATGGTGACAGGCGTGGAGATGACCAGGGCACAGGGGCAGGCTATGACCAGCAGCACCAGCGCCTTATAGATCCACTCCTGCCAACTGCCATCCCAAAACAGGGGCGGACAGAGGGCCACCAGCAGGGCACCGGCAAAGACTAGCGGGGTGTAGATACGGGCAAAGCGATCGACAAAGCGTTGTATCGGCGCCTTGCTGCCCTGTGCCTCTTCCACGGCATGAATGATGCGGGCCAGAGTCGTGTTATTGGCCGCGGCGGTCACCTTGAACTCCAGGGCGCCCGATTGATTGATGGTGCCGGCATAGACGCTATCGCCAAGGCCCTTCTCCACAGGCAGACTCTCGCCTGTGATGGGGGATTGATCGACTGTCGAGTGGCCGCGAACCACGCTTCCATCCAGCGCGATGCGCTCACCGGGCTTGACCCGCACCACGGCGCCCAAGGGGATCGTCTTGGCCTCGACCTCCAGCCATGAGCCATCGGCCTGCTCCACGGTTGTCCTGGCGGGGGTGAGCGCCAGCAATCCTGCGATGGCGTGGCGAGCCCGATCCAGAGACTTGGCCTCAATCAATTCGGCCAGGGTAAAGAGCACCATGACCATGGCGGCTTCGGGCCACTGCTGCAGTAGCAGGGCCCCGGTGACGGCTATGCTCATCAGGGCGTTGATATTGAGGTTGCCGTTACGCAGGGCTATCCACCCCTTCTTGTAGGTAGTGAGCCCACCCAGGAGTATGGCGAGCAGTGCGAGCAGGGCTGGCAGCCATTCAGCCCAGCCGAGCCAGTGCGCCGCCTCGGCGGCAACAGCAGCGATCCCGGCCACCAGCAAGAGCCAGGGTTTGCGCTGGGTTTCCCCCTGTGGTGCCAGCTTACCATCACTGCCTGCCAGCTCGGGAGTAAAGCCCAGGGAGCGGATGGCCCCGAGTATCGGCTCCAGCCCCTGGGGGGTGTGAACGACTGTCAGCACCCGCTGCATCAGGTTGAAGTGCAGCGATTTGACCTCAGCCATGGGGCCCAGTTTCTTGCGTATCATCCCCTCTTCGGTGGGGCAGTCCATCTGCATTATGCGGATCGAGGTACGCACCCCCTCAGCCACAGCCTCGGAAGCAGAAAGTTGCGCCAGCTGTGTGTTCGTGGTCGTGCCGCAACTATCTGTGCTACAGCAGCTAGGCTTGGGGGTAATGGCCCTGATTTTTAGTTTGGCTGTCGCCGATGAATGGGAGGGACAGTCGTTGCCGGGAACCTCGCCGATAGATTTGGGATTGCAACAGTCGGACATGGGATCTCTCCGTTTTTGGGTATATGCTGCCATTACACACCCTGAAGTAACTACAGGGTCAATAGGGGGCGGGGATGAAGATTGGTGAGTTGGCAAAGCTGGCCGGGTGTCCGGTGGAAACGGTTCGTTACTACGAAAAGGAGGGGTTGCTGCCCGCGGCACTACGCAACGAGGAGAACAACTACCGCGACTATGATGAACACCATCTGAATCGACTCACCTTTATTCGCCGTTGTCGCGCGCTGGATATGACGCACCATGAGATCCGCGCCCTGCTGCAGGCCAGGGTTGAGCCCGATGCCAGCTGTGACGCCATCAACGAACTGATAGATGGTCACCTGCACCATGTGCAGCAGCGGATCGCCGAACTGCAGGCCCTGGAGGCCCAGCTTGTCGATCTGCGTAGCCATTGTGATGCCGTTCGGGCCACCCGGGATTGCGGCATATTGCGCGAGTTGGATCATGCCGCTGAGCTGCCTAAGCCTGCTGCCATGAGCAGCCATACCCATGTTGGTGGTTGTCATGGCCAAAGCGACCTCGCGCAGCATAGCCGCAAGGGGTGAGTCAGGGGGGCTTGGTCGTCAGTTGGCGGCCTCTCAACCGCCAACTTTCTGATGAGTTTTTTGAGTTTGTCAGAGTATGAACCTGGCCACCTTGTCATTCAGGTCGGCCGCTTGCTCCTGCAGACGGCGTGACTCCTGTTGCTCGTTGTGAGCCCTTTCAGCCAGATCATCCCCCACCTCCTTGATGGCGGTGACGTTGACCGTGATCTCTTCGGTCACCTTGGTCTGCTCCTCGGCGGCGGTCGCTATCTGAGTCGACATGTCGGAGATAAGGCTCACTGCCCGGGTGATCTCCTCGAGAGCCTTAGAGGCGGCTTCGGCATCAGCCACGCTGTGGGCGGCCAGAGCTTGACTCTTCTCCATCAATGTCACCGCCTGCTGTGTGGTGCGTTGCAGGGTATCGATTGTGCTCTGGATTTCGGTGGTCGAAGCATGAGTGCGTTTGGAGAGTACGCGCACCTCATCGGCCACCACGGCAAAACCGCGCCCCTGTTCACCGGCGCGAGCCGCTTCGATGGCGGCGTTGAGTGCCAGCAAGTTGGTCTGTTCGGCAATGCTCTGGATGGTGCCCAGGACGCTGGAGATCTCATTGGCATGGCGGCTGAGTTCGGTGATCACCTCGGTCGCTTCACCCACTTCGTTGGCCAGACTGGTGATGGAGCCTCGCGTCTGGTTGACCAGATTGCGGCCATCTGTGCTGCTGACACTGGATTGTTGGGCGGCGGCGGCCGTGTTTTCGGCATTGTGGGCGATCTCGGCCGTGGCTGAGGCCATCTCGGTGACGGCAGTGGCGACCATGGCGATCTCCTGCTGTTGATCACCCAGCTCGTGGACGGTTTCGGCGCTGCGCTTTAGCCCCATGGCGGCAGAGTGGCTGAGTAATTCAGCCTCTTGGCGGATGTGACCGATCAGTTCGTGCAGGCTGCCGACAAACTGGTTGAAATTGGCCGCCAGCTGACCGACTTCATCCTGGGTGTGAACCGGGATGCGTTGGGTCAGATCACCATCACCGCTGGCGATGAGGGACAGAGCCGTTGAGACACGGCGTAGCGGACGGAACAGGATGCCAACCAGGGCGCCGATGGCCAGCAGACTCACGATCAGAACCGATGCCGAAATCAGCAGCTGCAGCAACAGCTGCTGCTGTAATGGTGCGAAAAGGATCTGTTTGTCGATTACGGAGAGGAGGGTCCAGCGGCTGTTTGGAACCTCGGTGGCCCACACCAGCTTGTCGGAGCCATGCCAGTTTATCTCGGCAGGAACATGGTTGCGTAACAAGGTGGCGATCTGGTTATTGTCCAGACCGGGTATTAGAGTGCCGAGTGGCTTGAGCACCTGCTTGGGATCCCGGTAGGCGATGATGTCATGATCCTCATCGATGAGAACCGTAAAACCATCGGCGGGTAGTTTCATATCGCGGAGGATCTG
>JBOFBS010000085.1:0-1553 GCA_051645725.1 Aeromonadaceae bacterium | reverse complement strand
TGGTCTGGGTAACACCCGTTTCAAGAGTTCGGTCAACCGTGCGCCGCGTCAGAAGACAATGGGTACGCCTGGTGAAGATCGTAACCTGCGTATGGAGCTGTTGCTGCTGGCCGATGTCGGTTTGCTGGGGTTACCCAATGCTGGCAAGTCTACCTTCATCCGGGCCGTTTCAGCGGCCAGACCCAAGGTGGCGGATTATCCCTTTACCACGCTGGTGCCCAATCTGGGCGTGGTGCGTATGGCAACAGGGAAATCCTTTGTCGTGGCCGATATTCCCGGTCTGATTGAAGGGGCGGCTGAAGGCGCCGGACTTGGTATTCGTTTCCTCAAGCACCTTGAACGTTGCCGCATTTTGTTGCATCTGGTGGATATTCTGCCGGTTGATGAGTCGGATCCGGCGCAAAATGCCAAGACCATCATCCATGAGCTGGAGCGCTATAGTCCGGAATTGGCGGCCAAGCCACGCTGGCTGGTATTCAACAAGCTGGATCTGGTGCTGGAAGAAGAAGCCGACGAGATCATTGCCCGTGTGGTCAAGGAGCTGGAGTGGACGGGACCTGTGTACCGTATCTCCGCCTTTGATAAGCAGGGGACAGAGCCTATCTGCTATGACATCCACAACTTGCTGGAAACCATGCCTAGGCCCGAAGAGCTGGCGGAACAGAAGCCCGAGAAGGTGGAGTTCAAGTGGGATGATTACCACAAGGAGCAGCTGTCCCAGGTTGCCGATGATGATCTGGATGATGACGATGATTGGGATGAAGACGATTACGATGTTGAAGTGATCTATACCCGTTAACGTCACAAGGCCACCAAGACCTATTGGTGGCCTTTGTTTTTGCAAGTAAACTCCCCAGTCGGCAGAGACAGATTGATATGTGTTAATAACTGCCGCGCTATTACCGCTATAATGCCCACTTTGCCTGAAATCTTCTGTTTCCATCAGCAGGGAAGGAAATGATGCAACAGCCAACCAGAGTCCTGACTCGGGACGAGCAGACCGATATTACCCGTGTGCTGGTCAAGACCGCCCAGATGCTGGCTTCCTGCGGCGCAGAGAGCCGTATCATAGAGCAGACAACCTGCCGTCTTGGCCATTCACTGGGTATCGAGAGTGTCGAAATGGCCATCACCCCCAGTGCCGTGATCCTGACCACCCTTAACCATGGTTCCTGTATCACCACCACCCGACGCATCCACGAGTTTGGCATCAACATGCAGGTGCTTTGCGAGATCCAGCGTATCTGCATTCTGGCGGAGAAGAAGCTCCTGGAGAATACGGCCGAGGTGCGTGCCAAGCTGGAAGCTATCAAGCCGTTTCGTTACAACCGTTGGCTGGTGGTGTTGATGATTGGGCTCTCCTGTGGCAGTTTCAGCCTCTTTTTCGGTGGAGATTGGCAGGTATACCTCATCACCTGTCTGGCCTCTTCGGTCGCCATGTTTGTGCGCCAGGAGATTGCTCACCGTCACTTCAGTCCGCTGTTGAACTTTTCGGCTACGGCTTTTGTGGCCACCCTGATTGCCAGTTCGGCAACAATTTATGATTTAGGGGA
>JBOFBS010000084.1:0-2772 GCA_051645725.1 Aeromonadaceae bacterium | reverse complement strand
CCCGGTAGAGGGTGGAGCGATGAACGCCAATGGCGCGTGCGGTGGCAAGGATGGACATCCCCTGTGCGCGAAGCACCGATAACTGGTATCGTTGCCCCTCGGTCAACTGCTGATAGCTCATGGTGATACTGCTTATACTTTGGCGAGCAGAAGGGTACCACCAATCAGCAGTTGGCCACCTCTCGCCATTCATCCATGAGTGTCGCACTTATTATCTGAATTCCCGATCCACTCGGAACAGGTTCGCCAGCGTAAACAGCATCGCCAATTGATTGTCGTTCTTCATCAGCCCCTTGTACCGCGCTTTGACGAAGCCAAACTGACGCTTGATGAGCCGGAATGGGTGTTCAACCTTGGCTCGGATGCTGGCCTTGAGTCTTTCAAACTGGATAACGGCCTTGTTCTTGCGCGGACGTTGTTTGAGCGCTTTGACCTTGCCTGGGCGTTCGGTAATGGCCCATTCGACCTTTACCCCAGCCAACTCCTCACGCTTGGGTGCCCCTTGGTAACCGGCATCACCAAACACAAATTCCTCCTTCCCGTGCAGCAGATTGCCGGCTTGATTGAGGTCGTGCTCATTGGCCGCGGTGGTTGCCAGGCTATGGGTCAGGCCGCTTTTGGCATCGACGCCGATATGGGCCTTCATGCCAAAGTGCCACTGGTTGCCCTTCTTGGTTTGGTGCATCTCGGGGTCGCGCTGCTGGCGCTTGTTTTTGGTCGAACTGGGGGCCTCGATGATAGTGGCATCAACCAAGGTCCCCTGAGTCATCATGATGCCGGCGTCAGAGAGCCACTGATTGATGGACTCGAAGAGCTGGCGAGCCAGTTGGTGCTGCTCCAGCCGATGGCGGAAGTTCATGATGGTGGTACGGTCAGGGATAGCTTGGTCGAGGGAAAGCTTGGCAAAGAGGCGCATGGAGGCAATCTCGTAGAGCGCGTCCTCCATCGCTCCGTCACTGAGGTTGTACCACTGCTGGATGCAGTGGATACGCAACATGGTCTCCAGCGGATAGGGGCGACGACCATTGCCGGACTTGGGATAAACGGGCTCAATCACGGCCAGCATTCTTGACCAGGGCAGCAACGCCTCCATACGGGCAAAGAACGCTTCTTTTCGAGTTTGACGGCGTTTGCTGTGGAACTCGCTGTCGGCAAATGTCAATTGATGAGTCACGTTGAGCTTCGTCCCTGATGCCAAAATGATGTGGCGATGATCTCACATCAAGGACTTGTTCGCACCTTCCCCAGCGTTTGAGCTCCTCGCTGATGTATTCCGGACCGTTATCACAGCGGATGGCCGCCGGTTTGCCACGCCACGCTATCACCTGCTCCAACGCCCGTTTGACCCGCGAGGCGGGAAGCGAAAAATCGACTTCGATACATAACGCTTCCCGGTTGAAATCATCTATCACATTGAACAACCGCACCGAGCGTCCATCGGACAGCTGGTCATGCATGAAGTCCATCGACCAGCAGGTATTGGGTTTTGCAGGAACCGCCAACGCCGCCGGTTTTGCACGCACCAGCCGTTTCCTGGGTTTTATCCGCAGGTTGAGCTCCAGTTTCCGATAAATCCGGTACACCCGCTTGTGGTTCCAGCCAAACCCTTTGACGTTGCGCAAATAGAGGAAGCAGAGCCCGAAGCCCCAGTTGCGCTGGCTGGCTGTGATGCGCAGCAGCCAGTCGGCGATGAGCTGGTTCTCTTCGGCCAGTACCGGTTGGTAGCGATAGCAGCCTTCGCTGACCCCGAACACCCGACAGGCGAGCCGGATGGAGAGGGCGCAGTGAGCGACCGCCTGGGTGGCCATCTCCCGGCGGGTAGATGGCGTCACCACTTTATTGCCATGGCCTCCTGGAGGATGTCGGCTTTGAGGCGCTCCTCGGCATACATCTTCTTGAGGCGGCGATTTTCCTCCTGGAGGTCCTTGAGACGAGCCATGAGGGAGGCGTCCATGCCGCCGAACTTGGCGCGCCACTTGTAGAAGGTGGCGCTGCTGATGCCATGCTCGCGGCATAGCTCGGGGATGGGTGGCGGCGGGCGAGTTGGCCGCCCAGTTTCCTCATTGGGAACAGTTGCACAGCATTGGCGTGGCCATCTCTTATCGCATTGAAAACATGAAAAAAGCCACCCTTGAACATCACTACTTCATCTGTTCAAAAACGCTGGAGCGGGATGAGTTTTCTCGGGCGGTGCGTGGGCACTGGGCCATCGAAAATAGCCTGTACTGGGTACTTGGTACTGGATGTCACGATGGGCGAGGATGATTGCCCAATCTATCGGGGTGATGCGGCAGAGATTTTAGCGTGCATCCGGCACATGGGGCTGAACATGCTCAGGGCCGAGACTTCACGTAAGGCGAGCGTAAGACGGAAGCAAAAAATAGCAGGAATGAGCAGCGAATATCTGGAAACGGTACTCAATGCGGGCCTGAAAAAATTGGGTGAATTTTAACAAAATGTTCACGCTCTCACCCTGGGGCTAAAGGTATAATGACAGTTGGCATATCGATGTCTCATTGCTGCCCCCCCCTAAATGGGGTGGATCATAGATCATTGTATTTTCTACAAAAAAAATTTTCCATCGAGTTTTAATGACGTCTAATGCTTTTTTAATGCTGTATAAAAACCGGTGTTTGATACTCTCTTGCGACCATTATTGGCGAATAAAAACTATTCAAGCCGATAGGCACACAGTTCAAGGAAGAGCTCCATGACGACAGAGATTCCATTGGTACTCGTGACCGAAGGCAATGTTCAGGCGACGACCTTCAC
>JBOFBS010000083.1:0-2677 GCA_051645725.1 Aeromonadaceae bacterium | reverse complement strand
TTTCAACCTTCACATCATCAGTCGAGCCACTGGCATCGAAGATAACCTGCTCACCCACCGTGACTGTGATAGTAGCGGGTGAAACGACAGCCTTGGGCGCCTGATTCACAACCACAGGTGTAATGGTATAGCTCATATCGCTCTCTTTGAGCTCTACCTTGTACTTGCCTACAGAGGTGAAGGCAATATCCTTCAGGCTGCTCTTATCAGCCTTGCCATCACCCTCGGTGTCGCCGTAGTTCTCGATCCAGTTACCGAATACATCGAACTTGAAGCGAGGCCCGCCACCCGTATCGCTCTTACCATCAAAGTCGACAATGGCAGACCAGACACGGCTCTTGGCATCCACAGTCATAGCCGTGCTCTTCCAACCGTTAAAGGTACCCCGCAGGTTCATGCTGCTGAACTTAGCCGTAGGATCGGTAGGATCGGTGGGATCGGTCGGATCGGTCGGATCTGTTGTGGTTGAGCTGCATGGCTTGGCCTTGGTGCAATCTGCCACAATAGCTGCCGCCTTCATGCCGCCCACGTTGAAGTTGGCCTTACCTGATGCATCGACTGTGACATAAGAGCCGCTGCAGTAGTCGTTACCGGCCACTATGTTGCAATACTCTCCGGCTGGCAGCCCTGTCTGGAAGCTCTGGTTAATCGACCCCCCTTCGTTATTGATCACCACAAAGCCCTTATTACCACGTCCAAAGGCGATCTGGTTATTACCGTTGTCCCACCAATTATTGACCTGCTGACCTTGCGTCACGTTATGGAACAATACCATGTTACCGATAGTCGGACGGCGCTGCTCACAGTTCCAACCTGCACCACAGCCTGCAGTATTTGGCGCCCCTTGGTCATGAGAATTAAACTCGTAGCCGGAAAGAATTTGTGGCCAGCCATAGGGCCAGGCCAGCATGAAGGCATTGGCTAGATTGTACTTGTCGCCCGCCTTGTAGTTCAGCCCCGTACCACCCGCCGAGCCACGCTCGTTATCGTGGTTGGCTATGAATACTTGTGCCTTGTCAGAGGGCATGAAGCCCCAGCTCTCACCAAGATTCTTCAGATTCTTGATCTGGCCGTTGAACTGATCCTTGACGCTGTAGGTATATTTAAACTCGGTGACCTTACCCAGTCCAAGGTATTCATTGGGTTGCACGGCCTCACCGCTGGCACCGATCACTTCCAGGTAAACATAGGGATTGCCAGCCTTGGCCAGGATACCCTGCAGATCAGAGACCGCCATGTGCTTGGCCGCATCGATACGGAAACCAGCCACGCCCCAACCCAGCAGGGTCTTCATGTAGGTGGCCACTTGGTTTTGAACATAGTCAGAGCCGGTATTGAGATCGGGCATGCCGGAAAGACGACAGTTTTGCACCTGGTTACGATCACCATAGCTGCTGATACTGCACTCACCGTGGAAGTCATTTCCCTTAAAGACAGGATAGTTAGCAGTAGACCACCCATCGCCACCGGTGCCCGTACCTGAGCCGCTGGCCCAGTTGTTAAATACGGCATCCACATAGATCTTGACGCCTGCGGCCTTACAGCGGGTGATCATGCTCTTGAGTTCCGACTCGGAGCCACCATAGCTGTTGAAGTTGGAGAGGCTAACAGGCTGATACACAGACCACCAGACGTCAGGTCGATTCAAATGTTCGGCCGGAGGCGTGATCTGTACCCCTTCGAAACCTTTGGGACCGAGGACCTTTTCACATTCGTTGGCGATATCGTTAAATTTCCACTGGAACAGGTGGACGATAGCGCCAGCCTGGGCTGCGCTGCTCGCCATGGCCAATCCCATCGCCACGCTCAAAGACAATATCCCGGTTTTGAATCTCATGATTTGAACTCCCTGACCTGATTAGGCGTGTGTTTCACGCATTCACAAGGGCTCTTGACGAGCCTCACGGCAACAGAGAGTTGGGTGCACACAAACGAAAGATTGCTGGCAACTGCTCTGACCTAGCGCCATTATTTCGCGCCCAACAATCGCTATTGACTGGGTTTTTACTAGGTCTACTGGTTTTGCGGGATACCTCCTGATTTATTCGCGTTAAACACTATTTTTTGCGATCTCTGACAAGTTTTTTTCTCCTGATTGACGCAATGACAGAGTGAGTGGTTACTACCTTCGACTGAGCGGTGTTCGCCGTTTAAACAACTTAGCGAAAACGATCTCATCTTAGCCTCACTCTCCAGTCAGTAGATGAGTGACCGAAGATGAGTTCTGGGGCGATTAACAGGCTATGAACTTGGTTATACGTCATTGGAGGTATAGCGACTGACCGAGAGCTATAAGCAGGAACCAACCCCATCCGGGGACATGACACCACATCCTTTTACCAAGAAAAGAGCGATTTCAATCCGTTAAAGACAAACGTTTCCTACCTCGCCACGCCTGGCTTTGTCCACTGTAAAAAAGTCGCCACACATCACGCTTTTGTGTAAAATACGCGCCCACTCGTGGGCCGTCTGGAGTAGATGTCTCGGGTCGTTTTGGCAAAGCTGATTCCCTCCCCCTTAGCTGGCGGTCATGAGTCAGCTTTGCGAAATTCCCCCTGGAACCTTTAGAGGACAACGAAGAGATGGAAAACACTCGACCGATCCGCCGCGCCCTGCTGAGCGTCTCAGACAAGACCGGCATTGTGGAGTTTGCCCGCGCCCTGCAAGCCCGTGGCGT
>JBOFBS010000082.1:0-3697 GCA_051645725.1 Aeromonadaceae bacterium | reverse complement strand
CACCCCTCGCGCCAACTAATATGCCCCTGCCACCAGATCAGCAGGGTCAGCCCCACTATGGCCAAGGCAATCGGCAGTTGCAGATTGCCCGAGGAGCGAGCCCCACGCATCCCCAGTAGCAAGACGCCCGCAAGCGTCGCCGCCTGCACGAGCCAGAGGCTCCCCCCCTCCATCACAAACAGGGCATGCCAGAAGCCTGCCGCCATGTTCAAGGCGGCCGGCAAGCCCACGGGCAGCACGGCCAAAAACATGAAGGCAGTGAAGTGCTCGGCTCGGGCACCAAAAGCCAAACCAATCAGATGAGGAGCGCCACCCGCGTGCGGATAACGGCGCCCCAGACGAGCGAAGGTGAAGGCAATGGGTAACACCAAGGCCAACAACAAGACCCAAGCCCAGAGTGAACTGCTCCCCGCCAGACTGGCCGCCGTGGCCGGCACAACAAAGATCCCCGTGCCCAACAACGAAGTGGCTAATAACCCCATCCCCTGCAGTAGCCCCAACTCCCTCTTCAGCCTGCTCATAGATCATCCGTGTAAAAATTTTTGGCTATGGTAAGCCAGAGCCAAGATGCTGTAATCAGGTTGGTATCGAAATAATCCAGATAAAATGGCGACAACCTTGACCAAGCTCCATGCAATTGACTTTGGCTTGCTCGGAGCGCATCGAACAGCAGCTCAAAGCACGAATCCACACCATGAGCCATACTCGTAACACAGCCACACAACTGATTAACGACGTTCTAACCGGCTCAAGGAGCTGCGCATGAATTCATGGCTAGTTACTCTCGGCCTGGCCGTCACGCTGCTGTGTGAACCGCTACCCGCCGAGACACTGCGTGCGGGCACTGCCCCTTGGCGCCCATTTGCCTATCAGGATGCCCAGCAACAGACGGTTGGCATAGCTGTCGATGTGATGCAGGAGCTGGCCCGACGCACAGGCCGGGCTGTCTCGCTCTCCCTCTACCCAGCCCGACGTCTTAACCAACTGTTTGATCAGGGGCGACTCGACATTAACTTTGCCGACTCACCACTTTGGAACCCTGTACTTCAACACCATGGCCCCCTCTTCACGATAAGTTACCTGCACGTCAAGGAGTACCTCTATTTTGCTGCAGACCGCCTCCCCCCCCAAGAGCCGCTGAGCGCATGGCATGGGTTACGCATAGGTAGCGAGCTCGGCTACTACTACCCCATGCTGGAGCCCGCATTTTCCCAAGGCCGACTGCAACATAAAGAGTTTCCACATCCAGAAGACATGCTGCACCTGCTGCTTAAACACCGCATCGATGCCATGGCCATGGATGAGTGGTTATTTCAACACCTGGTGCAACAACTGGGCGTCGATGGCAAAGCCTTTGTGATTGGCCCCCAACTGAGCAACGCTCCCCTCTGCCTGAAACTGCGTCCGGAGCTCACTGCATTGCAACTCGAATTTGATAAGGCGCTGCTGGCAATGCAGCGTGATGGCAGCTTGCAGAAGATCATTGCTCGCTACCAGCACCCTTGAGTGGCCGCCTGTGGTAAATGAACCTTCAGGGCCACCTAAAGAAAAGGCGCCCGCAAAGGGGCGCCTCTCGTCTGGTTCAACATCAAACCAGGCTTACTTCAACCACTGACCATCGGCCCCCACCTTACCCGGGCCATTCAGCACGTAGGCGCCTATTGAGTAGGGATTGACGGTGAAAGTCAGGTTGCCACCACTGGCCGTGACCTCCTTACCTGTGACCGCATCCTTATAGGTTCCAGCCTTGACCCCCTTGACCGTGATGGACTGGGCAGAACCGTTGCTAAGCCCCACCACCACATAGCTGTCACCGCTGTCACGGACGAAGCTCATGCCGCTACCCCACTCGCTCACATTCTGCATCCCCCCCTTCTGCAGGGCAGGAATAGCCTTGCGGATCTGGTTCAGACGCTTGATGTGTTGATACAGGGGGTGAGCCTGTGTCGTAGCCTTGTCCTGCAGCTTGGGACCATAGTAGGCGCGACCAGTCTGATCCAGGGTATCATTGGCACCCGCCAGATCTTCAGGTAAACCGGCCTGGAACATGATCTCCTCACCGTAATAGAGAGAGGGGATACCACGCAGAGTCCACAGCACGTTGTACGCCATGGCCGCATTGGCCATCTCGCCACCAAAGCGGTACTTGAAGTCGTTATCCGGCCCCACATCATGGTTCTGGAAGAAGGTCACCAGCTGCGTCGGATCCGCATAGGTGTAGTCCATATCCAGTATGCCCTTGATACCGCCAAACGACCCCTTGGTGACGTTGTCACGGAAGGTGGAGAAGAGTGGGAAGTCAAAGACCGAGAGTTTGGAGTCACCAGTCGGCTTGGACTTGTCATTACCCGTCCGGGTATACCACCAGGGTCTGATATCCGCCGAGGCGTTATCATTGGTGATCTCGGAACCAAAACCGGCCCCCTTCACCAACACCTCACCAAAGATGAACAGGCCTGGTTTATGAGCCTGCCAATTGTGGGTGTAGGTCAACAGCTCGTTACGTTCCACATGCTTGGCGGTATCCAGACGGATGGCATCCACTCCCATATCCAGATATTTGCGGATGGCACCATTCATGTAATCTTTAACGTTCTGGTTCTCGGTTGCCAGATCGATGCAATCGCCAGCCATGTGCTTGCGTTGTAGCGACTTGGTGTTTTCCCAATCCCCCCCTGACATGTAACCATCCAGGTGGTACCACTGTGGATCCAGCTTATTGGGGTCAATACCAAAGAAGCGATTGGCCGATACGTTGGGATCGGGAACCTTGGCACCCGTGGTCGGATCGGTGAAGGAGACAACCCCTTCCGGATCACTGTTGTGCAGCGCCTGGAACCAGGCCGGGGCAACCGGATTATCGTTGTCATCCCGGTTCACTGACTTGTAATCCCCCAGGTTACCCAGGTAGGGGCCATTCTTGATCTTGCCCTGAGTCGAGCCCTTCTCCACGTAGTACTTGATAGGTAAGTGGTCGATCCAGACCTTGTCGCGGATACCATACTGGCTGGAGTGGTTGATCACCACATCCTGAATGATCTTGATACCCTTCTTGTGCGCGGCATTGATCAGATCCTGATAGGTTGCATCCGGTGATTCCAGCCGTGGATCTATCTTGTACCAGTCATAGGCGTGATAACCGTGGAAGTCCAGACCAGAGCGGTTCTCAACCGGGGGGGTGATCCAGATGGCGGTAAAGCCCAGATCCTTGATGTAATCCAACTGCTCAATCAAGCCCTTGAAGTCACCACGCCACTGAGGATCCCCCTCCTTGTAACGGTCACGGTTGTAGTAGTTGTTGCTGGGGTCGCCATCATAGAAACGCGCGGTCAGCACGAAGTAGATGGTCTCACTGCGGAAATCCCCACTGGTCGTGCCACCACCATCGTCATCACCTATGTAGTAGGTAAAGGTGTTCTTGACCTGGTTGCCAGAGGCATCGACGGCTAAGGTTTTCACCGTCAAGTCGGCGCCAGTTTTCACCTTGTCGGTAGCACTCAGCGTCTGGTTGGTATACAGAGGAGAGGCTGTGGTCGGCTCACTGCCATCCTGGGTGAAGTAGAGCTTGGGTGACTTATCGACAGCATCGGTGACACTCAGGCCGATAAACTGGGGATCGGTGTAAGTGCCGGCAGCCGGATTAGCCGCTACAGTGGGAGGCGTGACGTCTTTATCCGGATCCACGCCCTGCTCTGTG
>JBOFBS010000081.1:0-4909 GCA_051645725.1 Aeromonadaceae bacterium | reverse complement strand
TGGAAGACGACTCTCAGCTGTTGTAACTGGATGGCTCCTGTCAGTTCCCCCTCCAACCATTTGTCTTCTCTAATCTTGCTAGCGCTCTCGCCATCCATCAGATACCAGTAATTCCCGGCATAGCGGCAGGCGTAGCGGCGAGCTTGGCTTGCACTCTGCATCAACTCCTCAACGTGTGAGCCCGCTTCCGGGAAGCTGATGATGCCTGCGCTAAAGCGTAGCTGGAGTTGGTACTCACCCAGCTGGATGGGGTCATTTAGCCGTTTTGCCAGCAGCTCACAAATCCGTATCGCCCCGCCATGGGGGGCTAAGGGCGTTTGTGGCAGTAAGAATGCAAACTCATCTGAACCTATACGAGCCAAGGTTCTTTCGCCGTCGGGTAGTTCCGAGACCAGTCGAGATAGTAGGGCGATGAGCAACTGACTGATCATTTGCAAAGCTTGGTCGCCAGTGAGTGAGCCAAACGTGTCATTGATACCGCTGAGGTTATGAAGCTTTAATTGAGTCAGAAAAAGTGGTTCATCCTCTTGTTTCGCCTGGGCTAGTCTCTTTTGCAACTGGCGCAAGAAAACATTGCGATTACTCAGTCCGGTAACTTGATCCAATTCCAGTTCATGTTGTGAACTTTCCAGTCGATTCAGCATATCTACAAACTGATTGTGTAGTTCGCTCATCTCATCGTTACCGGGGAGGTGAGGCAGTTGATGCCGCTCTTCTTGAGAGACTTGCTGCATCAAGCTTCTTAGCCGTGCCATGGGGGCCAGGATCAGGCGCTCAATGACCCAACCGCTGAGCAATACCAATACACCCATGCTCAGGAACAGCCAGATGATAAGGCTGGTACGTATCTTGGCCGAGGAGGTTGCTATCATGGAGTTCGGAACCAGAGCTAGCAGATCCAGGTCATCATTGATCCGCTTTTTTTCCATATGGTACACATCGTTGTCTAAGGTCAGCTCGCCCCTTTGCAGCGGCAAGGTGAGCTTTATCAGCGCTGGATCATCGCTAAAGATGAGGCGTTGCGTATCGTGCTCAACCAGGAGTAATTTAAAGCCATAGAGCCGTTCCTGCTCTTGCAGATATTCGCCCAACAGGGCCAAGGAGGCGGTTAACAGCAAGGTATATTGGCTGGGTTCTCTATCGTAAACACTCAGTTCTGGGCGGCTATTACCAAATTGCAAACCCTGTTTGAACACATATTGCCCCAGCGCCTCAGAAAACATGAACTTTTCATAAAAGGGGTCATTTTGCATCCCCATCATGGTCATAAACTGCTGGTTGCTGGCCTCGCTTTTCGTGAAGGGATTGATACCTTGACCCGCTTTGAGTTCTTCATTCAGTCCCTGATTTACCAGTGTGATTTGCAGTAAGCCAGGATTTTGCCGGATAAGTTGATGAAAGAGGCGCAGCACCTTAGGTCCCAGGTAGCTCTGTTTTTCGAGCTCATTTTGGCTGTTTAGATAATTAATCAGGCTTTCGCTTTGTGGGATGGCGGTCAGATTGAGGCGATAGTTGCGCAAGACTTCGTTGAGTTGAATATGGCTGTTGCTGGCCAGTAGTTCGATCTGGGAGCGGATGTGCTCCAGGCTTGATGAGTTGAGGAGCTGTATCCCCTGAAAGCCCATGGCCAGTAGTGGCAAGATGACCACGGGCAGGAGAGCCATTGAGAGTCGGTTGCGTAGCGTTTTCATTTGATGACCGAGAAGAAGATGGCATTCCGCAGTGTGTCATTTTTTAACGAAGGATCGTAATACTCGGAATGGGCCAAGTGCTGGGCAGAAGGGTAGGCAACGGGATCCTGCTTCAGGGTTGAAGAGATCAGCTCATCATTGAGTGTGGGAGCGAATCCTAGCTTCTCGCCGTTGAGGTTGGCAATGTCAGGTCGTTGCAAAAAGTTGATGAGTTGCGCCGCCTCTTGCGGGTGAGCGCTTTTTTTATTGATCGCCAGGCAATCAATCCAGATGGGGGATCCCTCCTCGGGAGCAACAAAAACCCAATCCTGATATTTGGACAACTGCTTGAGGCTATAGAAATCACCGCTGTAAACCATACCGGCATAGAAGGCTTCAGCCAGGTGAGGGTCTCGCATGACGGCTAGTGAGAGACGGTGGTCGAGAACCGCCTTTTTTTGCTTTTCCAGTCTGTTGAACGCTCGTTGCAGTTCTTTCTCGTCTTGGGTATTGATGGAATATCCCAATGATTTAAGGGCAACCGAAACCAGGTCGAAGGCATCATCAACCATTATGATGTGGCCAGCCAGTTTGTTGTTTTCAGGCTCGAGCTCGAAGAGTTGCTGCCAGCGTGTAATGGGGCGCCCTGCTTGGCTGCTACGATAGGCGATGCCGAGGCTACCCCAGAAGTAGGGGGTGGCCTGCTGGCCACACGCGGAGAGAAAGCGTGGCTCAATACTGGTTTCGTTGACGTATCCTTTAGGCGGTTTGTCGTTAAACAAAGCCGACCAGCTGAGGTGTTGCAGGCTCTGGTAATCGATGACAGTGACATCCACAATGGGCGTATGTTTGGCCAGTAGCAGATTGCTCCGAGCCTCTTCACTGTCAAAATAGAGTTCTTTGATCGTGTGCCCTGTCTCTTGCGTGAAGAGGTTTTTAACTTCAGGCGCCAGATAAAATGGCCAGTTGTAGACGACCAGTTCAACTGCTGACAAGGCGGGGATCAGACCCAGGTAGAGCAAGAAAAAGAGCGAGCATCTTTTCATCGCCAAGTATCCTGAATGTGGGCCGGTAAGAGTGGATCTTAACGCTTTAGAATGAGGTAAAACGAAATCCGTTACTTGCAACTATAGTTGCAGGCAGCCTGGAATGACCTGTCAGATGCGACAATGGCAGATTGGTTTCCATCGTCTAGATGGGGTGCCTTCTGCCCTGCTGAGTTCGTTGTTTAGCGGGGCAGGGGAAAGGCTATGCTGGCGCATGGCCGTGCCTGAGCCGCAACCTGGGGGAGTGAATATGGAACAAACAAAAAAGGCGCTCTCCTTGCGGATACGCGCCTTTATTTTCAATACGTTAACTAAATCTCTTTAGTTCATGCCGTATTTCTTGAGCTTCTTGCGCAGAGTCCCGCGGTTGATGCCCATCATGGTGGCGGCACGGGTCTGATTACCACGGGTGTACTGCATTATGATGTCCAGCATGGGAGCTTCGACTTCGCTCAGCACCATCTCGTAGAGTTCTGTGACTTCTTGGCCATTGAGTTGAGCCAGGTAGTTACGCAGAGCCTGTTGTACAGACTCCCGCAGCGGGCGCTGCATAGGCTCATGAGTGTGGGCATGGGTAGTGGTGGTCACCAGTGCGTCAGAAGTCAGGTTTTGTTCGAACATATGCTGTCTGCTCTTCGTTATGCTGTTGCTTGTCAAAAAAATACTTCAATGCGTCGAGTTGCGACTCGGTCGTCTCTAACACATTGAAACCTCTGCGAAAATCCTGGTTGTCCAACAAATTTTCCAGATACCAGGCCACATGCTTGCGGGCAAAGCGTACCCCTTGATAGGCACCATAGAATTGATGCAGGGCTTGCACATGCTCAAGCACCAAGGCGCGCACTTCGTCCATGGCGGGTGCGGTCGGGGCCTGATCCTGTTCCAGGTATTGGCGGATTTGTCGGAAAATCCATGGCTGTCCTTGGGCGGCACGACCAATCATGATGGCATCGGCACCCGTGTAGGCGAGTACTTGACGCGCCTTCTGGGCCGAGTCAATGTCACCATTGGCTACAACCGGTATAGATACAGCCTGCTTGATCGCCTTGATAGTGTCATATTCGGCCTCACCCTTGAATAAACAAGCGCGGGTTCGTCCATGCACAGTCAGCGCCTGAATACCGGCCTGCTCTGCCAGCTGCGCTATCTCCACGCCATTTCTATGCTCGGGATCCCAACCGGTACGGATCTTGAGAGTGACAGGAACGGGCACGGCTTCAACCACGGCCTGCAGTATATCTCGCACCAAGGCGGGATCCTGCAGCAGGGCGGAGCCGGCATACTTCTTGTTCACCTTCTTGGCTGGACAACCCATGTTGATGTCGATGATCTGAGCATCGGCGGCTACATTGTTGCGTGCAGCCTGCGCCATCAATTCGGGGTCGGAGCCCAAGATCTGTACCGAACGTAAGCCCGCCTCATCGGCATGGACTCTGCGTTTTTTTGACTTTTCCGTGTCCCAGGTATCCGGATTCGCCAACATCATCTCAGAGACGGCCAGACCGGCGCCCATCCGCAGGCAGAGCTGGCGAAACGGGCGATCGGTGATTCCGGCCATCGGGGCGAGGATCAGTGGAGAGTCCAGTTTGTAGGGACCAATCTGCATGGAAACGACACTATCAACCATCGGCTCAGGGCGGCGTATATTACGCATTTTTTCCTTGAGTTAAAAGGTTATAAATTGAGCGTTGTTGTTTTTTTTCGCCAATTGTTTAGCCATAAACACTTGCAAATTTAAATGGAGTGCATAAATCGTGGCTATCCAGAAATGACGCGTTCCGAATGGGGCTCTTGCGTCTTTTTCTCACTGGGCCGTCGCCTTTAAGCTTGGCTTCACCTATGGGGTGGCGCTATCCATACCAAGTTATCACTACCCGGTTCCATCTTCAGGAGCCACCTTGCCTGAGCAGCTACATAGAGAGGAATAGAGGCAGTCTTTGTCTGTCGAACGTTGGCCTCAGGAACCAGCCCCAGGCGTTTGAGTCTCCATGTCGGTATGAAGGGGGTGATGATGCCAAGATGTTGTAGTGTCTAATGGATGCTTGTGCATAACGGGAACCGCTCTTGGCGCAGTCACAGTGAACCCTCACAGCCAGTGAGCATGTGATTTCTCAGGGCTGAACCCTAGGGTGTGTAGCCAGGTTTTGGCTAGCTGTCGAGAGTGTTGGTTGCAGCAGCAGCTTGTCATAGCGA
>JBOFBS010000080.1:0-6252 GCA_051645725.1 Aeromonadaceae bacterium | reverse complement strand
AGTTCAGTTGTTGATTCTCGATAGCCGAGGACGCGACGACATTGGCCAGCAGCGTATCTAGGGCATGTGTCTGATGCGCCAGTGTTGTGTTGTGAGCTGATAAGTGAAGGCCCTGGAGCAACCCCAGATTACGGTGCACGTGGCGTAGCCGTGGCAGTAACTGCTTATCTTGCCAGCAAAAATGAGGCCAGTCCTCGTGTTGCCAAATCCAGTTTGCTGCCATCGATAACCTCGTTGATTCTGTGTCGCGGGCAAGCAGTGCAATGCCACAAATGAGCCGAATTGACACCACATTCGGCTCGAGATATGAGCCGATAATAGCCGTCATTCGGCTCATGACACAATCCGCATTATGGATGACGGGGGGGTGAACTGATTAGAAAGTGGTGTTGCCTATATAATCCTGTTCACTGACCTGTTCAAACCACTCAGCGGCTTGACCATTCACTGCTTCCTGAATAGCAATATGCGTCATGGCTGTATTGGTCGTAGCTCCATGCCAATGCTTTTCACCCGGCGATATCCACACAATATCACCTGAGCAAATCTCTCGAATGGAGCCACCTTCAACTTGAATCCATCCGATTCCTTTAGTCACAATCAGTGTTTGCCCAAGTGGATGACTGTGCCATGCCGTTCGAGCTCCAGGTTCGAATGTTACAGTCCCTATCGATACCGTAGCAGGCTGTGGAGCCTGAAATAAATCATCAATGCGTACCTTGCCGACAAACCAAGCTCCGGGACCTTGCAACGAAGATTTCGTGCCATTAGCAATTATTTCCATACATTTACCTCTCTATTGCTGAGTCTGATTGCAGTCGTTTGCCACTGCCTACCACCAGTGTTGCTACCATCAGCAACGAGGCGCTGCCGAGCAAGGTGGCGCCTATGGTGTAGTGATCGAGGAGCCAGCCACCGATGCTGGCCCCCAGCATGATGGAGAGCTGGATTGCGGCAACGATGAGGCCGCCACCATTCTCGGGGGCATCGTGGATCCCCCGGGCTATCCAGGCGGACCAAGCAACCGGAATGGCGGCATTGATGGCACCCCACAGGGTCAGCATCAGCGCGACGCCCCAGAAGGAGTGCTGGATGGCGAGCAGGCCAAGGGTGATGAGTGCAAGCATCAGGGGCAGCCATCGCAGCAGCCGATAGAGGTGACGATGCAGGGTGGCGCTGGCCACCGAGGTGCCCACGAATCCGGCCATTCCCAGTGCCAGCAGCAGGGAGGAGAGTTCCGGCAGGCTGGTTTGGGTACGCGTCTCCAGAAACGGTCGGAAGTAGGTAAACGCACAGAAGGCGCCAGCAAAGGTGAGCATGACGCCGAGCATGGCCATCGCCACATTGGGTCGCTTGAGCAGCTCCAGAACCGGATCTGCACGGTGCTTGCTTCGTATCGAAGGCAGGCTGACGGCTATCCACAGTAGGTTCAGCACCACCAGTGGGGTAAGCAGCCAGAACACGCCCCGCCAGCCGATGATGCCACCCAGATAGCTGCCGAGCGGAGCTGCAAAGGCGGTCGCGACGGCGTTGCCGGTGTACATGAGGCCGAGGGCCCTAGGCACAGAGTCGGGGGACACAAGCCTCATGATGGTGGCGGTGGCTAGTGCCCAGAATCCACCGACCACCACGCCCAACAGGGCCCGGGCCAGCATCAGCTGCGCAAAGTTGGGGCTTAGCGCGATCAGGATGATGGAGAGCAGCATCACCAGTGCCAATACCATCAGCACATGACGCCGCTCATGGTGGGCGCAGACCCGGGTGACCAGCAGACTGGCGATGACGGCGAAGAGACCCGAGATGGAGATGGCAAAGCCTGCCTGGCCATCGCTGGCACCGAGATCGCGGGCGATCGGGGTCAGTAGGCTGACCGGCATAAACTCAGCGGCGATCAGCAGAGCCACGCAGAGGGACATGGCCCCCACGGCCCCCCAATGCTCTTGTACTGCGGGGAGGGATTCGACAGTGGCATGATGAGTCTTCATTTTAGGACCTGATATTGAAGGGTGGAGGTGCGTCATTGGACGGCTTCAATGGTGAGGGTGCCCGAAGGTTGTGCGGTCAAGGCATCCAGACCCGATGCAATGCGTCCTAGGCGGATGAGGCCGCTCGAGTAACCGAAGTCTCTGTAGTAGATCGCCAGATTGCCCCAGGGGGCGTAGTAAGCGATGTCTCCGACTTGCGGGTCTATCCCCTCTGGCGCCGCCTGAGTTGTCAGCTTGCGCGGCAGGTAGGCAATTTTCTCCGTCTGCGCGTACTCTTCCAGTGCCAGAGTCAGTGGGAGCAGGGAGAAAAAGTCCCGTGTGCTCGGAGTATCGTCGAGCGTCGCCACGGCCGTGCGGCCATTAATGGTCATCTTAATGCGCATGTTGTCTTGTCCGTTGAGGCTGAGGGTGACGTTTTGAGCGAACTCCTGCTGCCACCAGGCCGTGGTGTCGGGGAGGCTAGCCATGGCGAGGGGCTGGCCGATTCGTGGTGTCAGCAAGCGATAGGGCTTGCCGTCGCTGGCAAGGCTGATCCGATCCAATGGCGCCATCCAAGGGTGGTTGGCTAGGGCAAACTTGCCCACATGAGAAGGCATCAGGGCACGGGCTTGCAGATCCTCTGCTGCCTTGGCAGCTTCCTCAGGGGTCATGTGGATCAGTGGCCAGCGCGGGTCGTATTGCCCCATGTCCAGCACGGCCAGGTCAATTGGCCCCAGGCGCCGGCCGATATCGGCAAAGTGGCGACCGTAGCCGCTGTCACCGCTGAAGAATAGGGTTTGCCGGACACTCTTAAGGGCGAAGGCGACCCAGAGCGTCTGGTTCTTTTTAAACAGTCGCCCGGAGTAATGACGTGCAGGCAAGAGATGGATGGTCAGCTGGGGATCCAGTTGCAGTGTGCTGTTCCAATCCGCCTCATGGATGCGGGCCTGTGGGTAGCCAAAGCGCTCCAGATGAGCGCCGACACCGAGTCCGCTGATCACCGCCTTGACCTTGGGCAGCAGTGCCTTCAGGGTTGGGTAGTCGAGATGATCCCAGTGATCGTGGGTGATCAGTAGGTAGTCAATGTCGGGGAAATCCCCGGAGCTATAGGGATTACTGCCCGCAAAAGCTTCATTGGCATAGGGCAGAGGGGCGGCATTGTCATTAAAGACGGGATCAATCAGGATGCGTTTGCCCGCTAACTGGACGTAATAGGAGGAGTGTCCGAGCCAGATCACAAGATCCGCATGGCGGTCGAGACCGTGAAGGTCGGTCTTGACGGCAATGAGGGGGGTGGGGGGAGTCAGATCTTTGGCAGGATTCTGCCACCCCGACAGGATTATTGAAAGGGTACTGCTGTCACTGGTCAGTACTGGTGTAGGCTCAAGATTCTGAAATTCACCGCCTTGGTAATGGGGCGAGCGGGTGATTACATCAAGGCGTGAGCCTGAAGGGATGGCCCCCATCTGCGGTTGCCCAATAAAGAGCATGGCCGCGACGGCCAGTGCCGCCGCGATCAACAGCAAGGCCAGCAGTATGGTGCGTGTTTCAGTGGTCATAGCCGCTCTCCCGACATCAGCTTACGTGCAGCAGACATGTCATGTGATACCGCATCCGATAGAAAACGCGCGGCGGGATGGCCCGCCGCGTGCTTGGTCTTTACTTCAGGTTGGTCTTGAAGAATTGCTCAAGTTTGTCGAACGGGATCTTGTCCAATTGGTCGTACAGATCAACGTGATTAGCGTCCTTGACTATCACAAGTTCTTTCGGTTCCTTGGCCGCAGCGTAGGCCGTTTCGCTGAAGTAGCGGGAGTGAGCCTTTTCACCGTGGACCAAGAGTAGTGGGCGCGGTGATATCTCCTTGATATAGCTTAATATCGGCATATTCATGAAGGAGAGCGGTGTGGTCTGTGTCCAAGAGTTACCAGAGTTGACAGCACGGGCATGGTAGCCACGTTTGGTCATGTAGTAGTCGTGGTAGTCGACCAGGAATTGTGCCTCCCCTCCCTTCAGGGTGTTGTAGGCTGATTGATGCATTGGAGTACCTTTTTCAGCATCCTTCCAGCGTTGCAGACTCAGTTGCTCCAGTAATTGGGTACGTTGCTCCAACTTCATGCTGTCGTTATAGCCCTTGGACATGACCCGAGTCATGTCATACATGGTACTGGCTGCCACTGCTTTAATGCGCTTGTCCACTGCGGCGGCATTGAGGGCCATGCCACCCCAACCACAGATGCCAATGATACCGATACGATTACGGTCGACTTCTTTTTGCAGGCCAAGGAAATCGACAGCTGCGCTGAAGTCTTCGGTATTGATGTCGGGCGAGGCCACATTGCGTGGTTGACCGCCACTTTCGCCGGTGTAGGAGGGATCAAATGCTAATGTGACAAAGCCTCGCTCTGCCAGTGTTTGGGCATAGAGACCGCTAGATTGCTCTTTCACTGCGCCAAATGGACCTCCCAAGGCAATTGCCATTAGCTTACCGTTATCCCGGTTCTTCGGCAGATAGAGGTCAGCGACCAGGGTGATGCCATAACGGTTCTTGAAGCTCACCTTGCGATGCTCGACTTTGTCGCTCTGGGCAAAAGTCTTGTCCCATTGGGTAACCATTGAGACGGGTTCAGTGGGATTGGCAGTCTGGGCATGACTCATTGTGGATACTCCGGTTAATGCTGCGCCCAGCAGCAGGGCAGACACGATAGCTGTCAGCTTCTTGGGGAGAACATTCATGTAAAACTCCGTGAAATCGGATTTCTGAACTGTGGTAGTGAGTGGATGGTGTTGTGAACCATGAGCTGCATTCTAGTTAGAACTATTGGTGATGATTAGAGCGGATTTTTTGATAACATTAATACGCATTAGTTCTTAATCTGGATATCTCATGGGCGTTGAATAGGCCATGGTGGGCTGAAAAAGTGTGGGTAGGACAAGATGACAAACCGAGAGAATTACAACGATCTCCACGTATTCATGCTGGTTGCCCAAGAAGGCAGCTTTACCCGGGCGGCCGCCAGACTGAGACTGGCTCAGTCTGGGATCAGTCGTACCATCCGGGAGCTTGAGGCCAGGATCGGTGTGCAATTGCTGGTGCGCACGACCCGCAGATTGTCTCTGACTCAGGCCGGTGAGCAGTTGTATCGCACGGCACTGAGTGGTTTTCAGTCATTAGATGCCGGATTGGCCACACTCGCCCATTATCGCGATACCCCTTCAGGTACTGTTCGGATTAATGCTAGCCAGCATGCTATTGATCAAGTATTGCTGCCTAAACTTGCCGTCTTCAGACAGCGTTATCCCGAAATTCGTTTGGAGCTCATTAGTGAAAATCGTTTTGTAGACATCATCGAGGAGCGATTTGATGTCGGAGTGCGTCTTGGAGATGAAGTTGATGAGGGGATGGTTGCGGTACGTATTACACCCGATATAGAGATGGTTATGGTGGCAACGCCGGAGCATTTTCTACAATACGGTTTTCCGCAAAACATAGTTGATCTAGCTGCACATCCCTGCATTGCCTACCAATTTGCAGATGGCAGCCTTTATCAATGGGAGCTTTGGCAGGAGGGTAAGTTAATCAAGCATCAGCCAGAGGGGCAGTGGGTTTTTTCCGACAGTTATATGGAGGCCGCTGCGGCAAAAATGGGGTTAGGGTTGGCCTATGTGCCAGAGGAGCTAGTTGTCACTGATCTTGAACACGGAAAACTGATCCGAGTGATGCAAAAATTTAGCCACCGCTTGGACGGTCTATATCTGTACTACCCCCATCGCAATGTGTCGCCAGCTTTGAGAGCGGTTATCGATATTCTAAAGCTGTAGATTACCAACCGGATCGAACACCGCTGCCAAGTAATTCTAAAGATAACTTGCCCTGATATCTCGAAAGCTGTTTCTGAGAAATCAACGGGAAATCGGTTGCCATCATCTCCGTTCATGATACATTTCTGTATGTTATCTAGTGAACGTATCGGGGTGCTTTATCATGAATCGCTTAACCGCATTACGGATGAAAAAACCTATACAAGGATACCGCTGGGGTAGTGCAGATGCCCTGACTCGGCCGTTTGGGATTAAAAACTCCGAAAGAAAGCCACAGGCTGAACTTTGGATGGGGTCTCATCCTAATGGATGCTCCCTCGTTGAGGTAGATGGCTTGGTAGTTAGACAGTCTGTTCTTATCGCCGGACGTTGGGGGAGCACACCATGAATAGCTTTGGTACCTTACTATTTCTGTTCAAGGTGCTATGTGCTGAGAAGGCCCTTTCCATTCAGGTGCATCCGAGCAAGA
>JBOFBS010000079.1:0-1579 GCA_051645725.1 Aeromonadaceae bacterium | reverse complement strand
TTCGAGGTACGCGAGGATCGGGTGGAGGCCTATCTGCCCTCTATCCGCACCCTGATGAGCGAGGCGGCCACGCTGGCCGTGCCGCTGGAGGTGGGGATCGGTGTGGGCGAGAACTGGGATCAGGCGCACTGAGGATCATCGCGGATCTTTTTACGATTTTTCCGGAACTTTCGGGAAAATTGGCTGACTAACTTATTGCAGAAATTTGAAGCTACTTGCTCACCTCCGCCCTGTGCGGAGGTTTTTTTTTGTCTCGGTTATGGCTGCCTGGGTGGGGTGATGACAGCTTGCATCATCTGCCGTAACCACAGTTGTGCCGCTTGTTGATCATGCAGCGGGTGCCAGACGCAGTTGAGGTGGTAGCTGGGCATCTGGGGCGGCAGGGTGAGCTGGCGCAGGGGCCAGCCGCTGGTCAGCATCTCGGCCACCCGGGCGGGTAGCACGAGTAAGTGGTCACTCTGGCTCACTATGGCGGCTGCCGACATATAGCTCTGGCTGTTCACCGAGATCTGCCGCGCCAACCCCTGGCTAGCCAGAAAGTGATCGACTATGGACTCCCGGGTGCCCAGCGGCGAGTGAAAGACATGGGGGGTGGTGATGAGCTGCTCCAGAGTCAGCTTCGACCCCAGATGGGGATGATCGCGGCGCACCACCCCCACCAGGGGCTCGGTGAGCCAGGTCTCCCGACTCAAATGCCCCGGAACCTGCATATACTCATCAAAGCCCAGCACCAGATCGATCTCGCCACTGGCCAGCTCCTGCTCCGGCAGGGTATCGCGCAGGATCAGGATCTCGATACGCACCTGGGGGGCACAATCTTTCAATCTGGCGATGAGTGGCGGGATGAGCACACACTCCACATAGTCTGTGGTGCTGATGACGAAGCGACGGCTGGAGTGCTCGGGCACGAAACGCTCGGGCTCGCTCAGTTGCTGCTCCAGCAGACGCAGCGCCTGGGCGACCCCTGGGTGCAGAGTGAGTGCCCGCTCCGAAGGCAGCATGCCCTGTGGGGTACGCACCAGCAGTGGATCGCCGAAGAAGGCGCGCAACCGGTTGAGGGCATGGCTCATGGCCGGTTGGCTGATGTAGAGCCGTTGGGCGGCCCGGGTCACATTGCGCTCTGTCATCAGGGCGTCAAAGGCCAGCAGCAGATTGAGATCCAGCTGATGCAGTTTCATCTTTGTTTTATTCGTAACAGTAATAGCTGGATGCATATTATTCATTTGATGGATGATGGCGCAAGTTTCTACACTGGCCCCATCTTCTCCCCCCCTTGATAAGGGGGAGGAACCTTTCGAGATCTTTTTTTGCTGCTTGGCGCACCCTGCCAGTACGAGGAGCCTGTAATGAGCAAACTTTTGAGCACCCTGCCTGCCGCCGACGGTTTCTTTATGCCCGCCGAGTGGGCACCACAACAGGCCGTCTGGATGATTTGGCCCTTCCGCCCGGATAACTGGCGTGAGGCGGGCCGTTTTGCCCAGTCCACCTTTGCCAAGGTGGCCGATGCCATAGGCGGCGCCACGCCGGTTTTCATGGGTGTCCCGGCCCAGTTTATGGAGCAGGCCCGCGCCATCATGCC
>JBOFBS010000078.1:0-32676 GCA_051645725.1 Aeromonadaceae bacterium | reverse complement strand
GGAAAGTGAAGTGAGCCATCTGCAGGAGCTACAAGCTGAACTCAACCACCTGCTGGATCAGACTCAACTCAAGCTGGACGCGGTGCGCTTTGTGGTCGTGGCCCATAACTAGATAGACGAAGGGGCAGAATGCTGCCCCATTTACCGGGAACCGAGTATGAGTACTTTCCATTACGACCCACCCAAAGAGCCCTTCCTCGATATACTGTTTGAGGACGAACAGATCATTGTCGTCAACAAACCCAGCGGCATATTGAGTGTACCGGGCAAGGCCGTAGAACATTTTGACAGCATAGCCTCTCGGGTAAAAAGCCTCTATCCGGGTGGCGGAGCTGTGCATCGCCTGGACATGGGGACCTCAGGGATCATGGTCGTTGCCAAAACCCCGGAAGCCACCAGCGCCCTGGGGCGTCAGTTTCAGGAGCGGGTCACTGAGAAGTACTATTACGCCTGGGTGTGGGGACAGGTGGAAAAGCTGGAAGGGACCATAGATCTCCCCCTCTGCGTGGATTGGGAGAATCGCCCACGCCAGCAGGTAAATTACGAGCATGGCCGCCGCGCCATCACCCACTACATCTGCCAGCGGGTAGAGGCGGATCGCAGTTTGATGAAGCTCAAACCCATTACGGGTCGCTCACACCAACTTCGGGTCCACATGATGGAGCTAGGTCACCCCATACTGGGCGATCACCTCTATGCCCCAGCCGAAGCCCAGGCTGCAGCTCCCCATCTCTATCTGCATGCTGCCATGTTACGCTTCAATCACCCCATGTCGGGTCAACGCCTGACATTCGAGGCCCCTGCGCCTTTCCCGCTCTGAGCGACCAGATAAACAGGCTCTTTCTCACAAGCGAGGATGGGCCTATTATATCCTTGAATCCACAAGGAGTTGGATATGCGTCATTTTTGGTTACTCGGCTTCCTTTTCAGCACCCAGCTTTGGCTCTGCTCTCAGCTCTGGGCCGCGCCTTCCGGTGGCAATGCCACAACATCCATACCTGAACTCACCTGGCAAGCGGATGACTGGCAGGAGGCGGGAGAAGCCAAGCAGATAGGCAAGCAGCTGGCCTTATTGCACAAGAGTGAACAGGGCTACCGACTGGGATTGGCCCTGCTGCTGCCAGAGTGGCAGCAGGTCGCCGATTTGCTGCCTTTGTCCCACCATCTTAATCAATTGGGTTTTGACACCCTGATCATGCTCCCTCATCCCAAGCAACAGGAGTTGGATCCCAATGCCGAGCACACGCCAGAGAAGGAGGCGGTCAAAGCATTTCGCGACGAGTGGCAGAAACAGCTCATCGACTTGCAAAGCAACAGCGGCGATCCCACTGGCTACCAATTAATGGTGGCATCGGGCAGCAGTGCTGTCTGGCTCAGCAACCTGCTGGTCACCGAGGCCGTCACGCCTCCTGATGCCTTGATCCTGGTGGATGCCTTCTACCCGGCTCCGGATGCCAACGAAATTACCGCCAGTGAGCTGGCGATGACCAGCATGCCACTCCTTGATCTCTATCAACCAGGGCGGGTCACTTGGCTGGATCGTGCGGCCAAACTCAGACGACAAGCCAGCAAGCAGAATAACAAGCTTAATTGGCGCCAGGTTCCACTACAGAACCGAGAGGAACGTTTGAGCCAAGTCGCAGGCTGGCTCAATGCCCTCGGTTGGAAGTAAGAGAAGCCATTAAGTACAGGATCGCCATGTCTCATCACATCGTTTTTCTCGACCGCGCCACACTGCCTGAGCGCATTCAACTACCTGGTCTGCCATTTCCCCACACTTGGCAGGAATATGAACAGACTCAACCCCAGGAGATCATCCCCCGCCTGCAGCAGGCAACCATAGCCATAGTCAACAAGGTCAAGCTCGGTCATAACGAGCTGGCAGCCCTCCCCGCCTTACAACTGATAGTCGTCGCCGCCACGGGGACAGATAACGTGGATCGAGCCGCCTGCCAAGCACATGGCGTGACCCTGTGCAACGTGCAGGGCTATGCCGTTCACGCCGTGGTCGAACACGCCTTGGCTCTGATGTTGGCCCTCTCTCGCAATCTCTTGCCCTACCAGCAGGCACTCAAGGCCGGGGCCTGGCAACAGAGCCCGCACTTTTGCTATTTCGGCCCCAGCCTCCATGATCTCGCTGGCAAGCGGTTAGGGTTGATTGGCAGCGGTTCGCTGGGTGAGGCCATGGCGAGGATAGGCTCGGCGCTTGGCATGGAGGTCTGCTTTGCCGAGCGTCGTCACGCCTCTGCTCCCCGGAGGGATAAAAATGGAGAGTGGACTCGTCTTCCCTTTGAGACTCTACTGGCCACGGCAGATGTACTGTCGTTGCACTGTCCGCTCAACGATGAGACTCGCGGCATGATAGGCGCCCGGGAGCTGGCCCTGATGAAACCAACCGCCCTGCTGATCAACACGGCACGCGGTGGTCTGGTGGATGAATCCGCCCTGCTGCAGGCTCTGACGTGTGGAGAACTGGCTGGCGCCGCCAGTGATGTGGCTGGCAGGGAACCGCCACAGGAGGGCGACCCGCTCTTGCGCGCCTTGGCCCTGCCCAACTTCATCTTGACACCCCATGTGGCCTGGGCCAGCGATGACGCCATGCAGACCCTGGCGGATCAGGTCATGGAGAATGTGGCGCGTTTTGTCGCGGGTGACCCGGTACGACGCATCGTCTAACGGATCAAGTAAGTTACCGGGAGCGGGAGTGTGCGCGTCGACAGCAACTTGTGGTTAGCGAATACCGCGAGCCTGTTTAATCAACTCCCAGGCCTGCTGTATCTCCTGCGTCTTCTCCTTGGCCATATTCATCATCTCGGGTGGCAGGCCCTGGGAGGCCAGCTTGTCCGGATGATGTTTGCTCATCTGCTTACGATAGGCCTTTTTTAGCTCACCATCGCTCGCCTCGGCGTTGACGCCGAGCAATACATAGGCATCTTTGAGGCGATCGCGGGGCGGTTGCGATGCGCCATGGCCTTGACCACGCTGGGAGCCCTGCTGGTAGGCTCCTTGATGACGCCCAAAGCTGACTTCTGCCTCGGCCATCGCCAGAAATTGCTCCAACTCCCAGCGGGAAAAACCGAGCAGTTCGGCGACTTCAAGCAACCTGGCCCGCTGTTCACCCTGCAGGGCTCCATCGGCAAATGCAGCCTGCAACTGGATCTCCATGAATACGCGCAGCAGATCCATCTGTCCACGGCAGACCTGACGGAAGGCACGCAAAGTTGGCTCCAGAGGAAACTCCAACGCCTTACCCTGGCGAAAAGACTCCTGAGCTTCGCGCCGCAACTCACCCTGCAGCTGCATCCGATCCATAAACTGGCTGGCCATCTGGATTTGCTGCTCACTGACCCGCCCTGCCGCCTTGGCGATATGTCCCATCACGGCGAAGGTAGCGTGAAAAAATAGCGCCTGCTCCTGCCGGGAGGGCGTCCGACTAAAACCGAAGCCCCGCCGCCGCTGCAACCCTTGATCATAGAGATGACCCAACCAGAGCCCGAGCAACGCCCCGACCAGGTGCCCAATCCAAAACCCCAGCAGGAAGCCGACCAGCTTACCCTTGTAGTTCATACCGCCCCCAAGGGCGCAGCCGCCCTGAGATACGCATCCAGCTCGGCCAAGCGCTCTGGCGTCCCTATGTCGCGCCAATCAGCCTGCAGGTGGGAGCCCGTCACCTCGCCGGCCGCAATCCAGCGCCGAAACCAGGGGAGTAACGGCACCTTGCCCTCTGGCACGGCGGCTATGGCCTGCGGCCGATATTGGGCCACCCCACTAAAGGTCAGCCCTTTCTTATCGATCACCCGCCCGACCTGCAAAGAAAAATCGCCCTCTGGGTGCTGGGGCGGATTATCCACCAGCCACAGATGAGCCAACTGCGTGGTCACATGAGGCTGCGCAAACTGGGCATAATCACAATCAAGCCAGATGTCACCATTGATCACCAAGAAGGGCTCATCGCCCAGCAGCGGCAAGGCTTGACGTATGCCTCCGGCCGTCTCTAATCCGCCTGATGGTTCCGGCGACCAGGCTATCTTGACCCCAAACGCCTGACCATCGCCTAACTCGGCCTCCAACTTTTCCCCTAACCAGGCATGGTTGATGACAAGCTCTCGGATACCCGCTCGCGCCAACTTCTCAATATGGTGAACAATCAATGGCTTACCACCAACGCAGAGCAAGGGCTTGGGGCTCGCATCGGTCAAGGGGCGCATCCGCTCACCCCGCCCGGCCGCAAGGATCATGGCGCGCATGGCACCTCCTCGGCTTGATAGGCAAAATGGGGCAACACCTTGCAGGAGAGCCACTCGGCAAAGTTGGCCAGCTCAGGCTCCGACTCGGCCACCTGCTGCACATAGCTCAGGGTTCGAGGAATATCCTTCAGATAACCAGACTTGCCATCTCTGTGGTGTAAACGGGTGAAAATACCGGCCGCCTTCAGATGGCGCTGCATGCCGGTCAAGCCCGCAGCCCGAACAAATTCGGATTGGCTCAAGCCTGCCAACAAGCCGGAGTCGGCATAACGGCGGTAGCCCTGCATCAACCCCTCAGTCAATACGGCCTCCGGCCAGCGGACATAGCAATCCTTGAGTAACGAGACCAGATCATAGGTCAAGGGGCCATGCACCATATCCTGAAAGTCAATCACGGCCAGCTCGCCTGAGGCCAACACCATCAGGTTCCGGCTGTGAAAATCCCGATGCATGGTCACCTGTGGCTGGGCCAGGTTATTTTCCGTAAGCCGCGCAAAGGTTTGTTCCAGCAACTGCCGCTCGGCAAACGTCAGCGTCAGTTGCAGATGGTTTGTGAGCAGCCATTCCGGAAATATGCTGTTTTCCCGCGCCATGAAGGCAGGGTCAAAGTGTTCCAGTTCCAGATTGACACGAGCTATGGCCGGTAATAGCGCGATGGCCTTGGCATACCAACCTGTGACCGAGCCATGATCCAACTGACTCAACAAGGAACAATCGCCCAAATCACTCACGCAGAGGAACCCCTGCTCATACTCCACAGCCTTGACCACTGGGGCCATGATGCCAGCTTGGTGTAATGCGGCGGCATTGCGTACAAATTCACGGTTCTTCTCGGTCTGGGGAGGTGCATCAACCCAAATCAAGCCGTGACCACGGTAATAACGACGAAAACTGGCATCGCCAGAAATGAGAGAAAGCTTCGCACTTGGGTCTGAAAGGCAGTGTTGTGCCCACAGGGTAAGCTGGTGGTGACGGTCTGGATTCATAGGATAGAAAAACAGGGGAGTTAGCCCAGATTGAAATAATGCTTTATGATTGTCGGCTAACATAAAATAATGGCCCGCAAAGCACAACCTGCGGTCACCACCAACACGCGGAATGGCTGTTTTCCGACCGTCAGAAACATCAGAAATCATAGAGCTGATCATGACCCATCGCATCCTTGGATTGACCTGCACCCTGATTGCCTCCGGCACGCTGGCTTCTGCCAATGCCGGGGAGAGTGTGAGCGCCGGTGCTTTCGATCAACGCTGTTACAGCGATGTGCCAGCCGCGCAAGAAAACCCGGCCGATCTCAATCAACAACCCATCAATGGTGACTCAGACAGCGCCACAGTTGATAAAGATGGCAAAGTGGTCTACCAGGGCGATGTGATGTTCAGCCAAGGCTTGCGAACGCTGAACACCAACTACGCCGAGCTGGATAAGGGCAGTAACAACCTCTCGGCCAAAGGTAATATTTTTTACCAGGATGGCCAGGTCACACTCCGCAGCGACAAGGAGTTACGCTCTAACCTGAGCAATCGTCAGTCAAGCTTGGAGCAAGCCGAATACCAGCTGCACGGCTCACCTGCCCGGGGTAAAGCCAGGCGCATCAATTTAAACGACCAGAAAAAAGAGATGAGCATGGAGGGGGCTCAGTTTACCACCTGCCCTCCTGGTCATGAGATGTGGTGGCTCAAAGCCAGTTCGGTCGAACTCAATCAGGATGAGGTGTTCGGGGAGGCCTGGAATGCCAGCATCTGGTTACACGGCGTGCCCGTGTTTTACACCCCCTACATGACCTTTCCCATCAAGGATGAGCGTAAATCCGGCCTTCTCTACCCCTCATTCAGCTTCGGCGGAGAAGAGGGATTTGAGATCCGGACCCCCTACTACTGGAATATCGCCCCTAACTATGATCTGACCTTTACCCCACGGGTGATGGAAACACGCGGCACCATGTTGCAAAACGAGTTCCGCTATATGCCTACTCCCGAGCATCAGGGTACCTTCTATGGCGAATACCTGGATGAAGACCGAAAGGAACAGCAGAGCAACCCCGAGCTGGGCCATCGCTGGCTGGCAAACTTGCGTCATAGTACCAGCATGAAAGAGGGCAGCGTGCGGATCGGTACCGACTTTACCCGTGTCGCCAGCAATGACTTCAACTATTTCAATGACTTCTCTCCTCCTGTTGGCAGTGTAGTCGACAATCAGCTGATGCAATCCCTGACAGCTGGCTACTATCAACGCAACTGGAACCTCACCAGTGAGGTGCGTGACTACCAGATATTGCTACCCGATGCCCTGGCTCCGCACCAGATGCTGCCTCGCCTGGATTACAACCAATATTGGCAAGGCAACTGGTATGACGCCAGTTTCAACAGTGAGGTGGTCAACTTTGCGCATAACTCCGAGGAGCGCAAAGCCTATACAGGACAGCGATTCCATTTCGAGCCATCCTTGACTATCCCCCTGGCGCGTGCCGCCGGTTACAAGCTCGACAGCCAATTCAAGTTGATGTACACCCACTACCAGCAAGAGGTGCCAGAGGATCTGGACCCCACCTACCTGGAGTATGGCTTGGGTGACCTGGACAGTTCCGCGACTCGCATCTTACCCTCGGTGCGCGTCAATGGTGGATTGGTATTTGATCGCATCGGCAGTTGGAACGGCAATCTTTACACCCAGACTCTGGAGCCTGAAGTCCAGTATCTATATGTACCCTATGAAAATCAGGATCACATAGGACTATACGACACGACCACAATGCGCCAGGACTACTACAGCCTGTTTAGCGACCGTCGCTTCGCGGGCCTGGATCGGATCAGCGATGCCAACCGGATCAGCATAGGTGCAACGAGCCGCATCTTTGACCATGAGAGTGTAGAGCGCCTGCGTGTCACCCTGGGACAAGCTTACAATCTGGTCAATCCCAAAGTTACGCTGACCCCAATCGACACGCAAAGCACCAACTCCCGCTCCTTGCTCACACTGGATGCCGATGCTCACCCTAGCGATTTTTGGTTCTTGCGCGGAGGGGTTCAGTACGACACTGAACAAAGCAGGGTTTCAAGTGGCAATTCAGCTGTTGAGTATCGCAAGCAGGAGTTCATAGGTCAGCTCAACTACCGCTTCGTCCGTGACGAGCTGTTCATCTACGACTCGCCCTATAAACAGGGTGACATCAACCAGTTAGGTGCTGTGATGACACTGCCGTTGAATCAGGAGTGGAAGGCAATCGGCGCCTACTACCGTGACCTGGGAGAGAACATCAACATAGATCGCCTGTTCGGCGTACAATACGACTCATGCTGCTGGAGTGTTAATGTGGTGATGGAGTGGGAAAACAAACCCGACAACGCCACCCTGACCGCAGAGCAAGATAAGCGTATCGGCCTGCAGTTCCAGATGAAGGGGCTAGGCAGCGTGGGCTCAGGCACAACATACAGCATGAATACCAAGCTGTTGCCATACACCCGACCCTTTAACCTGAATGACTAACTTTCGGTCTTAGACCGGGAATGAGATTGATGAAGAAATCATTTTTGCACACTCTGACCGCCTGCCTGCTGGTAGGCTCCAACCTGTTTATGCATGCCGTTGCTCAACCGCTAGATCGCGTTGTTGCCGTGGTCAACAAAGATGTTGTGCTGCAAAGTCAACTCGATGCCTTGGTGCTAAAGGTCGAGAACGATGCCAGAAACCAGGGACAATCACTGCCCAATCCAACCCAACTGCGTAAGCAGGCTCTGGAGCGCTTGATAGGCGAGAGCCTGGTGCTGCAATTGGCCGATCGACAGGGACTACGAGTCAGCGATAACCAGCTGGATCAATCCATTGCCTCCATCGCAGCCGAACGCCACACCACGGTTGATGGACTTAAGCAAGAGGCAGCTAAAGATGGTTTAAGCGAGCTGCAATTTCGCGATGAGATACGCAAAGAGATGCTCATGAGCGAGGTGCGTCGCAACCAGATGCGTCAACGCATCAACATCTCGGATCAGGAGGTGCAACAGGTCGTCAAGTTGCTGCAAGCTCAAGGAAGTAAGGAGCAACAGTATCATGTGGGTCATATCATGCTGGCCCTCTCCGCCAATGCCGATGCCGATGAACAGGCTCGTGTGGCCCAGAAAGCGGAAGAGATATTGAAACAGCTCAAATCTGGAGCCGATTTCAAAAAGCTTGCCATGGCTGAGAGCGCAGGCCCCAAAGCACTGGAAGGCGGCGATTGGGGCTGGATGACACTCGAGGAGATGCCGACTCTGCTGGCTGAGGCAGCCCGTGGCGCCAAAGAGGGCGACATAGTGGGCCCGCTACGCTCTGGCGCGGGGCTGCATATCGTCAAGATCTTCGCCAGCAAGGGCGCAGCCCTGGGGGAACAGACCGAGGTGCGCGCTCGCCATATTCTGATCAAGCCCTCCATCATACTGAGTGATGACAAGGCCAAGCAGATGCTTGAAGGCTTCTTACGCGATATCAAAGCGGGCCGTGCCGACTTTGCCAAACTGGCAGAAAAATACTCTGAAGACCCAGGCTCGGCGGTTCAGGGGGGGGATCTGGGCTGGGCCAATCCAGATATCTACGATCCTGCGTTTCGTGATGAGGTCAATCAGTTGCAACGGGGCGAGTTAAGCCAACCGTTCCGCTCTAGCCACGGCTGGCATATAGTCCAACTAACCGATCGCCGCAAACAGGACGCGACCGACGAATCGATGAAGAACCGCGCCTATCAGATCATCTATAACCGTCGTTTTGTCGAAGAAGCGCAAACCTGGCTGGATGAGCTACGCGATGAGGCCTACATCAACATCCTGGATGCGCAACTAAAATGAAGCCCACTCAACGTATAGCACTCACCCCGGGAGAACCGGCCGGCATAGGGCCTGATCTGATACTGGGGCTGGCAAGCCAAAGCTGGCCCGTACAGCTGGTCGTTATCGCCGATCCTGGGCTGCTGCGCCAAAGAGCCAGCCAACTGGGTATTGATGTGGAACTGCAACCCTATGAGCCCTCAGCCCCGGCACGCCCCCAGGCAGCAGGAACATTGACAGTGGCCGCCATACCCCTGCCTGGCGAAGTCATCCCAGGCCAGTTGAATGTGGCCAATGGGCCTTACGTCCTGGCCACCCTGACCCGAGCGGCTCAGGGTGCCCTGAGCGGTGAATTTGCAGCACTGGTAACAGGCCCGGTGCACAAGGGGATTATCAACGAAGCGGGAGTCTCTTTTAGCGGACATACCGAGTTTTTTGCCGAACAGGCTGGCTGCGAGCAGGTTGTCATGATGCTGGCCACCGAAGGGCTACGAGTCGCACTGGCCACCACGCATCTGCCGTTAAATGCCGTCTCTGCGGCCATTACACCCGCTAGCCTCACCAAAACAGTGCAGATCTTGCAGCAGGATCTGATCCAGCAGTTTGGTATTCCGCACCCTCGTATCTATGTCTGTGGCCTCAACCCTCATGCCGGTGAAGGCGGACATATGGGACGTGAAGAGATAGAGGTGATCGAGCCTGTACTGGCACATCTGCGCCACCAGGGCATGGAGCTGATAGGCCCCCTGCCTGCGGACACCCTCTTTCAGGAGAAGTACCTTTGCAATGCCGATGCCGTGCTGGCCATGTATCACGATCAGGGGCTACCGGTGTTGAAGTACAAAGGGTTTGGCCGCGCGGTCAACATCACCCTGGGTCTGCCTTTTATTCGCACGTCAGTCGACCACGGCACGGCCCTGGATCTGGCTGGAAGCGGCAAGGCTGAGATGGGCAGTCTGTTAACCGCCCTTAATCAAGCCCTCTACATGGTAAGCAAGCAATAATGAGTAACGATAAGGTACACCTGGGCCATACGGCCCGTAAGCGCTTTGGACAAAACTTCCTCCACGATCACTACGTGATTGACTCCATTGTCGCGGCGATCCACCCTCAGGAGGGCGAGGTACTGGTAGAGATAGGGCCAGGGCTCGGAGCCCTCACCGAGCCCGTCGCGTCACAAGTTTCATCCATGCATGTGGTGGAGCTGGACCGGGATCTGGCTGAACGACTGCGCCATCATCCGCTCCTGAAGGATAAGCTCACCATTCATGAGGCCGATGCCATGAAGTTTGACTTCAGCAGCCTCAAGCAGGAGGGAAAACCCCTGCGCGTGTTTGGCAACCTCCCCTACAACATCTCCACCCCCCTGATGTTTCACCTGTTTGAGCAGACAGGTCTCATCCAGGATATGCATTTCATGCTGCAAAAAGAGGTGGTCGATCGCCTGGCGGCCGGCCCGGGCAGCAAGGCCTATGGCCGTCTGAGTGTGATGGCGCAATATTACTGCAGCATCACACCCGTGCTGCATGTCGGACCTGGCTCCTTCAAGCCGGCCCCCAAGGTTGATTCAGCCGTCGTGCGCCTGGTTCCTCACGCACAGCCATCCCTTGCCGCCAAACAGGTAAGCGACCTGCATCGGGTCTGCATGGAAGCATTCAATCAGCGCCGCAAGACCATACGCAACAGCATGCGCAACTTCATCACCCCGGAGCAGTTGACTGAGTTGGGGATAGATCCTAATCTGCGACCAGAGAGCCTCACGCTGGTGCAGTTTGTCACTATTGCCAACTGGCTTAGCGACCACAAAGAGGGATAAGTATGGCGGCAAAGCTACTGATCACCCCCTATCCTCGTTATCTTGACGAGGAATCGAGACCCGATCAGGCTCACTACAGCTTTGCCTATACTATCGAGATAGAAAACCAGGGCCCCCTTGGCGTTCAACTCCTGGAGCGACACTGGATCATCACGGATGCCAACGGCCTTCGCACTGAAGTGCAAGGCCCCGGCGTGGTCGGTGAACAGCCTTTCATCGCCCCCGGTGAGAGCTATGCCTATCAGAGCGGGGTCGCCATCAAGACACCACTGGGCTTTATGGAGGGCAGTTACACCTTCCAGGCTGAGGATGGTGAACTGTTCGAGTTCGCCATTCCGGTGTTTACGCTCGCCACGCCTCACCTGATTCATTAATTTTATGGCTATCTATTGTGTTGGCGACGTTCAGGGTTGCTATGACGAACTCCGCCGTTTACTCGACCTTGCCCATTTTGATCCCGCTGACGATGAACTCTGGCTGACCGGTGATCTGGTTGCTCGAGGCCCCAAATCCCTTGAGGTGCTGCGGTTTGTGCATGGCCTAGGCTTTCAAGCCACGACTGTGCTGGGCAACCATGATCTGCACCTGCTGGCCACAGCAGCCGGCTATGTTAAACCGAAGAAAAAAGATAAGCTCGAAGCCCTGTTCAATGCACACGATGCCGACAAGCTACTACGCTGGCTACGGCTGCAACCTCTGCTAGCCGAACACCCCAGCGTTCCCCTGATCATGAGCCATGCGGGCCTCCCTCCTGGCTGGGATCTGGCCACGGCGCGCAGTTGTGCCCGCGAGGTAGAGGAGCTGTTGCGTAGCGACCAGGGCAACTGGTTGCTCTGCCACATGTACGGTAATGATCCCGCTCGCTGGGATCCTCGCCTGAGTGGCTTGCCGCGCTGGCGTTTTATCATCAATGCCTATACGCGTATGCGCTTCTGCACTGTGGATGGCAGCCTGGACTTTCACAGCAAGGTCTCTCCCAAGCAACAACCCCCTGAGCTAAAACCCTGGTTTGAAGTCCGAGTTCGCGAGGCCAACGAACCAGATCTGGTCTTTGGCCACTGGGCAGCGCTGATGGGGCAGTGCCCGGCACCCAAGATCCACGCCTTGGATACCGGCTGCGTCTGGGGTAACCAGTTGACCTTGTGGCGCTGGGATGATGGCGCCACGTTCAGCTTAGGCTGTCCCATCTACGCCAAGGGTGACTAACACCACATAGGGTGCGCCAAATGAAAAAACCGCCGTTAAGGCGGTTTCTTCATGATGCCGGGTCAAGCTCTTCTAGCTACGCCCCAAGGTCACAAAGGTATAGGCATGGGGATTCTTTTCATCTGGCTGGTGCGTACTCCGCTCCAGCTCCTGCCATGAGTAGCGTTGATAATCCGGAAAATAGGTATCACCCTCCACGGTCAGATCGATGAGGGTTAAATAGAGCCGATCGGCCCGAGGCAGAGCCTCGGCGTAGAGCTGACCACCGCCTATGATCATCACCTCATCCACCCCACTGACCAGAGCGAGAGCATCATCTAACGACGCCGCCACCTCGACACCTTCAGCCTGCCACTCAGGATTACGGCTGATCACCAGATTACGCCGTCCGGGCAAGGGGCGTCCGATAGACTCAAAGGTGCGGCGCCCCATCACGACCGGCTTTCCCAGCGTGATGTTTTTAAAATGCCGTAGATCGGCAGGCAGGTGCCAGGGCATGGCATTCCCTTTGCCTATCACTCTATTCTGGGCCGTGGCCACGATCAGTGAAATCAACATCTTCTCACTCTATCAACAATCATACTATGGGTCGGTTACGGTAGATGATGAGCGGTGGAATGGCCAGGCCAAAACTGAGCGCCATCAGAATAAACAGTGTTTTCAGCCCGTTCTCGCAGGCGGCACTGATGAGATGAGCACTGGCCCCCTCATTGTTCATGCTCAACACGGCGATGATGGTATTGAAAGCCGATTTGCCCGGTATCATGGGAATAATACAGGCCACGGTAAAAACTGGCCGCGGCGCTATCAATCGGCGGGACCAGTAGACAAACAACAGGCTGACCAGGCTGCTGGCTGCCAAGGTTGCCCACTCAATGGGCAGACCATTCTCAATAAGCACGGCGCGAAAACCACGCGCCATAGCCCCACCCAGAGCGCAGTACTTAAGAAAGCGCGGCGGGACAGAGAAGAGCATGGCAAACCCCACAGCGGGGACGGCTGACAACAAGGCCTCACCCAGGGCCAAAAGCAAGAGTTCTCTCATGGCTGCCACCCCCAGACACCTGTCAATTTCATGGCCAGAACTATGCCGGAAGTGGCACTCAAGGTGAGCATGGTTGCCGTGAGCCAACGCGCCAGCCCCATGTTGTAATACCCCTTGACCACATCCAGCATGGCGTTAATGAGCGGAAAACCAGGCACCAACAGCAGCACACAGGCTGCCATCGCCAGCTCGGGTTGCTCTCCCAGGCCATAAAGAGGAGCACAACTGGCTATGAGCGTTGCCACGAATGCCGTAACCGCAAAATTAAGCAGCGGACTGAAGTGGCGATGGGCTATCTCTTGACGCACAAACATGGCAACCGATGAAGCCAGGGTGGTGATGGCAAAGACCGGCAGATCGCCTCCAAACAGCAAGCTAAAACAGCCGCATGAGAGACCTATCATCAAGACGACCAGCCAACGGTTATAGCGAAAGGGCTTGATGGCATCCAGCCTGGCTCGAACCTCGGCCGTATTCTCCAGCAGTTTTTTCTCTGCCAGAATGCAGACACGCTGGATTTCACACAGCATTTGCATGTTGATGCCAAACTCATGGATACGACGTGTAGTCGTGATACAGGAACCGTGGTTTAGCGTGGTGAGAATAATCGCACTGGGCGTGATAGCCATCTCGACACTTTCGATACCCAGCGAGTTTCCCAGGCGACAAGTGGTTTGCTCTATGATCCGGCTCTCTGCCCCACAGGAGGCCAACATCTGGGCGGTTTTGACAAGCACCCGGGTCACATCCGTCTGCTCTTCGTGCGTCAGTTTTTTATGCTGTTGCATCGTCTTCATCTTCCTTGAACATGCACTAATGGCCACCCCATGCGGGGGGAGGCATTATAAGCTCATCTCACACTGCAGGACTTAACCCATATCAAGGACAGGGGTGCTGTCGCCTTTTATCTGGGCCAGGTTGCGCAGTAGCTTCTCCAGCAGCGCTAACTGTAAACCACACTGATAGATCAGCCAACCATAGCCATAAGCATTCAAGGTTGGCTCTCCACCTTGCCCCAAATGTGCGCCGAGATAGTGCTTTAGTTCAGAGATGGACTCCAACGCAGGCAGAACCGCACGCTCACCCGAACAAAACCGCCCCGCCTCCTCCATCCATATGGCCAAAGAGCGCGCCCGCAAACCTATGGGGTAGTGATGCTGAATCGACTGGGCACTGTCACTACTTTCCCAGCGACTCTGGGCTATGAGCTCAATCAATAACAAGCAGCGACCTTGCGCCTCAACCAGCATATCCAACTCCCGCTGAGAATGACGCAGGCTACGGCTCTCCAGGGTCACAGAACGCAGCAATCCCCTCTGGCGCTGTATATTACGCTCCAGCTTTTTGAGTCGCCCCTTGGTTGGCAGGGGGTGATAGACATTCGGTGAAAGGTGGCTCAACCACAGCTGAGCCATCCCGGTGAGTGAGGCCGCCAGCAACCAGCGCCACTCATTACGAGAGCGCAGCGGTAATACCAGCTGAGAGACACTAATGGCAATCAAACAACCCAAGAGTATGGTCGCAGTGCGCCAGATAGCTTCCCGCATTCCCTGCTCGCCCCCATCAAGCACTATCATCAGCGTAAAACCCGCTACCAGATAGGCGTAACTCATCTTGCCACTGGCGCGCCAGGTGACAAAAGCAATGGCCAATAACACCAACAAGGCAGTGAGCCAGGGGGTCTGCGAGATATACAGCACACCGATGCCATAAGCCGCCCCGCACAGGGTGCCAATCACCCGCTGGATCGACTTCTCCAGGGCCCCCCCCACCTGCGGCAGGGTGAGCATGATGATGACTATGGTCACCGAAGTCCAAGCCAGATAGGGCACGGGATAAACATGATCGATGAGATGAGCGATCAGCAGCGCGAGAGATATTTTGAGTACATGGATAAAGCGGATGTGACGATAGATGAGCCACTCCAGACGCGCAGCAGGGGAAAAAACCGACATGTAACCTCTCCAAGAAAAAGCCCCCTCGGTATGCCGAGGGGGCTCAGGATCAACGAGTGTAGATCACTTCTACATCGTAATCGTCATCATCCCAGTCGTCGTCATCATCGTCATCCAGCTCCTCATCTGCCACCTGAGCCAGCTGCTCTTTATGATAGTCATCCCACTTGAATTCAACACGCTCTGGTTTCTGCGCCTCCAGCTCACTTGGCTTGGGCATACTCTCCAGCAACGCCTGAATGTCGTAGCAGATGGGATCCGTACCCTGCTTATCAAAAGCTGAGATGCGGTAGACGGGACCTTCCCAGGCCAACTCCTTCACCACCCGCTCTATGATGGCATCCGCCTCTTCCTCGAGAACCAGATCGAGCTTGTTGAAGATCAACCAGCGCGGCTTGGCCGCCAGCTCAGGGCTGTACTTCTCCAACTCATGAATGATGGTCTTGGCATTTTCGGCGGGGTCGGATTCATCAACCGGCAGGATGTCCACCAGATGCAACAGCACACGGCAACGCTCCAGGTGCTTGAGGAAACGGATCCCCAGACCAGCACCCTCCGCCGCCCCCTCAATGAGACCCGGGATATCCGCGACCACAAAAGACTTGCCCGTGGACATACGCACCACACCCAGGTTCGGCACCAAAGTGGTAAAGGGGTAATCCGCGACTTTAGGACGAGCCGCTGAGACGGCACGAATGAAGGTTGATTTGCCGGCATTGGGCAACCCCAGCAGGCCAACATCCGCCAGCAGCAGCAACTCCATACGCAAGTTACGCTGCTCGCCAGGAGTCCCCATGGTTTTCTGACGTGGCGCCCGGTTCACTGAACTCTTGAAGCGGGTATTACCCAAACCATGGAAGCCACCCTTGGCAACCATCAGCTTCTGACCATGCTTGGTCAAATCACCTAACACTTCACCCGTATCTTCATCGGTAGCGCGCGTACCAACAGGGACTTTCAGAACCAGATCGCGACCGCGTGCGCCAGTACAATTGGCACCCCGGCCATTCTCGCCACGTTCGGCTTCATGGAAACGTTCAAAACGGAAGTCGATCAGGGTGTTGAGGTTTTCATCGGCTAGCAGGTAGACATCACCGCCGTCGCCGCCATCACCACCATCTGGGCCCCCGTTGGGAATATATTTTTCACGGCGAAAGCTGACACAGCCATTTCCACCATCACCCGCCTCGATACGGACCTGAACTTCATCAACAAATTTCATAGTGTTACAACTCCAATCACCCTGATCGAACGTCATGGTGCAATTATAGAGATCAGGCACGGTTTGGGCGATGAGCTGGATGCCAGCTAGGCGACATCATGCCTATCATTAACCGCAAAAACAAAAAGCCCTGCCATAGGGCAGGGCCTTTCGAGCCTTCGGCGCAAATTACTCAGCAACTATGCTGACATACTTACGGTTATTCGGGCCTTTAACTTCGAATTTGACCTTGCCTTCCGCGGTAGCGAACAGAGTGTGGTCCTTGCCACAACCTACGTTCTCACCAGCGTGGAACTTGGTACCACGTTGACGGATGATGATGTTACCTGCCAGAACAGACTCACCACCGAAGCGCTTTACACCCAGGCGTTTGGCTTGGGAATCGCGACCGTTGCGGGAAGAACCGCCAGCCTTTTTATGTGCCATTTGATGGACTCCTCAGAATTAAGCTGTGATGCCAGTGATTTTAACTTCGGTGAACCACTGACGGTGGCCCATCTCTTTACGATGGTGCTTACGACGACGGAACTTGACGATCTTGACCTTATCGCCACGGCCATGAGCCACGACTTCAGCCAGAACTTTACCGCCAGCAACGTAAGGTGCGCCAACTTTCACTTCTTCGCCTTGGGCAACCATCAGAACCTTATCGAATTCTACGGTAACACCAGTTTCGGCTTCCAGCTTCTCCAGGCGAACCACCTGACCTTCAGCTACACGGTGTTGCTTGCCGCCACTTAGGATAACAGCGTACATGTTTAAACTCCGAATTGGCACACATTCTGACATGCAGACGGTGCACAAAAAACTAGATGACAATGGGCGCGCATTTTACGCAACTTCAATCGAGCAGGCAAGGGCCATTTCAGTAAAAGATCATTTTGTGATCACCCCAGAGTCCTGACAGCAAGCACTGCAAAGGTTTAGCAATTGATGTAGAATTGTTACCTACACACTTTAGGCCCAGCTCGAGCCCCCTTCAGGACGCAGTATCGATAGCTATGGATCAACTCGCAATTCGCGCCCTCTCCGCCGATGACATGCAGGCGGTCAACGCACTCATCCTGCAACGCCTCCAATCTGATGTCGCACTCATCAATCAAATTGGCATCTACATTGTCAATGGCGGCGGCAAGCGGATGCGCCCCTTGCTAGCCATACTGGCAGCCCGTGCCTTGGGCTATCAGGGTGATAAGCATATCAAGTTGGCGGCCATCATAGAGTTCATCCATACCGCCACCCTGCTGCACGATGACGTGGTCGATGGCTCGGAACTGCGCCGCGGCCGCGATACCGCCAATGCCCTGTTTGGCAATGCGGCAAGCGTACTGGTCGGTGACTTCTTGCATACCCGCTCCTTCCAGATGATGGCCGAACTCCAGAATCTGCGCATCATGGAGATACTGGCAGAAGCCACCAACGTCATAGCCGAAGGTGAAGTGATGCAGTTGATGAACTGCAATGACCCGGAAACCACGGAAGAGAACTATTTTCAGGTCATCTATTGCAAGACGGCCAAACTATTCGAAGCCGCTACCCGCCTGGGGGCCGTCTTATGTGACAGCCCACCCGAGATAGAGCAAGCCATGCAGGAGTATGGCCGTTATCTGGGAACCGCCTTTCAAATCGTAGATGACGTGATGGACTACACCTCGGCCAGTGCGGACATGGGTAAAAACGTGGGAGATGACCTGGCGGAGGGAAAACCCACCCTACCCCTCATCTACGCCATGCAACAGGCCAATCCAGCCCAGCGCAAAGTGCTCACCGATGCCATAGTCGAACGTAACGGCCTGGAGCATCTCGATGCCATCCTTGCCATTCTGCGTGAAACCGGAGCCCTGGAGTACAGCCAGCATCGGGCCAGGGAGGAGGCAGACAAGGCCAAAGCAGCCATTGCCGCGCTTCCGGATGGACCTTACCACCAGGCGCTCTGCGAACTCGCGGATATGGCGGTATTGCGCTCCAACTAAACCAGCGCTCAAGCCTATCCCCTCTCTCTTGCCGCTTGTCACGGAGCAATAAAAAAGCCGGTTATTCAAACCGGCTTTTTAAGTTCCCTTGTCGCCCCATCAATCGGCGAACGGGTGACGCAATATCATGGTCTCATCGCGATCAGGACCGGTGGAGATGATATCAACCGGAATCCCAGTGATCTCTTCGATGCGCTGTATGTAGTTCCGGGCAGCTTCTGGCAACGCCTCAATGCTCTTGGCACCAAAAGTGTTTTCACTCCAGCCTGGCATGCTCTCGTAGACAGCTTCGACCTGTTCGTAATCATCCGCCGCCATAGGTGGCACATCGCGAACAGAACCGTCCGGGAATTTGTAGCCGATGCAGATCTTGACGGTTTCCAGACCATCCAGCACATCCAGCTTGGTCAGGCAGAAACCAGAGACTGAGTTGACTTGAATGGCGCGCTTCATGGCCACCGCATCAAACCAGCCACAACGACGCTTACGGCCAGTCGTGGCACCAAACTCGTGCCCCTTGATCCCCAGGCGTTCACCAACCTCATCGTGCAGTTCAGTCGGGAATGGACCCGCACCCACACGGGTAGTATAGGCCTTGGCAATACCCAGCACATAGTCGACAAAACGTGGGCCGAAACCTGAGCCAGTCGCCACGCCACCAGCCGTGGTATTGGAGGAGGTCACGTAGGGGTAAGTACCATGGTCGATGTCGAGCAGGGTGCCCTGGGCCCCTTCAAACATCAGACGATCACCACGCAAACGCGCCTTATCCAGCAGGTCAGTCACATCGACAACCATGGAGGTGAGCAGCTCGGCATAACCTTGCGCCTCGGCCAGCACAGCCTCATAAGAGACAGCCTCAACACCGTAGTAGTTGGTCAGTTGGAAGTTGTGGAACTCCATCACTTCCTTGAGCTTGTCGGCAAAGGAGGCCATGTTGAACAGGTCACCCACACGAAGACCGCGACGAGCGACTTTATCTTCGTAAGCAGGGCCAATGCCTCGACCCGTAGTACCAATTGCCTTGGCACCGCGAGCCTTTTCCCGCGCCTGATCCAGGGCAACGTGGTAAGGCAGAATCAGAGGGCAGGCTTCGCTCAGCAGCAGGCGCTCACGCACCGGAACGCCGCGCGCTTCCAGCTCTTTCATCTCTTTGATCAAGGCATCCGGCGCCAGAACGACACCATTGGCAATGATACACTTACAGTTATCACGCAGGATCCCGGAGGGGATAAGGTGGAGAACGGTCTTCTCACCGTCTATGACCAGGGTATGGCCCGCATTGTGGCCGCCCTGATAGCGAATTACATACTGTGCTTTGTCGGTCAACAGATCGACAATTTTGCCTTTACCTTCGTCACCCCATTGGGTGCCCAAGATTACGACGCTCTGTCCCATCTTCATTGTCTACAGTGTGGTTAAAAAAGGATTCTATCAAAGTTTGAGCAATGCCGGAATCGTCTTCTGTTCGTTTCCTGCGCACTCAAACCGAGGAAGATGCGTGGCCATCCATGCCGCCAAATCGTATACAGCAATACGGGAGTCGATACAACCAGACGGGGCGCAATTTTACCGTGGCGACCTTAAATTCAGCGCTCCGCCTTAGCATAAATCATCGGTCCAACGCCCCAGTTTAGTCACTTACTGCCCTCTCGCCGCCCTCGCCTAGCGTAAGCACCAAAATTTTGGTCTAAATGATGGTCAATCACTCGAAATAGCAAGGGCCTGCATGGCAGGCCCTTGATCTACTGCGAACACCAACCGGTTATTTGCTCCCGGCGCGTTCACCCTGTTTAAAGTAGCGGAAGAACTCGTCATCCGGATTCAGCACCATGATGTCGCTGCCACTGCTGAAGCTGTTCCGGTAAGCATCCATACTCCGCAGGAAAGCGAAGAATTCAGGATCCTTCTTGTAGGTTTCAGCATAGATATGGCTCGCCTCCGCATCCCCTTCCCCGCGCAGTTGACGCGACTTCCGTTCAGCATCGGCCAGCATTATGGTCACCCGACGGTCGATATCGGCACGAATAAATTCAGCCTTCTCACGACCCTGAGAGCGGTGTTCACGCGCCACGGCATCACGCTGAGCTCGCATACGGCGATAGATGGAGTTGGAAACCTCAAGAGGCAGGTTGATCTGCTTGATACGCACATCCACCACCTTGATACCCAACTCAGAGGAGCTGGCCATCTTCTTCAAGGCATCTTCCATCACCTCGGTACGCTCACCGGAGACAATATCCTTTATGGTACGGCCGCCAATTTCTGAACGCAGACCATTGTTGATCTTACGCTTCAGCAGTACCTCGGCTTGAGCCCGGTTTCCACCACCTGTGGCGAGGAAAAACTTGGCAAAGTCTTCAATTCGCCATTTCACATAGGAGTCTATGATGAGATCTTTTTTCTCGGCCGTAACGAAGCGATCAGCCTGCCCGTCCATAGTCTGGATACGAGCATCCAGCTTACGCACCTCATCAATCAGCGGCCACTTCAGATGCAAGCCAGGTTGATAGACGATAGGCTGGGTTGAATCGGACTGCCGCTTCACCTTGCCAAACTGCACCACTATGCCCACCAAGCCCTCATCGATCACGAAGACAGAAGAGGAACCCAACAGCAGCGATAGCGCCACGATACCCAATACAATCTTTTTCATCGCTTAGTATCTCCCTCCGCTGCGATCACTGTTTCGTAGTGGAGTACTGGCCTGTCCCATGGTTTCGGGGGAGAGGTCTCCAACATTATGCGGAATCGGACTCTGCTGCTGGGCCACTGGCGCAACAGCTTGCGACTTCTGGTTACCCCGGGTAGGAGTCAATTTGTCCAACGGCAGATAGATCATGCTGCTAGAGCCTTTCGGCAGATCAACCAGCACCTTGTTATTCTTGCTGTAGACCTCTTCCATTGTTTCCAGATAGATACGCTGGCGGGTAAGCTCGGGGGCAGCCAGATATTGTGGCAAGAGCTCATTAAAGCGCGCCACTTCACCCGTAGCCTTTAGCACTACCTGCTCCTTATAACCCTGCGCCTCTTCAGTCAGACGCTGTACCTGACCTCGAGCCTTAGGCTCAACCTCACGGGCATAAGCTTCCGCCTCACTGATGAAGCGCTGCTCATCTTCCTGAGCCGAGATGGCATCATCAAAGGCATCCTTCACCTCTTCGGGAGGACGAGCCGGCAGGAAGTTAACATCCACCACCACTATGCCCATGTCATAAGGCTCAATCACCTGCTCCAGCACCTGCCAGGTATCCTGACGCACTTTTTCACGGCCACGAGTCAACACCTCATCCATTGTGGTGTGGCCCACGACATAGCGCAGGGCGCTATCGGTGGCCTGGCTCAAGGAGTCATCTGCATTCGTAACGCTGAACAGATACTTACGAGGGTCGGCGACACGGTACTGCACATCCATCTCAACCTTCACCACGTTCTCATCTTCGGTCAGCATGAAACCGGCTGCCGGCAAGGAGCGCACCGACTCGACATCAACCGGGATGACCTGATCGATGAAGGTTGCCTTCCAGCGCAGACCAGGCTCCACGCTCTGGTAAAACTTACCAAAACGCAGCACTACCCCCCGCTCAGCTTCTTTGATGGTATAAAAACCACTAATCACCCAGGCGACGAGCGCCACCATAACAACAAGGGCGATCCCCAATCCGCTGACATCACCACCAGGACGGCGGCCTCCGGTTAAACCCGAGAGTTTTTGCAGCAGATTTCGCAACACCTTATCCAAATCAGGAGGAGTTTGATTCTTGCCACTATTCCCCCATGGATCTCGGTCTTTCCCACTATTTCCGGGCTCGTTCCAAGCCATTGGCGTCTCCACTCTTTTGTTGTTTTCACAAACTGTATCAAGCTATTAAGCCACAATAAAGGCTGCCAGAGCCTCACCTTCCTGCTTCAGCAGACGATTCCAGTCGCTCTGTGGCAGTCGAACTTCGAGCATCAACTCCCCATCTGCAGAGAAGCTCTCTGACTTGATGGCTTTCATTTGGTAAAACAGGCTGCGCAATCGACCCGAGTCAACCGGCAGACACAGGGTGTGTTGAGCAATGCCCGGTAACAACAGCTCAGTTACCGCATCCAGCAATAACTGACACCCTTCACCGCTCAGGGCTGATAACCAGACAGCCTTGGGCTTGCCCTCATCATCCCGCTCTATGCGAGGCCGGGCACCCGGCACCGCATCGAGTTTATTGAAGACCTGGAGCTGAGGCAGGTCATCGGCCTCAATCTCGGTCAATACCGACTGAACCTGGGCCATATTGTCTTCCATGCGCTCATCCGCGCAATCGATGACATGCAGTTGCAGATCGGCTTCTCGCGTCTCCTGCAACGTAGCCTTGAAGGCCGCCACCAGATCGTGTGGAAGATGACGAATAAACCCTACCGTATCCGCCAGAACAACCGCTCCGACATCCGGTAAGGCTATGCGGCGCAAGGTTGGGTCCAGCGTAGCGAAGAGTTGATCGGCTGCATAGACGGTCGAATTGGTCAATCGATTGAACAGGGTTGATTTACCGGCATTGGTATAACCGACCAGCGAGACCACGGGTATCTCATTTCGCACACGCGCACGTCGCCCCTGCTCTCGCTGCTTCTCAACCTTCTCCAGACGCCGCAGTATATTGGTAATGCGCTCGCGGATCAGTCGACGATCTGTCTCTAGCTGAGTCTCACCCGGACCACGCAGGCCTATCCCCCCCTTCTGTCGCTCAAGGTGAGTCCAGCCCCGCACCAGACGTGAGGAGATATGGCGCAGCTGTGCCAGCTCAACCTGCAACTTACCCTCATGGGTTCGAGCACGCTGGGCAAAGATATCCAGGATCAGTGTCGTGCGATCCAGGACTCGGCACTCAAACAGACGCTCCAGATTGCGCTCCTGTGCCGGAGTCAAGGCATGGTTAAAAATAACCAGATCGGCGCCAAGACGCTTGACCTCACAGGCAATCTCATCGGCTTTACCTGTCCCGACAAAAAATTTGGGTTGCGGCGTTGCGCGACGGCAAGTAATGACAGACAGGGCATTCGCACCGGCAGAACTTGCTAACATCTGCAATTCTGCCAAGTCTTCGCGTGCGCCTTCATCCGTGAAATCGACGTGAACCAGAATGGCCTGTTCGCCAGCTTCATAACGGTCAAACAAGCAAAAACTCCTTATGCAGAGGCAGTCGATGCCTCCACCGAGAGATACCAGCAATCAAGGTGAAAATATGCTGGCCACAGCCACGCAGTCATCACTCTTCCTGCTGACCTTCAGCAGACGAAGCACCTGCGGTGTGCTGATGATGAGGAACGGCGCGGGCAGGCACTACGGTCGAGATAGCGTGTTTATATACCATCTGGCTCACAGTGTTTTTCAGCAGAATAACAAACTGGTCAAAGGACTCGATTTGTCCCTGCAACTTGATACCATTAACCAGATAGATGGAAACCGGGATCCGTTCGCGACGCAAAGCGTTCAAAAATGGATCCTGAAGTGATTGCCCCTTAGCCATGGTTCTAATCCTTATATTTGTTGTACTTAATTATCGCCTTCTTAAAAAGGCATCCCGATTATAGCTTGCTCACCCACAGGAACCAACGTCACGCAAAACGATATCAAGATTATCCTCTCCTGCACTCTGCAACCAGGTCACAGGATGAGGCCAGCTTCGTAACCAGGTCATCTGCCGCTTTGCCAGTTGACACGTAGCGACAATGCCGCGGTATCGCATCTGCTCATAGTCGAGCGAGCCGGTCAGATAATCCCACATCTGACGATAACCTACACACCGGATCGAAGGCAAAGAGGGATTCAGATCACCTCTTTCCAGTAATAAACGCACCTCTGCAGCCAGACCTTGCTCCAACATAGCATCAAAACGCAGAGCGATCCGCTCCCGTAACACCTCGCGATCACTCGGTGCTATGGCATATTGCAAGGTACGATAGGGTAAGGGTTCACCCTGCTGTTGCGTCAATTCGGTTAAAGTTTTACCTGAAATGCGGAAAACTTCCAGCGCACGCGACAATCGCTGAGGATCATTGGGATGGATCCTGGCTCCAGCCACAGGATCAATGGTACAAAGCTCCTGATGTAAACTAGACCAACCTCGACTGGCCGCCTCCTGCTCTATCTCCGCACGGATCTGAGGATCCGCTTCAGGGAGCGGTGATAACCCCTCCAGTAATGCCTTGAAATAGAGCATGGTTCCCCCTACCAGCAGGGGAATGCGCCCTCTGCCGGCTATTTCGGCCATCTCCGCCAAGGCATCACGACGAAAATCGGCGGCCGAATAGGCTTCCGATGGATCGAGAATGTCGATCAGGCGGTGGGGTGCTACGGCCAACTCCTCTGGGCTTGGCTTGGCGGTGCCTATGTCCATGCCCCGGTAGATCAGGGCTGAATCTACACTGATGATGTCACAAGGCAGGTGACGCACCAGCTCCATGGCCAAGGCCGTCTTACCCGATGCCGTTGGGCCCATCAGAAAAATTGCCAAAGGCTCAGGCTTCACGTAACAGCTCCTCAATAGCGGAGGAAAAACCTACCGCACGACTCAGACTCTCATCAAGCAACCGCTCGGGCTGCTCATCCAATAAGTTAGCCACCAGAGCGGTAGCGCTCGGTAGCGAATAATCGCTCTGGGCTACAGCCAGGCCAGCTAACCAGTCACAAATCCTGGCCGCACAATCGGCCTCGCCAGATGAGACCCCCAATGCCAGCAGCTCAAGAAATGTCTTAGCCAAATTGCTATTTCGCATGGCCACAGGCACCCGATAGATCATGATGTTGTCGCCACTGGCCGCTTTCCACTCAATGCCCAGATGCCCCAACCATGAGTCTGCACTCATCAGTTGCTGCCGCTGTGAGGACTCCAACTGGATCAGGATAGGCATCAGCAGGGGTTGTGTTGTCACAGCCCCGTTTGTCCACTGCACTCTCAGTCGATGGCCCAGCAGCGCAGCCTCTGCGCCAGGCAGGTGCAGCAAGCGATAGGCTGACCCGCACTGCAACAAGGCTACCTTGGGATGGGGCAGGCTCAGCACTCGCCAGGCGGCAATCTGGTTGGCACTATCCACGGCAAGCGAAGCAGACACCTCTTCAACGGCTTGAACCGAAGACGCCGCTGGCAGGGTTGTCAGCAGCCCTTGCACACCTTGCCAGGCCGCAGCCGAGAGTTCGCCACCCCGACCGCGTTGACTGCCCTGGGCCGAATGCCTGTCCAGATAACCATGCGGTCGTGACGACAATGCAGGCTCTCTCCGCGCCTCAGCAGATGCGTGGTGCAATTGGGGATAAGCGGTTTCCAGAGGAGGCTCGTGTATCTCAGGGGCCTGATGGGTGGCGCAGAAACGCTCATTGAGCGCATCACACACCACTCGCACGATAAAGTCATGAACCAGACGCGATTCATGAAAGCGCACTTCATGTTTGGCCGGATGGACATTCACATCGACCTGACGCGGATCCAGGGTCAGGTAAAGGACATAGGAGGGAGAGCACTCCACACCCAGTGCTTCCAGGTAGCCCTGGCGGATCGCATGATTGATGAGCTTGTCGCGCATCATGCGGCCATTGACATAACAATACTGTATCTCAGGGGTCGTATCGGTCGATTCGGCAGGCGGCAGGAGCCAACCTGATAGGGTCAAGCCCAGGTGCGCACTGGATAAACTGATGGCCCGAGACAAAAAAGGAGCTCCACAAGCCAGGGCCACCCTGCGCTGACGCTCTTCCGGGGAGTGAGCAGCCCGGTATTGCCGGACCAATTTGCCATTATGCTTGAGCGTAAAACTCACATCGAATCGACTCAGTGCCAGGCGCCGCAGCAACTCATCGATATGGCTGAATTCAGTCTTCTCGCTGCGCAAGAATTTTCGCCGGGCAGGTGTGTTGAAGAAGAGATCCACAACATCCAGCGTGGTACCCGCCGGGTGTGCCGCCGGCCGTAACTCGACGGCCATCTCCCGCCCTTCGGCGCTGGCCTGCCAGGCTTCACTCTGGCTAGCCGGACGCGAGGTGAGGGTCAGGCGTGAAACCGAGCTGATGGAAGCCAGGGCCTCCCCTCGAAAGCCGAGACTGCCGATTGACTCCAGATCATCTATGGTCCAAACCTTGGAGGTCGCATGCCGGGAGAGTGCCAGCGCCAGCTCATCCCTGGGGATGCCCGCCCCATTATCCCGGATGCGGATAAGCTTGCAGCCCCCCTTCTCCAGCTCTATCTCTATGCGATCGGCTCCAGCATCCAGGCTGTTTTCCACCAGCTCTTTGACAACCGAAGCCGGACGCTCTACCACCTCTCCAGCCGCAATCTGGTTCGCCAGAATGGGCGGCAAAATGCGTATAGGCATGGCTAGCTGGTCGGGATGTAGAGGACCTGGCCGATCCGCAATACATCGCTGTTCAGACTGTTGTGGCTTTTGAGTCTCTGCTTGCTCACGCCATAGCGCTGAGCCAGTTGCGAGAGACTATCCCCCGTCTTCACCACATGGCGAACCGAGCTCTTGGTAGCGGCCGCAGGCTGCGGTGAACCCGAAGAGCGGGATGCCAGCAAGGATCCTTCTGGCGGGTTGTCGGCATAGTAGCCCTTCATCCCGGTGAAGATGGCCTTAGCCAGCTGACTCTGGTAGTTGCGGGATGCCAGCAATCGCTCTTCTTGCGCATTAGAGATAAAGCCGGTTTCAATCAGCAAGGAGGGAATATCTGGTGCCTTGAGTACCGCCAGGCTGGCATGCACCGGCTTGTTTTTATGCAACCGAGCCACACGCCCCATCTGTCTGAGGACATTTTCACCTATGCTGTACCCCTCACTGCGCGAGTTATCCCATGAGAGATCCAGGATAGTCTGCGCCAGATAGGGATTGGGTTCCGCCTCGGCAATGACCTTGCCCGCCCCACCCAACAGCTGGGTGTGCTTGTCCTGCTGACCCAGCAACTTGTTCATCTCGCGATCCACCCGCTTGTTGGAGAGGATCCAGACCGAAGCGCCTCGGGCCGTGCCATTTTCGACACTATCGGCATGAATGGAGACCAGCAGTTGAGCCTTGTGCCGGCGCGCAATTTCAGAACGCGCATCCAGATCAACAAAGTAGTCGCCGGTGCGGGTCATCACGGCTCGCATCCCTGGCTGACGATTGATCATGGCACTGAGTTCGCGAGCCACAGCCAGGGTCACATGCTTCTCATACGTCCCATTCTGGCCTATTGCCCCAGGGTCCTTGCCACCATGCCCGGCATCGATCGCTATGACTACAGTGCCATCTCCGCCCTTGGCGACGGGCGTTGCGGAGCGTGGAGCCAGTGCGGCCGGCGGTTGTGCGTCCGTCTGGTAAGGCTTAATCCGGCTGTCAGCTGCTGGCTTGGCCACCGACAACGGCGAGGTAGTGCTAGAGGTTGAAGCGCTACGCTGCGGCTCCCCTGCCGGCTTACTCCCAACCGTACGCACCTGAGTAGAGAGGGTTTCTTCCTTGATCTGAACACCACCGGAATTGCGGATAGCCGGCTCATCACTCATGGCGATGATGCGCCCCGCAACAGGTTTGTCCGAGCGCTGTGCAGTAGAAGAGGTAAGCGGCTTGCCAACCGAGCTCACCACCGGCGCCACCGCTTTTCCACTTCTCTCCGCCAGGTTCTGGCTCCCGGCAGAGGCAGAGCTTACGCCGGAACGAACCGAGGCAGTGATGGGTGAACCACCGTGGCTAAGATCAATCACTAGACGATGCCCATATTGCTGCTGGGGGCGCAGGGTGAAGACAGTTGGCTTAGTGCTCTGCGCCAGTTCAAAGACCAAGCGCAGGCCACCCGGTACGGGAGGGGCGGCTCGACGCACAGACTTGATCACAGGCCCCAGCTTGCGCTGAAGCTCAGGGTTACTCAGAACGCCGGTGATCGACTGCAGATCGACCACCAACTGTGCAGAGGCCTCCGTCAGGGTATAGCTATACTGAGGCTTCTCCGTCATGTCGAAGACGATGCGAGTCTTCTCTGCACTGGGAGCTACTCGCAACCCCTTGAGCTGATTAGCCCAAAGGGATTGCGCCATCAAACTGAGGCCGATAAAGATAAGGATACGTTTCACGACGAAGACAACACGCTCAAAATGGCTTCACCCTTGGGAGAGCAGGCGCGGATAATAATCTCGCGCTGCTCTCCCACATAATTCAATCTGATATCCAGATCAGGCGAAGGTAACCACCCCTCCCCCTTCTCCGGCCATTCTACCAGGCACAGACAATCGGGACCAAAATAGTCACGAATCCCCATAAACTCCAGCTCTTCAGGATCCGCCAGGCGATAGAGATCAAAATGGTACACCTGCCACTTCGCCAATTCATAGGCTTCAACCAGGGTATAAGTGGGGCTTTTGACTCGTCCCTGGTGGCCGAGAGCTTGCACAAAGCCTCTGGTAAAGGTGGTTTTCCCCGCCCCCAGCTCTCCATGCAAAAAGCAGGTCATCGCACTCTGACAGCAAAGAGCCAGTCTGGCCCCGAGTGCCAACGTCGCCGATTCATCGGCTAAAATCGCCGTAAACTCACTTCTCATTCTCTTAATTCCACCGGATTCACCAGTCGACGAATAAAGGGCAGCAGATCCGACGCCAACATGCCACGCTCCCCCTCTACCGCCGCACAATCCCCTGCTTCACCATGCACACAGACTCCAAGCTGCGCCGCCGTAATAGCAGCATAGCCCTGAGCCCAAAGAGCGGCAATGATACCAGATAACAGGTCACCCATACCGCCACTGGCCATTCCTGGATTGCCCTCCTGGGCTAACCAGCAGCCAGACTCATCGGCAATGAGGGTGCCGGCGCCTTTGAGCACCACCACACCGCCATATTGCTGCTGCAAGCAACGGACAGCCGCGAAACGATCCGCCTCGACTTTAGCCGTGGAGCAAGCCAGAAGGCGCGCCGCCTCGCCAGGATGCGGTGTCAGGATCCAATTATTGCGCTTCGCCGGCATTTCAGCCAGCAGGTTCAAGCCATCGGCATCCAGCAACAGAGGGCCAGGTAACGCCAGCTGTTGTTGCCAAAGCTCGCGCGCCCACGCAGATTGACCCAGACCGGGTCCCAATACGCGGACCGAAGCCCACTGCGCCTGGACGCGAATCGCCGCTGGATCAGACTCTTTCACGGCCAGCATCAATTCGGCCCGCCCAGCGATGACCGCCAGCTGATGGCTCTCATGGGTCAACACCTTGACCAGCCCGGCCCCGCTGCGGAGTGCCGCCTCGGCGGCCAAACGGATAGCCCCCGGCATCCCCTCTGCCCCCCCCATTACCAGCACCCGTCCGGCCACTCCTTTGTGGGCCGTTCGGGGTCTGGGTTGCAACAGATGTTGCAATTGAGGGTAATCAATCCGCCAGGCCGCAGGTTGCTCAGTCGCCCATAATACCTCTGGCGCCACCTCCGAAGCCGCAACGAGCGGAGCCAATTGCAGTCGACCGACATGATCCGGTGCCGCCCCGGTCAATAAGCCCGTTTTCAAGCCAATGAAAGTCAAGGTCACATCGGCATTCACCACGGGCCCGAGACGCCTGCCACTGTCCGCATGCAGGCCACTGGGCAGATCGGCACTGAGCACAGGTACCCCCAGGCGATTGAGCGCCTCAATCCACTCTATGACCTCCCCTTGCAACTGACGTTCCGCACCGATCCCCAGCAGCGCATCCACCACCAAATCAGGTCTGGAGTCAGCCTCGAGTGCCAGAGGCCATGCGCACTCTACCTCACCTAGCTCCAACCAGCGGCGGTAAGCCTCCGCCGCCTCGGTGCCAGCCTTGGGCTCCCCCAGGGTTAACACCCTGACGTGCATACCTGCAGCCAGCGCCAGACGCGCCAGAACATAGCCATCACCTCCATTATTCCCACGCCCGCAGACAACCCAAAGCTGCTTGGCTCGCGGCCAGTGCTGCTGCAAGGTTGTCAATAACGCCGCGCCGGCCCGCTCCATCAGCGCGTATAAGTCACACTCCAGGTGGTTGGACAATAGCAGCTCGGCGCGGCGGATCTGCTCCGTGCGCCACAGGGCTTGTGGTAAAATAGGTTGTGGTTCAGCGGCCAGGGTAATCATGACATCCCAACAACTCGAGAAATTAGCCCACGATATCAAGCAATGGGGCCGGGAGCTAGGCTTTGACCAGGTCGGGATCACAGGAGTCGATCTGACTGAAGAGGAGTCTCGTCTGCAAGCATGGCTGGCCGCAGGCTACCATGGCGAGATGGAGTACATGGCCCGCCACGGCCTGATGCGTGCCCGTCCCGCCGAACTGCAACCCGGGACTCGAGCCGTCATCTCGGTACGCATGAACTATCTTCCTCCAGATGCCCGGATAGCCCGAACCCTGCAGGAGGGGACGCTGGGCTATGTCAGCCGCTATGCCCTGGGACGCGATTACCACAAGGTGCTGCGGCAAAAACTCAAGCAGTTGGGTGAAAAGATACAAACAGCCGTTGGCCCCTATGGCTTTCGCCCCTTTGTGGACTCGGCCCCGCTCCTGGAGCGTCCCCTGGCCGCCAAGGCTGGGTTGGGCTGGATAGGCAAGCACTCTTTACTGCTCAACCAGCAGGCCGGCTCCTTTTTCTTTCTGGGTGAACTCCTGGTCGATCTGCCGCTACCTGCAGACAAACCAGGCGGTGGCGATTGCGGGCAGTGCGTGGCCTGCATGACCATCTGCCCGACTGGCGCCATAGTTGCACCCTACACGGTCGATGCCCGGCGCTGTATCTCCTATCTCACCATCGAATATGGTGGTGCCATTCCACTCGAACTGCGCCCACTACTGGGCAACCGCATCTACGGCTGCGATGATTGTCAGCTCATCTGCCCCTGGAATCGCTATGCGACCACGAGCCAACATGCGGATTTTCATTCCCGCCAGGAGCTGTTGGCCCCTGAGTTACTGGCACTGTGGCAGTGGGACGAAACCCACTTTCTCAAGGCAACCGAAGGGAGTGCCATACGTCGCATTGGTTTTGAAAAATGGCAGCGTAACCTTGCGGTTGCCTTAGGCAACGCGCCATACTGCAGCTCCATCGTCGATAGCCTCCGCCAACGTTCTGGCAATGTGACTCCGCTGGTACAAGAGCATCTGGAGTGGGCCATCACGCAACAGGAAGCGAAGCGGGAGAGTCATCCCCGTCATAACAAAACAGAGCGACTGATCCGCTGCATCCACAAAGGCATGCCGGATCACGCTTGAAGGAGAAGAGCCGTCTATGATGATTCTTGGTGTAGATATTGGTGGTTCCGGTATCAAGGGAGCCGTGATCGATACCCAGAGCGGTCTGCTGATTGCAGAGCGCCATCGCATCGCCACCCCCCAGCCTGCCACCCCAGAAGCCATGGCTGAAACACTGAAACAACTGGTGGCCCACTTCGACTGGAAAGGCCCCATTGGCTGTGGCTTCCCCGCGACCATACACCACGGTGTGGCCTTCAGCGCCGCCAACATAGATGCCAGTTGGGTCAACACCAACGTTCAGGAACTCTTCTCCCGCACGACAGGATGCCCCTGTTTTGTGCTCAACGATGCCGATGCCGCAGGCATGGCCGAGATGCGTTTTGGCCAGGGGCAACATCGCAGTGGCGTGGTCATGCTCATCACCATAGGCACAGGTCTGGGTAGCGCCATCTTCGTCAACGGCCAGCTGCACCCCAACACAGAGCTGGGCCACCTGAAGATGAAGGGGCGCATCGCCGAGCACTACTGCTCAGATGCAGTCAGACAACGGGAAGATCTCAGCTGGAGCAAGTGGGGCCGCCGTTTCAATCGCTATCTGCAACGGCTGGAGTTTCTCTTCAATCCGGACCTCTTCATTCTGGGAGGCGGCAGCGCCCAACGTTTTGACCGCTTTGCCGAAGAGTTGCATCTGCGCACCCCAGTGGTGCCCGCCCAAAGCCTGAACCAGGCCGGTATCATAGGCGCCGCTCTCTATGCCGAAGAGCAGATGGCCAAACATCCTGTCACCGCATCAACCAGATAACCCCCAGCCGGGCCCTGCGCCCGGTTTTTCTTGAGCAGGCGCGGAGTGAAACTAAATAACCGCTCCTAATTAGGCGCCATATACAAGGTAACGATAGCCTCAAGGCCAGGAGAGAGGCAAACTGAGGCTCACGGCCAATACCATGCTGCTCAAGCGAATAGAGTGATATTAGAGAGCGTGATAAAAAAGATGAAGAGAGGAGAGATATTGGAGCGGGAAACGAGACTCGAACTCGCGACCCCGACCTTGGCAAGGTCGTGCTCTACCAACTGAGCTATTCCCGCTTTGATGAGGCTGATCTACGTTTCACCTGGGTGATTGGAGCGGGAAACGAGACTCGAACTCGCGACCCTAACCTTGGCAAGGTTATGCTCTACCAACTGAGCTATTCCCGCAACGTAAATCTCTTGTGATACCAGCAAGTCCGGATTGGA
>JBOFBS010000077.1:0-4336 GCA_051645725.1 Aeromonadaceae bacterium | reverse complement strand
GGTGCACCTGCACTGCACCCACCTGACCGCCCTCTCCTGTCTGGAGGGGCTGGATCCGGCCAACGTCATCCGCCCCTTCACCCCCTACTACGTGATGCGAGTTGGCCAGCTGCCGCTCATTCCCTACTACAAGCCTGGGGATGTACGCATTGCTGAGGAACTTGGTCGCCGTGCTCCTGATGGCAACGCCTTCCTGCTGGCTAACCATGGCCCCGTGGTCACTGGCAAGGATCTGGTCGAGGCGGTCAACAACATGGAGGAACTGGAAGAGACGGCTCGCCTGGCCCTGCTGCTGCAAGGCAGGCAGATCCGCTATCTGAACGAACCAGAAATCAAGGAATTAAGGAGTCTGAAACCATGAGCAAATTTGCCGCCAATCTCACCATGCTGTTTACCGAGTTACCGTTTCTGGAACGTTTCGCTGCGGCCCGTGAGGCTGGCTTTGAAGCGGTGGAGTTCCTGTTCCCCTACGAGTGGCCAGCCGCCGAGCTCGCCTGCCAGTTACAGCAGTTCGGCTTGACGCAAGCGCTGTTCAACATGCCGCCGGGAAACTGGGCGATGGGGGAGCGCGGCATGGCTGCCATCCCCGGCAGAGAAGCCGAGTTTCGCAGCCACCTATCAACAGTGCGTGACTACGCCCTGGCGCTTGGATGTCGCAAGGTACACGCCATGAGCGGCATCGTAGATCCGGCCCACAGCTTTGCAGCCCATCGCCAGACCTTGATAGAAAACATCCGCTTCGCCGCCGACTTTTTGGCAGAAGACGGCATCAAGGTGCTGCTGGAGCCGCTGAACGATCGGGACGTGCCCGGCTATTTTCTGGCTCACCAGCTCTACGCATTGGCGCTAGTAGATGAGATAGACAGACCGAACGTAGGGGTACAGCTTGACCTCTATCACGCTCAGATCATGGACGGGGATCTCACCCGTCTCATCGGCAAGCTGGGCTCGGCTATTGGCCACGTCCAGATCGCCTCAGTGCCGGATCGCCACGAGCCGGACGAAGGGGAAATCGCCTACCCGCACCTGTTCAAGGTACTGGAGGAGGTGGGCTACCACGACTGGATCGGCTGTGAATACAACCCCAGAGGCAATACCTGGCAAGGACTAACCTGGCTGACAAAGCAATAACGACCCTACACACGAATGAGTCTGAGGATAACGATATGCAGATAATTATCACCGGAGGCGGCGGCTTTTTGGGACAAAAGCTGGCTCGTGCCCTGTTGCAGAGTACAGTCTCTTTCAGCGAGTTACTGTTGGTAGACATTCAGGAGCCACAGCGCCTGCCCGATCCACGCGTACGCTGCCTGCAGGCAGACCTGACTACCCCAGGGGTGGCCGAATCTCTGATATGCGAACGCACTGCCATTGTCTATCACCTTGCCGCCATCGTCAGCAGCCACGCCGAGCAGGATTTTGATCTCGGCTGGAAGGTCAACCTGGACACCACCCGCAGCCTGCTGGAGGCATGTCGTCATGCCCATCCTAGCATCCGCTTTGTATTCACCAGCTCGCTGGCTGTCTATGGCGGTCCACTGCCTGAGATTGTGGACGACAGCACCGCGCTGACCCCGACTTCTTCTTATGGCGCGCAGAAAGCGATGGGGGAGTTACTGGTCAACGATTACAGCCGCAAAGGTTATGTGGATGGGCTGGTTCTGCGGCTACCCACTATCTGCGTACGACCAGGCAAGCCGAATCGCGCCGCCTCATCATTTGTCAGCAGCATTATCCGCGAGCCTCTGCAAGGGGAGAGCGCCATCTGCCCGGTGAGCCCCGAGCTTCGTCTTTGGCTCTCAAGCCCCGCCACTGTAGTTGATAACTTCCTGCGGGCCGCCAGGCTTACCGCCACAGGCGATTTCCGCAGCATCAACCTGCCCGGCATCAGCGTTACCGTGGGCGAGATGATGGAAGCCCTCGCTCGAACGGGTGGTCAGGCTGCGCTGGATCGGGTGCAGTTTGCTGCCGATCCTGCCATCGAGCGCATCGTTGCCAGTTGGCCTGGACAGATTGACAACAGCCGGGCATTGGCATCCGGCTTCATGGCAGACAGGACGTTTGCTGAGATCATTGACAGCTTTATAGCCCATGACCTGCAGGAGGCATTATGAGCACCATTCCTACCCCTATCATTGGCCTTATCATTGCGGTTTTCGTATTGGTGTTTCTGGTTATCCGCACTCGGGTACATGCCCTGATTGCCATGTTGGCGGCGGCCTGTATCGCCGGGATCACCGGAGGCATGAGCATCGACAAGACCCTCTCCGTCATCACCCAGGGCTTTGGCTCCACCCTTGGCAGCATTGGTATCGTCATTGGCCTCGGTGTCATGATGGGCCGCCTGTTGGAAGTGTCGGGAGCAGCAGAGCAGATCGCTTATAGCTTCATCAAATGGCTCGGCAAACGTCGCGAGGAGTGGGCGCTAGCCATTACCGGCTACATAGTCAGCATTCCTATCTTTGTCGATTCCGCCTTCGTCATCCTATACCCGGTTGCCAAGGCGCTGGCGAAAAGCGGCAAGCGTTCCCTGCTCACCCTGGGAGTTGCACTTGCTGGTGGCCTGGTAGTGACCCACCACACCGTGCCGCCAACACCGGGCCCACTCGGTGTTGCCGGTCTGTTTGACGTGGATATTGGCGCCATGCTTTTGATGGGCATGGCCCTGGCCATCCCCTGCGTGATAGGCATCGTCTTCTACGCTCAGTGGCTAGACCGCAAGTACCCCGAGTTTTCTCAGCAGGCGGAAAAAACGCCGGATGAGTTGCAGGTCACCTACGAACAGTATCTCAAGGAGAAGGAGGGCAAGCCCTTGCCAAGCCTGACCTTGTCGCTGCTGCCGATCTTGGTGCCCATCGTGCTTATCTTCCTGAAGGCCATCTTCACCACGCTCGCCACCTTGGATGGAATGAATGGTCTGATGGAGAACCCGTTGGTTCATGGCGTCAACTTCATTGGCACACCGATAATCGCACTCGCTATCAGTGTGCTGCTGGCGGTCTATACCTTGGTGCCGCACATGGACAAGCACGCCACCGCTGAGCGCCTTGAAGAGGGGTTGCAATCGGCCGGTATCATCTTGCTGGTGACCGGTGCCGGGGGGGCGTTGGGGGCAGTTCTACGTGACAGCGGCGCGGGCCAACAGCTTGCCGAGCAGATCGCTTTGCTGCCAATCTCCCCAATCCTGATCCCCTTCATCGTGGCAACCTTGGTACGCATCATCCAAGGTTCTGGCACAGTCGCCATGGTGACGGCAGCCTCCATTTCGGCACCAATCTTGGCGCAGATCCCCGGGGTCAACATGTTGCTGGCTGCCCAAGCTGCCACCATGGGCTCGTTGTTCTTCGGTTACTTCAACGACAGCTTGTTCTGGGTGGTTAACCGTATGATGGGGGTATCCGACGTGAAGCAGCAAATGGTGGTCTGGTCTATTCCTACCACTATCGCCTGGGCTATCGGCGGTACTTGCGTAGCCCTGCTCAACCTGCTGTTTGGCTCCGGTGGCACCTGGCTTGATCCTGTTCTGCCATTACTGGTACTGGCGCTTATTATCTGGATTGTTCGTCGTCAACCTGTTCCGGTTCTCAGTGACACTGTGACGGAAAATAAATAGCGACTAGCTCACATAGCTACACCGACGTTCACTGAGAGAGCCGCACTAACAGAGCGGCTCTCTTTCTGTTCCTGGCACTGAAAAACCAACCAGCTCTGACTCATTGATTAAAATCTCAACGTTCGGTAGTCGCTCGTGTACTTTTTGAGACCCTTTGAGTCCTAATTCAAACAAATTGGCACGGTTTTATGGGATTATTACATCCCATGTCGTGTCGAACCCTGCTAATTCTCCATGAGTGACTCCATACCAAGCTATGAGCACATGATGCCCGCGGTGCTATCGGTACTGCAAAATGGCGAAAGCCTCCCATTGCGTCAGGTCTATCAGGCCGTCTGCGATCATTACGCTTTCACCCCTGAGCAATTGGCTCACACCCTGCCGAGCGGGCGGCAAACCACGGTTCGCTCCCGGGTCGGCTGGGCCAAGACCTATCTGGTCAAGGCAGGGCTCATCGAGCAACCCAAGCGGGGCGTCTGCCTTATTACCGAACGGGGTAAGGCTGCTTTGGCATCGGGTCAGAACATCGATAACCACTATCTGGCTCAGTTCAAGGAGTTCGTGACCTTTACTCTGGCGTCCAGTGAAAGCACAGGTAAGTTGACACAAGGCACAACCGATGCCGCGGACGAGCCACATAACGTGCAAGCCAGCACACCACAAGAGCAGATTGAGCAGGCTCTGGTTGCCATCAATCAGTCTCTTGCCGATGACCTGCTGACC
>JBOFBS010000076.1:0-32219 GCA_051645725.1 Aeromonadaceae bacterium | reverse complement strand
TAGAGCATCGCACTCATAATGCGGGGGTCACAGGTTCGAATCCCGTCATAGCCACCATAATTGGGGTGTCGCCAAGCGGTAAGGCAGCGGGTTTTGATCTCGCCATACCTAGGTTCGAATCCTAGCACCCCAGCCATCTTTTCAAAAGATACAAAAAGCTTCAAATGGCTATGTAGCTCAGTTGGTTAGAGCATCGCACTCATAATGCGGGGGTCACAGGTTCGAATCCCGTCATAGCCACCATTTCCCCCTGCACCACCTCGTTGACTTCGCGTTACACGTCATCCGCTCCGTTGCAAATACCTACGCCTCTCAACACACCCCGGCTCTGATGACACACTCACTCTCGTTACAAACCCAGGGCATAACGTAACGCCTTGCGTTTGAGGGGGCCGGCATGCTCGGCAGCCAACAATCCCAGATTGCGCAACAAGCGCAGTGGGGTGCTCTCATTGCTGAACGTCAGGTAGAAGAGATCCATGGCTGACTGCATCAGCAGATTGTCACGCCGCCTTACTCCCGCATACCCCTTGAGCAGGGCCGCATCATCCCATGCTGCCCCCTCTTGCTGTGCCTGGGCAATGCGTTGGCAAAGTTCGGTCACATCACGAAATCCCAGATTCACCCCCTGCCCCGCCAAGGGATGTATGGTATGCGCCGCATCGCCGAGCAACACCACACGCCCGGCAACATAGCGCTGGGCATGACGCCGCGTCAGGGCGAAACTGCCGCACCCCGTCACCCGAAACGCCGGCAGACGAGCGGGGAAGTTCGCCCGTATCTCCTGCGCCAGCAGCGAGCCGGACAATGCCTCCAGAGCCCGTACCCGCTCTGGCGTGTCATACCAGACCAGGGAGGCATGAGAGCCCGCCAGCGGCAGGAAAGCCCGAGGGCCCCGAGGCGTGAACTGCTGCCAGGTGATATCCTGCTGGCCACCTTCGATATCCACATTGATCAGCAGACAACGTTGCCGATAGTCCCAGCTGGTCGTGCCGATATGACTCAGGCTGCGCGTCTGGGAATACGCCCCATCGGCCCCCAGCACCAGGCGCGCACGCAGCGTCTTCCCCCCGCTTAGGGTTAGCTCGGCCCCCCTGGCATCTTGCTGCAGTGCCACCAGCTTGGTGGGGACACTAAGCGTGACGCCCAATTGCGCCAACTGCTGCCAGAGCGCCAGCTGAATGACGCGATTCTCCACTATGAAGCCCAGCTCACTCACCCCCAACTCGTCAGCATGGAAGCGCGTCGACACCGCCTCCTGCTCCCAGGTTTCCAGCCGCCGGTAGGGACAAGCGCGCATGGCCAGCACCTGAGACCAGACACCACAGGTTTCAAGCAGGGCAACCGAGGCTGGGCTGATGGCCGATACGCGCCTATCCATCGCCTGCTCGGCAGAAAAAGAAGCAGGAAGCGTGCTCTCGATGACACAGACTTGCAGGCCACACTGGGCCAGCCGGCAGGCCGCCGCCGCCCCCACCATGCCCCCCCCGACCACGACAATATCGCACTCGGCAGGCAGTGGAGAGGCACAGAGGGAGGAGAGAGGAACAGACATGGGCATTCTCTTGGCTTGGCTCAGCGGGAGCGTGATTCTACCCGACATTCTACCCGACCCCGGCGGGTTTAGCCTCCCTCCGTTTGCACCCCGGGTTTTCGGGAATAACCACATAAAAATGGGGGCTGGATAGAATCTGGTCACCACCCGGGATCGAGGGTAGAATAGCCGGTCCTTTGGGCTCGAAGTGCCCGCGCCTTCGCCCTTAACCCTATTTTTAGGCCAGAACGCAAGAATCTCCATGAGCAAAAAAGTCCATATCAAGACCTGGGGCTGTCAGATGAACGAGTACGACTCGTCCAAGATGGCCGATCTGTTGGGTGCCTCCCAAGGCTATGAGGCCACCGAGCTGGCTGATGAGGCCGATGTGCTGGTGCTGAACACCTGTTCAATCCGGGAAAAGGCCCAGGAGAAACTGTTTCACCAGCTGGGACGCTGGAAAGAGCTGAAAAAGCAACATCCTGACCTGGTCATCGCCGTTGGTGGCTGTGTTGCCTCCCAGGAAGGCGAGGCCATTCGCCAGCGTGCACCGCAGGTCGATATCGTCTTTGGCCCGCAGACCCTGCACCGCCTGCCTGAGATGATCAAGCAGGTACAAAGTGGCAAGGGGGCTCAGGTGGATGTCTCCTTCCCCGAGATCGAGAAGTTCGATGCCCTGCCCGAGCCCAGAGCCGAAGGGCCCACCGCCTATGTCTCCATCATGGAAGGGTGCTCCAAATATTGCACCTACTGCGTGGTGCCCTATACCCGCGGCGAAGAGGTAAGCAGACCACTCGATGATGTGCTGTTCGAGATAGCGCAACTGGCCGAGCAGGGGGTGCGTGAAGTCAACCTGCTGGGACAGAACGTCAACGCCTACCGGGGCCCGACCCATGAGGGCGAGATCTGCAGCTTTGCCCAGTTACTGCGCCTGGTGGCCGCCATCGATGGTATCGACCGCATTCGCTACACCACCAGTCACCCCATCGAATTCACCGACGACATCATAGAGGTCTACAAGGATACCCCCGAGCTGGTGAGCTTCCTCCACCTGCCAGTACAAAGCGGCTCGGATCGTATCCTGACCATGATGAAGCGCCCGCACACTGCGCTGGAGTACAAGTCCAAGATCCGTAAGCTACGTGCCGCCCGCCCGGATATCACCATCAGCTCAGACTTCATAGTGGGCTTCCCCGGTGAGACGGATGAGGACTTCGCCCGCACCATGAAACTCATCGAGGATGTGAAATTCGACATGAGCTTCAGCTTCATCTTCAGTCCTCGCCCCGGCACCCCCGCTGCCGACATGCCCGACGACACCCCGATGGAGGTGAAGAAAGAGCGTCTCTATCACCTGCAGCAGGTCATCAACAACCAGGCCATGCAGTACAGTCGCGAGATGTTCGGCACCATACAGCGCATCCTGGTTGAAGGACCGTCGAAAAACGATCTGATGGAGCTGCGTGGCCGTACCGAGAACAGCCGGGTCGTCAATTTTGAAGGGGATGCTCGCCTGATTGGTCAATTTGTCGATGTGGAGATCACCGAGGTCTTCCCGCACTCCCTGCGCGGCAAGCTGGTGCGCACCGAGGCCGAGATGGACTTGCGCCAGAGCGTGCGCCCCAGCGAGATCCTCGCCCGTCGCCCCGATGGCGTGGCCGATGAGCTGGGTGTCGCCACCTTCCGCCCCTGAGCCTGCCGGGGGCGGTTGCGCCCCCGTTTTCTAATTCGTCCGAGAGCATTGCCGAGAGGATACATTGAGCCGTCATATCACCACTCTTGATCTGCACCTGGAGCCAGCCGATGCCCAACGGTTGGCCAGCCTCTGTGGCCCATTTGATGACAACATCAAACAGATCGAGCGCCGTCTGGGTGTGGAAATCGTCTATCGCCACAACCATTTCCAGATCCTGGGCAAAGAGCCCCAGGCCCGGGCCGTCTTTGAGCTGCTCAAGCAGCTCTATGTGGAGACGCAACCCGTGCGCGGCCAGAAGCTCATCGACCTGACGCCAGATCAGGTGCATCTGGCCATAGCCGGCTGCCACGCCCTGGAGCAGAGTGCTGAAGAGGAGAGTGGCCACTCCATTCCCTATGGCAAGGAAGTGAATATCAAGACCAAGCGCGGCATGGTCAAGCCGCGCACCCCGAACCAGGCCCAATACATAGCCAACGTGGTGACCCATGACATCACCTTCGGTATTGGCCCGGCCGGTACCGGCAAGACCTATCTGGCCGTTGCCGCCGCCGTTGACGCCCTGGAGCGGCAGGAGGTGCGTCGCATCCTCTTGACCCGCCCTGCCGTCGAGGCTGGCGAAAAGCTGGGCTTTTTGCCTGGTGATCTCTCCCAGAAAGTTGACCCCTACCTGCGCCCCCTCTATGACGCCCTCTTCGAGATGCTGGGTTTCGAGCGGGTGGAAAAATTGATCGAACGCCAGGTGATCGAGATTGCCCCCCTGGCCTACATGCGCGGTCGCACCCTGAATGACTCCTTCATCATACTCGACGAGGGGCAGAATACCTCAGTCGAGCAGATGAAGATGTTCCTCACCCGCATCGGCTTTAACTCCAAGGCCGTGGTCACAGGCGACATCACCCAGATCGACCTACCGCGCAATCAAAAATCGGGTCTGCGCCATGCCATCGAGGTATTGAGCGATGTGGAGGGGCTCTCCTTCAACTTCTTCCAGGCCGGTGATGTGGTGCGTCATCCGGTTGTCGCACGCATAGTGCAGGCTTATGACTCTTTCGAAGAGCAGCAGCGTCGTCTCGATGCCGAACGCAAGCAGGGCCATCACCCCCAGGAGTCTCAAGCATGAGTGTCACCCTCGATCTCCAACTGGCCTGTGCCGACGCCAATGGTCTGCCAGATGCAAGCGACTTTCAACACTGGCTGGATGCCGCCATTCTCCCCTTTCAGGAGGAGGCGGAAGTAACCATTCGTCTGGTGGACACAGCCGAGAGTCAGGAGCTCAACCTCACCTACCGCGGCAAGGATAAGCCCACCAATGTGCTCTCCTTTCCGTTCGAATGCCCCCCCGGCATTGAGCTGCCCTTACTGGGCGATCTGGTCATCTGCCGTCAGGTAGTGGAGCAGGAGGCACAAGAGCAGGGCAAGCCATTAATGGCTCACTGGGCCCATATGGTTGTGCATGGTAGCTTGCATTTGCTAGGGTATGACCATATTGAAGATGAGGAAGCCGAAGAGATGGAAGCCTTGGAGATAGAATTCATGCAGGCGCTCGGCTTTGCCAACCCTTACCAAGACGATGAGATCTAAGGACACATCTAATCATCATGAGTGACGAACAGAGTCAGTCCCCACAGCGCAAGAAGTGGCTTGAGCGCTTGAGCCACCTGTTTCAGGGCGAGCCAAAAGATCGCCATGAACTGGTGGGCGTGATCCAGGACGCGGAAGAACGCGATGTCATTGATGAAGAGACCAAGGAGATGATAGAGGGGGTGCTAGAGATCGCCGAATTGCGTGTTCGCGATATCATGATCCCTCGCTCCCAGATGGTCACCATTCGCCGCAATCAGCAGGTTGAGACCTTCCTCCCTATCATCATAGAGTCTGCCCACTCCCGCTTCCCTGTCATCAATGAAGACAAGGATCATGTGGAGGGGATCTTGCTGGCCAAGGATCTGCTGCAATTTGCCTTCGGCCTGACAGATGAGCCCTTCTCCTTTGACAAGGTACTGCGCCCAGCCGTGGTGGTCCCCGAAAGCAAGCGTGTCGATCGCCTGCTCAAGGAGTTCCAGCAGCAGCGCTACCACATGGCCATAGTAGTCGATGAGTTCGGCGGAGTCTCAGGGCTCGTCACCATAGAGGACATACTGGAACTCATAGTCGGCGAGATCGAAGATGAGTACGATGCCGGTGACGAGGAGCAGGAGCAGATCCGTCGCATCAGCAAGAGTGTTTTCGCCGTCCATGGCCTGACGCCAATCGAGGAGTTCAATGAATTCTTCGACAGCAACTTCAGCGATGAAGAGGTTGATACCGTCGGTGGACTGGTCATGCATGCCTTCGGCCACCTCCCCAAGAAGGGAGAATCCGTCACCCTGGCCGACTTCACCTTCAAGGTGGTGCATGCCGATCGCCGTCGCTTGCTGCAGTTGCAGGTGAAGATACCGCCTACCCATGAGGCCGAGGGTGACACACCTGACGAGAGCTAACTCCAGCTCTTGCCTCCTATTTCCAACTGGCCGGTGCTGTGCACCGGCTTTCCCTTTTCTGACTCAGGCTAGCTAACTTACTCTCCTATGATGACTCGACTTGTTTCACTCACCACTGGCTGGCGCGCCCCCCTGATTGCCGCCCTGCTGGGCGCCGCCACCGTTCCGGCCTTCGCCCCCTGGAATATCTGGCCCCTGGCCCTGGCAACCTTGGTAGGCTTCAATCTGCTGCTCCCTGCCGCGGGAGTCCGCCGCACGGCGCTGCTGGGGTTTAGCTTCGCCTTCGGCCTCAACCTGCCTGGGCTGTGGTGGATCCATATCAGCATGACGGAATTTGGCGGCATCCCCCTGCCCGTCGCCTTCCTGATGGTCGCCCTGCTTTCGGCCTATCTCGCGCTTTACCCGGCTCTGGCCTGTGGCCTGCTGGCCAAACTGTTTCCTGCCTCGCAGCGACAGGCCGCGTGGCTGCGCCCCCTCGTCACCCTACCCGCACTCTGGCTGCTCTCGGATTGGGCCATGGGCCATCTGCTGACCGGCTTTCCCTGGCTCTGGTTTGGCTACAGCCAGATCGACTCCCCCCTGGTGGGGATCGCCCCCCTGCTCGGCGTACAGGGGGTCACACTGGCCCTGCTGCTCGCAGCCGGGGCTATCAGCCTGAGTCTGCGTCAACGCCGCCCACTCTGGCTGCTGCTGCCTCTGGCCCTCTACGGAGCCGGAGGCCTGCTGCAACGGGTCGAGTGGACTCAAGCTGGCAAGCCAGTCAAATTTGCCTTGATGCAGGGAAATATTCCCCAAGCCGCCAAGTGGGATCCGAAGAACATACGACCCACCCTGCTGCGCTATCTGGACATGAGCCGGGAACACCAGGATGCGGCCATCATGGTCTGGCCCGAGTCAGCCATTCCCGCTCTGGAAAACGATATGCAGCCCTTCCTGGCCAACATGGATGACACCATGCGCTTCAATAAGGTCGGGTTCATTACCGGTATTCAGTATATGGATCCGAAGCTGGGACGCTTCTACAACGGTCTCATCAGCATAGGTCAGGTTGATGCGGCAGGAGAGGAGGTGTATCGCTTTGGTCAGAGCAGTCGTTATTACAAGAGCCACCTGCTGCCGATTGGCGAATTTGTCCCCTTCGGCAATCTGCTGCGCCCCATAGCCCCCTTCTTCAACCTGCCCATGTCCTCGTTCAGTCGCGGTGACGTAGTGCAACCGAATCTGCAGGCCCACGGTTACCACTTTGCCCCCGCCATCTGCTATGAGATGGCCTTCTCCGATGAGCTGCGTCAGAACGTGCATGCCGATACAGATTATCTGCTGACCGTCAGCAACGACACCTGGTTTGGCACGAGTCATGGCCCCTGGCAGCATATGGAGATCACCCGCATGCGCGCCATCGAGTTCGGTAAACCACTGATCCGCGCCACCAACAGTGGCGTGACCGTGGCCTTCGATGGTAAGGGGAAGCAGTTGGGCATACTGCCGCAGTTTAAACAGGAGGTCTTGCGTGTCGAGGTGGCTCCCGCCAAGGGGCAAACCCCCTATAACCGCATCGGCAGCTGGCCCCTGTTTGGCTTTGTGGCCCTGGGGCTATTGGCCTCCTTCTGGTCTCGACGCAAAAGCGTCACCCCGCCTGACGGAGTTGGGCCCTAACCTCCATCAGGGCAAAACCCAATAGATTGGCACCGCGCCACAAGCTCGGCGCGGTGACCTGGGGAGCATCATCGGCATAGCCTATGCTCCATACCCTGTCAGTGGGGTTGGCGGAGACCAGCACAGCCTCCCCCGTTGCCAATAGGTAGTCGTGCAATGATCTGTGCTGGGTGAACTTGTGCAGATTCCCCTCGATGACTACCTGATAACGGCGGCCAGCCCAGAGCGCCTCGTCATACCCCCTGACCTTACGACCCAGATATTGGGCCTCGCTGGGGTCAACCGAGGCGGCGATCCGCGCGGCCATCTCCTCATCACCAAACAGCCTGGCCTTGGCCGCCATCATGTAATGCTCGGCGGTTTGATAACAGACGCCCTCCGCCATAAACGGCGCGTTCCACCATTGGCAGAGCACACCGGGTCCAGGCTGCTTGCCCAAGGTGGGAATGGGTCCCCAGAATGCCAGGAAGCTCAACTCAGGCTCATGAGCCGCTTGCTCGATAAGACGCTCAAGCAGAGGGTGTCGATAGCCATGAGAGGGAGTGGTCATAAGGCTCTCCTGTTGTTATGCGGCCCAAGGCACCGGGTACCGCAGATCCCATCACACAAAATCTTACGGCGTCATCGAAGGCGAGGCATTGTGCCCCATCGAAGATGACCTCTGCGCCACCCACCATATCACAGCTGATGCTGACGCATGCTAGAGCCCTTGGTCGAGCCCACGCACTTCAGCACACCTGGCTCGCCACAATCAGCGGAATAAGCCTATCGGCACAGCGCCTGATGGCTGTGTGGCGAGGCTGTGTGACGACGGAGGGAGTGGAAATACGTCGGGATGATCACCTCTGTGCGACGCAGCACAAGCAAGCAGTCAGCAAAAAACGGCAGAGCAGCCTGGGTAGCGATAAAGGTCAGCAGGGAGAGAAAAAAAATGGCGACCCTTAGGTCGCCATTTCCATCTCGTAAAGCCGTGATTACGGATTGAGGCGCTCGGGCATGCCGGTGCGCTGCTCCAGAGTCTGCTTGACCACAAAGGAGTCGCTCTCCTTGTTGGCGATGAAGCGGGTAATGGCAGGCGTCAGAGGCAAGGGGGCATCCAGAGAGGACTGAAGCTCATCTTGCGTCCGGGAGAGAGGCTGGTGCACTTCCAGGTAACGGCCGCCATCCGGCTCAACAGTTGCCTTGACCGGCTGATTCACAAATTGAACTCGGGTGCCTACTGGTACCTGATTAAACAGGTATTCGATGTCATCGTTGCGCAGGCGCACACAACCGTGGCTCACCCGCAGACCGATACCGAATGAGGCATTGGTACCATGAATGGCATAGAGACGACCTATGTAGAGGGCAAACAGTCCCATGGGGTTATCCGGGCCAGCAGGCCAGACAGCCGGGAGAGGTTCTCCCTTGGCGGCATATTCGGCATGTACCTTGGCGGTCGGTGTCCAGGTGGGGTTAGCGCGCTTGCGCTGCACCGAGGTAACCCAATTTTCCGGTGTGTCAGTACCCAGCTGACCAATCCCTATCGGCAGGACTTCCACTACGTTCTTGCCCTTGGGGTAGTAGTAGAGACGCATCTCGGCCACGTTGATGACAATACCCTCGCGAGGGGCATCCGGCAGTATCAATTGGTGGGGGATCTTCAACACACTACCAGGCTTGGGCAGGTAGGGATCCACACCGGGGTTGGCCTCTATCAGGTTAGTCAAACCCAACTGAAACTTGGCCGCAATCGTCTCCAGCGGCTGCTTATCATCCGGAACCACATACTCCTGGTTCTCACCAATCAGACGGCTGTTGGCCGCAGGCAGAGCATATTCGAGGGCAGAAACCGGCAAACTGTTCAAGGCCAGACCTAACAACAAGGCTGAGGCGGTGGAGCGAAGGATGTTCATAAAAGTCCTGTAAGGTGTTCAGATTCCAAGCAAGTGGGCCACGGCATGTGGCTGGCCAGGTCCTCAGAGTGATGAGCATGTGACCAGGCTCGGCATTTTTCCCCGAACCGGGCAAGAATTCAACTCTAGCGTGACGACTGAGACGCAAAAAAAAGCGGAAAGGCTCTGCTTGCAAAAAACAAGGGCGCACTTGGCGCCCATTGCTTGTTGAAATGTGCGACTCACTCCATCAAGGGGCCAGAGCCTCACGGCTGAACTCACTGCCACCACACTCGATACAGGAGACAACCCGTTCTGGGTGCAGCACCCAGCGTCTGTGGCCGCACTGGTTACAGACCAGAACCCCCAGCGCCATCCGATCGCCTGGTTTGTAGAGCCCCTTGTGCCGGACCTCATCCAGTACTGCCTGCCACTCCACTTGAGTGCGATCTGTCAGCTCCAGCAACCAGCTCCAGATAGACTCCTGCAAGGCCTGATAAAAAGCAGAATCCTTGTAACCGCCCGGCGCCTCCTGAAATTCACGCAAATCCTCCCGCACATATTGGGCAATCAGAGCCAGCTCATCACGGGTCAGCTCACCGGCCGCCTCCATATAGGCCTGGGTTCGTTCCAGTAATTTGCCCAGATTGGCCTCAGGCTCGGCGGCACGCCACTCGGCCTTCAGTCGCTCGATAAACGCTTCGTAGCCTTTTTGCTGTTTGGGCATAAGCTGCCTCCTCTTTTTCCACCTGGAATGGTTGCCGGGCTCGCTGTGAGACCGGCCCCGGTCCGCCACTATTGTTGGCGCGGGCGTTAAACAGTATTCTATGGCGATTTTCTAACAGGATAGCCTATCCAATTCACACATATCGGATGTCACTGATGTCAGTCATGCAAGAACATTATAATCCCCAAGACCTGGAGCCTGCGGTACAGCAGCACTGGGACAAGAATCTGACTTTCAAGGCCGTAGAGAAGGTCGACAAGGAGAAGTTCTACTGCCTCTCCATGTTCCCCTACCCCTCAGGTCGCCTGCACATGGGGCACGTTCGCAACTACACCATCGGTGATGTCATCTCCCGCTACCAGCGTTTGAATGGCAAGAATGTGATGCAACCCATAGGCTGGGATGCCTTCGGTCTGCCTGCGGAAAACGCCGCGATCAAGAACAACTCGGCCCCGGCCAAGTGGACTTACGAGAATATCGAGTACATGAAGCGCCAGCTGAAGATGCTGGGTCTGGCCTATGACTGGGATCGGGAAGTTGCCACCTGCACGCCCGAGTATTACCGCTGGGAACAGTGGTTCTTCACCGAGCTCTACAAGAAGGGGCTGGTCTACAAGAAGACCTCCTCGGTCAACTGGTGTCCCAATGACCAGACGGTACTGGCCAACGAGCAGGTGCAGGATGGCTGCTGCTGGCGTTGCGATACCCCGGTTGAGCAAAAAGAGATACCCCAGTGGTTTATCAAGATCACCGCCTATGCCGAAGAGCTGCTCAACGATCTGGACAAACTCGATGGCTGGCCCGAGATGGTCAAGACCATGCAGCGCAACTGGATTGGTCGCTCCGAAGGCTTGACCATGACCTTCGCCGTGGATGGCCGTGACGAACACTTTGACATCTACACCACCCGTCCCGATACCCTGATGGGGGTCACCTACGTGGCGGTCGCCGCCGGCCACCCGCTGGCCAAGCAGGCTGCCGAGCACAATCCTGAGCTGGCCCACTTTATCGAGGAGTGCAAGAACACCAAGGTAGCGGAAGCTGAACTCGCCACCATGGAGAAGAAAGGGATGGCCACCGGCCTCTATGCCCTGCACCCCCTGGATGGTCGCCGCGTCCCTATCATGGTCGCCAACTTCGTGTTGATGGACTACGGTACGGGTGCCGTCATGGCCGTGCCGGCCCACGATCAGCGTGATTACGAGTTTGCCCAGAAGTATGGCCTCGAGATCCGCGCCGTCATCCGCCCCAGCGATGGCAGCGAACTGGATATCAGCACGGCCGCCTATACAGATAAGGGTGTTCTCTTCAACTCCGGCGAATTCGATGGTCTGGCCTTCCAGGCTGCCTTCGATGCCATCTGTGCCAAGCTCGAAGCCCTGGGCAAGGGTAAGCGCACCGTCAACTTCCGCCTGCGTGACTGGGGGGTTTCCCGCCAGCGCTACTGGGGTGCCCCCATCCCCATGCTGAACCTGGAAGATGGCAGCGTGGTGCCCGCTCCAGCCGATCAGTTGCCCGTTATCCTCCCCGAGGATGTGGTGATGGATGGTGTGCAAAGCCCGATCAAGGCCGATCCCGAGTGGGCAAAAACCAGCTACAACGGCCAACCGGCGCTGCGTGAAACCGACACCTTCGACACCTTCATGGAGTCCTCCTGGTACTACGCCCGCTACTGCAGCCCGGACTATCAGGAGGGTATGCTCGATAGCGAACGTGCCAACCACTGGTTGCCTGTGGATCAATACATAGGCGGTATCGAACACGCCTGTATGCATCTGCTCTATGCCCGCTTCTTCCACAAGCTGCTGCGCGATGCAGGCATGGTCAAGAGCGACGAGCCCTTCACCCGCCTGCTCTGCCAGGGCATGGTGCTGGCTGACGCCTTCTACTACACAGAGCATGGCGCCCGTGTCTGGGTCAGCCCGGTCGATGTGAAGGTGGAGCGCGACGAGAAGGGTCGCATCATCAAGGCGGTGGACAATGAGGGGCGTGAGGTGATCCACACCGGCATGACCAAGATGTCCAAATCCAAGAACAATGGTATCGACCCACAGCTGATGGTCGAGCGTTACGGCGCCGACACTGTCCGCCTCTTCATGATGTTCGCCTCACCGGCCGACATGACGCTGGAGTGGCAGGAGTCTGGAGTCGAAGGCGCGCAACGCTTCCTGCGCCGCCTGTGGAAGGCGGTTGCCGACCACACAGGCCGCGGTGCGGTCGTCCCGTTGGATGTCGCCAGCCTCAACAGCGAACAGAAGGGGCTGCGCCGTGAACTGCACAAGACCATAGCCAAGGTCTCCGATGACATAGGTCGCCGTCAGACCTTCAACACCGCCATCGCCGCCATCATGGAGCTGATGAACCGTCTGGCCAAGGCACCGCAAGAGTCCGAACAGGATCGCGCCCTGACTCAGGAGATCTTGAGCAAGGTGATCCTGATGCTCTACCCCATCACCCCGCACATTGGCTTTGCCCTGTGGCAAGAGCTGGGGGGAGCAGGAAGCATTGATGATGCCCTGTGGCCCGTAGCCGACCCGGCTGCCCTGGTAGAAGATGAAAAGCTGGTCGTGGTTCAGGTCAATGGCAAAGTACGTGGCAAGTTGACTGTCCCGGCCGATGCGACCGAAGAGCAGGTCAAGGCCCAGGCCTTTGCCGACAGCAGCGTAGCTAAATTCATCGAAGGTAAAGAGGTGCGCAAGGCCATCTATGTGCCTGGCAAACTGCTGAATCTGGTCGTGGCATAACGAGGTGATGATGAACAAAGGCCTGGTAAGATGGTTGCTGATCTCCCTGCTGGGCCTGTGTCTGACAGGCTGTGGTTTGCATATGCGGGGGGCGGTCAATATTCCCCCCGAATATCAGAAGGTGCAGCTGCTAGGGGATGACAAGAGTGATCTCTACCGTATGGTCGCCAGCAGGCTCAAGCGAGTTGGCGTCCAACTGGTAGAGGGTGACAGCAATGTGCCACAGCTGACGCTTGGTGCTATCCAGGTCACCAATCAGGTGGCCTCGGTCGATAGCCACTCGCAGGCAGTCGAGTACATCATGCTCTTCAACACCAAGTACTCCCTCGCCGTGCCTGGACATGAGACCCAGAGCTTCAATGCCAGCTTCAACCGAAGCTTCATCAATAAATACTCGGAGGCCCTGGCCTCCAGTCGCGAGCAGGAGCAGCTCACCCATGAGATGCTGGTGCAGACGGCCGATCTTATCCTCATCCAGCTCAGTCGTCTGAAGTACTGATGCGGCTCTACCCTGAACAACTTGCCGCACACCTGAAGGCAGGGCTCAAGCCCTGCTATCTGGTCTTTGGCGACGAGCCACTGCAAAAACAGGAGGCGCTGGATGCCATCCGCGCCACCGCCCTGCAGCAGGGATTCAGTGAACGCTATCGTTACGCCACAGATGATAATCCCGATTGGGAACAGGTCCTGGCGAGCTGTCATGCTTTGAGTCTGTTTGCCTCCCGGCAAATCCTGGAGCTGGAGTTGGGGGAGAAGCCCCCCAAAGAGTGGGCTGAGCGGGTTCAGGCCATACAGGCCGCCCTGCATCCCGATCTGCTGCTGCTCATCTCCGGTCCCCGCCTCTCTGCGGCTCAAAGCAAGGCGAAGTGGTTTGACAGCCTTGCTCGACTGGGGGTCTATCTACCCATCAATTTTCCCGAGGGACGCCACTTCTCCCGCTGGATGCAGGAGCGCTGTCAGCGCGCCGCCGTGCGTCTACAACCCGAAGCGATCCAGTTTCTCTGCCATGCCTTCGAGGGGAATCTGCTGGGGGCGGCCCAGGCCATAGAGAAGCTGGCGCTCCTGCAGTTGCCGCAACCCATAGGCTTGCAGGCCCTGCAAGAGAATGTCACCCAGCACAATCACTTTACCCCCTTCCAGCTCCTCGACACGCTACTGGAGGGCAAGGCCAATCGAGCCCAGCGCATGCTGCTGCAGCTGCGTGGCGAAGGGGTAGAAGCCGGCATGCTCTGCTGGACTCTGGCCCGGGAGCTGGAGCAGTTGTTGCGCCTGAGATTGGCCATGGACGAGGGGCAAGCCATCGGCCCCCTGCTGGAGCAGGCCCGCATCTGGTCCAGCAGGCAGCCCCTTTACCAAAGTGCCCTGCAACGCCTAGGCAGCTCTCAACTACGCCAGCTTATCGCCCTGACGGCCCGGCTGGACAGAAGTGTGCGCAACTTCGAACAGGAGGAGTCCTGGCTGATGCTGCAGAGCTTATGTATCGGTTTCAAGAATCCGGCTGGGCTGGAGTTCCTGCTGATATGAAGCCCGCCATAGGCATACTGGGCGGCACCTTCGACCCCATCCATATGGGCCATCTGCAACCAGCCCAACACGCGCTGCAACAACTGCAACTGGCCGAGCTGCGCCTGCTGCCCAACCATATTCCACCGCACAGGCCTCAGCCCGTGGCCAGTAGCGAACAACGCCTGGCGATGGCCCGACTGGCCGCCAGCGAGCTGCCGCACTTTCGGGTCGATGACAGGGAACTCAGGCGCAGCCGTCCCTCCTATACCATTGATACCCTGATCGAGCTGAGGAAGGAGTTGCCCGATACCCCCTTATGCTTTCTCATCGGGATGGACTCGCTACTCGGCCTAAACAGTTGGCATCGCTGGCAAGAGCTTACCGACTATGCGCACCTGGTGGTGAGCGTCCGTCCCGGTTGGCAACCGGAATTTGCCCCCGAGATTGCGCACTTTTTGCAACAGCACCTCTGCCATGAGCCTCTGGCGGTACATAAGCAGTTGGCCGGGCGACTCCTGCTGCTAGACAACCCTCCCATCGCCATTTCGGCCACAGCACTGCGTCAGGCTCTGCAGGCAGGGAGCCCCACCGCCGCCTGGATACCACAGAAGGTGGCGGAATATATTCGTCATGAGCAGATCTATGGCGGTAGCGTGTTATAATCTGCGGCTTGTTGCACACCCGTCGCATATGCCGACTATCTGATACTCATCTGGAGGTTTCTCTTTGCAAGGCCAGCTACTCCACGCATTTATTGCAGACAAGATTGACGATCTGAAAGGCCGAGACATAGTCACGATCGATGTTCGCGGCAAATCCAGCATCACAGACTGCATGATCATCTGCAGCGGCAACTCCAATCGCCATGTCTGCTCCATCGCCGATCATGTAGCCGAAGAGCTGCGTCATGCCGGCCTCCAGCCCCTGGGCATAGAGGGCAAAGAGCTGGGTGAATGGGTGCTGCTGGATATGGGAGATGTCATCATCCATGTGATGCAGGATGAAACCCGCCATCTCTATCAGCTGGAAAAGTTGTGGCGTGGTGATTTCGCCGAGGCTGCAGCCTGAGCATGAAGATCCAGCTCTTTGCCGTTGGCACCAAGATGCCCGATTGGGTTACTACGGGTTTCAATGAGTACCAGCGTCGCTTTCCCAAAGATCTCCCTCTGGAGCTGGTTGAGATACCGGCAGGCAAACGGGGGAAGAACGCCGACATAGCCCGCATATTGCAAAAAGAGGGAGAGCAGACGCTGGCGGCCATCCCCAAGGGAGCCCGCATCGTCACGCTCGATATTCCAGGAAAACCCTGGACCACGGAGCAACTGGCCTCTCAACTGGAAGCCTGGAAGCTTGATGGCCGTGATGTGGCCCTGCTGATTGGCGGCCCGGAAGGGCTGGCACCTGAGTGTAAAGCTCTGGCTGAACAGAGCTGGTCCCTCTCGCCCTTGACCCTGCCTCACCCCCTGGTGCGCGTTGTGGTCGCCGAGAGTCTCTATCGGGCCTGGAGTATCACCACCAATCACCCCTATCACAGAGAGTGACATGCGAAGCCAGCGCATCTCCATCAAGGATAACAGTGCCGAAGCGGCGCTCTTTCGTCGCCGTGCCATGGTGGCCATGGCCGGTGTCATACTCCTGACCCTGTTGCTGTTCACCAACCTCTATGTGGTACAGATAGTCCACCATGATGACTATCAGACTCGCTCCAATGACAACCGTATCAAGGTCGTGCCGGTTGCCCCTCCACGCGGCCTCATCTTCGACCGCAATGGCGTACTGCTGGCCGAAAACCGTCCTGTCTTCAGCCTGGAGATCATCCCGGAAGAGGTCGATAACCTCTCTGAGACACTCGATGAATTGATTGCCATGCTGAAGCTGGATCCCGAAGAGAAGGAGCGATTTCTCAAGGAGGTCAAGCGTCATCGCCGCTTCAACCCCATTACCCTGGCTGAGCGACTCAGCGAGGAGCAGGTGGCCATCTTCTCGGTCAATCAGCATCGCTATCCTGGCGCCAGCATTGAAGCCTACCTGAAACGCTTCTACCCCTTCGGCGACACCCTGACCCATGCTCTGGGCTATGTGGCACGAATTAACACCATGGATCTTAAGCAACTGGATGAGCAGGGTAAGCTGGCCAACTACGCCGCAACCCGTGACATGGGTAAGCTGGGAATTGAAAAGAATTATGAAGATCTGCTTCATGGACAGGCCGGTTACCAAGAGGTCGAGGTCAATAATCGTGGACGTATCATCCGGACGCTCAAGTACCAGCCTCCCGTCGCCGGCAAGGATCTCTACCTGACGCTGGACCTGAGGTTGCAGCAGAAGGCGCAACAACTTCTGGCTGGCCGACGCGCCGGCATAGTCCTGATGGAGCCTCATAGCGGCAGCGTCCTGGCCCTGGCCTCCTCCCCCAGTTACGACCCCAACCTCTTTGTGCGCGGTATCCGCACCAAGGAGTATGCGGCCCTGCTCAACGATCCGGCTCGCCCCTTGATCAATCGGGTAACCCAAGGGGGGTACGCACCCGCTTCCACGGTGAAACCTCTGTTAGCCGTCATGGGACTCAATGAAGGGGCCATCACCCCCTACAGCCGCTACTTCGGCGGCCCCGCATTCCAACTGCCCGGCTCCAGCCACAAGTTCCGTGACTGGAAGAAGTGGGGCCACGGCTGGCTGGATGTCTATCGTGCCATCGAGGTTTCGGCGGACACCTTTTTCTACGACCTGGCCTACCGTACCGGCATAGATACCATGCACCAGTACATGACGGCATTCGGCTTTGGCCAGTACTCTGGGCTGGATCTGAAAGAGGAGACGACCGGCGTCATGCCCTCTCGTGAGTGGAAAAAGCTGCGCCGTCATCAGTCTTGGTATCTGGGGGACACCATCTCTGTCGGCATAGGCCAAGGCTACTGGACAGCCACCCCGATCCAGCTGGCCCGGGCCCATAGCATTCTCACCCAGCATGGTCACAATGTGGTGCCTCATATGCTCAAGAGCATACGCGAAGGCGATGGTCACCAGGAGCCGTTTCGGGAACCCACCAATCAGGCGTTAGTCGTCAAAGATGATACCTACTGGAAAGTGGCCATGGAGGGGATGTACCGGGTGATCAACGGCAACGAGGGAACGGGCCGCAAAGCCTTTGCCAATACCCCCTACAAGGCTGCAGGAAAATCTGGCACAGCCCAGGTGGTCGGCATGAAACAGGATCAGAAGTATGATGCCAAGCGGCTCAAGGAGGAGCACAGAGACAACGCCCTGTTTGTGGCCTTCGCCCCCTATGAGGCCCCCACGGCTGTGGTCTCGTTGATCCTGGAGAATGCCGGGGGCGGCAGTGCCAATGCCGCGCCTGTCGTTCGCGCCATGCTGGATACCTATCTGCTTCCCGAATCTGCGGCCAGCGCCGCAGTGGAAACGACACCATGATAAGACAAGACTCAAATACCTCGCTCTGGCAGCGCCTCCATATCGATGTCCCTCTGCTGCTGGGGCTCTTATCCCTGTTACTGGTGAGCCTGATGGTGCTCTACTCCGCCTCGGGTATGCACGTGGACATGTTAGGCCGTCAACTGCTGCGTACCAGCATGGCCTTCGCCCTGATGATTGGCATGGCACAATTGCCTCCCGCCTTCTATGCGCGTTGGGCCCCGCCCGCCTTCGCCCTGTGCATTGTGCTCCTGCTCTGCGTCATGGTCTTTGGCCATGTGGGCAAAGGAGCCCAACGCTGGCTGGATCTGGGCTTTATCAAATTTCAGCCCTCTGAATTCCTGAAGATCATCATGCCGATGACCATAGCCGGCTATCTGAGTCGACATGCACTACCACCTAAATTCAAGCATATCGTCATCGCCCTGCTGCTAGTGCTGTTCCCAACGCTACAGATTGCCGAACAACCCGACCTGGGAACGGCCATATTGGTGGCCGTTTCCGGCATGTTCGTCATCTTTCTGGCGGGTATTAACTGGTACCTGATCCTGCTAGCCGCCATCGCTCTGGCCGGCTTTCTCCCCATACTCTGGTTCTTCCTGATGCACGATTACCAACGTCAGCGGGTACTCACCTTCCTGAATCCAGAAACCGATCCGCTCGGCACGGGTTACCACATCATCCAATCCAAGATCGCCATAGGCTCAGGTGGGCTCTTTGGTAAAGGCTGGCTCAATGGCACACAATCCCAGCTGGACTTCCTGCCTGAACGTCATACCGATTTTATCTTCGCCGTCTTCAGTGAAGAGTTTGGCCTGGTCGGCTTCAGCCTCTTGATGTGCCTCTACCTCTATGTAATCTGCCGCTGCATGTCCATCAGCCTGCAGGCACAAGGCTCATTTGAACGGCTGCTGGGTGGCGCACTGACGCTCACCTTCTTCTTCTATATCTTTGTTAACATAGGCATGGTGAGCGGTCTGCTGCCAGTGGTGGGGGTCCCCTTGCCTCTCATCAGCTATGGGGGGACCTCCATGGTCACCCTGGCCGCAGGTTTCGGCATACTGATGTCCATTCAAACCCACCGTCGCCTGCTGGCTTGACTCTGGAGACCCCATGCGCCTACTTAGCCTGATACTGGCCCTTTGCATTAGCACCCCTCTCCTCTGCGCCGAGATCCGCCCTGAAGATGAGGTGAGGTTGCGGCAACTGAGTCAGGATCTGAGTATCCCCTATCCCGACCTGGCGGAGGCCATGAAACAGGCCACCTATAGACCCGCTGTGATTGACGCCATCTCTCGCCCCTGGGAGGCCAAGCCCTGGTATCAATACCGCCCCCTGTTTGTCACCCCGGAGCGTATTCAAGCTGGCGTGCGCTTCTGGCGCACCAACGCGAGCTGGTTGGAGAAGGCCCAGCAGCAGTATCAAGTACCGGCTGAGATAATAGTCGCCATCATAGGCATAGAGACCAAATATGGCAGCCAGATGGGTACGCATCCGCTGCTCGACTCGCTATATAGCCTGGGTTTCCACTACCCGGCTCGCGCCCCCTACTTCAGCAAGGAGTTCGCGCAATATACCAAACTCGCCAAGGCACAAGGCTGGCCCTTGACGGAACACAAGGGCTCTTATGCCGGAGCCATGGGGATGGGGCAATTCATGCCCACCAGCTATCTCCACTTCGCCGTGGATTTTGATGAGGATGGGCACATAGATCTCTTCAATAGTCGGGCCGACGCCATTGGCAGCGTGGCCAACTACTTTGCAGAACACCAGTGGCATTATGGCGAGCCGGTAGCCCACCCAGTGTCACTGCGCAATCCAGAGCAGGCAAACTCACACCTGACCCCGGGATTGAAGCCTGACCAGAGCTGGCGGCAACTACAGGCTGCGGGTGTGAGCAGCCGCACACAGATAGCCACCACCAGACCGGTGAAATTGCTTAAACTGGATCAGGCCGCTGGCCCCGAGTACTGGCTGACTGAGCACAACTTCTATGTGATCAGTCGCTACAACCGCAGCCCTCTCTACGCCATGGCTGTGACCCAATTAAGCGAGAGCATTGCCCAAGCCTATCATGCAGAATAAGGTTACTCCCAGCTTACTGCTGCTACTGGTGCTGGCTGGTTGCAGCACACCACCACCAGCCACTCCCCCCGCCACATCCGAGACAGGTGTGGCGCATCCGGATTTAACTGGCGTCGGTGGCGTGACACCCCGTTTCGAACCCCCCAGCCGGATCGGCAATAAAGATTATGTGGTGTTTGGACAGCCCTATAAGGTCTGGAATGGCATAGAGAGTTATCAGGAAGAGGGAACGGCCTCCTGGTATGGACCTGGGTTTCACGGCCTCTACACCTCAAACGGCGAGCTCTATAACCAGGAGGATGTCTCGGCTGCGCACAAGAATCTGCCGCTCCCCTCCTACTTGAAAGTGAGCAATCTGGACAATGGCAAGGTCATAGTGGTTCGCGTGAACGACCGTGGTCCTTTCCATGGCGATCGCATCCTGGATCTCTCCCACGGTGCCGCTACGCAACTGGGGCTGGTCGAGCCCGGCACGGCGCGCGTCAGGGTCGAGTTGGTCAAGGTTCCCCCTCCACCCAATGCCGCCGAGATCATTGCCCGGCACGAAGCCAGAACCATCCAACTGCTAGCGACCAATTCCGAGATGAAGGCTCAAAACACGGCCAAAGCCCTGAGCAAACGCTTTGGCCACCCGGTGAAAGTCGTGAAGATCAATGAGCAGATATATCGCCTCCACTTGGGCCCCTTAGCCCGTGCGGAAGCCGAGCAGATGCTCTCCACTCTGCGTGGCTCTGGCTATCAGCAGGCCTTCTTCGTCAATTGAATGAGGCCCCAGAAACTCAGAGAAAAATGACCATTTACTTTTCTCACGCCGCTACGCAAGAATTACAAAACTGTCGCGCTTCTCATTTTGAACAAAAATAGAGCGACGATCGTGTTTTGATCCTACCGCCTTACGGCACAATTTGTAGAGACGCCCGCCCCAGCCCCCTGTGCCGGGGTGTTCACTTGCAACGGAATGGAATGATGAACGGAATCAGTCGATGGCTGCTCGTCATGAGCATGCTGGCAGGCTTAACCGCCTGTGTCACCGAAGTACGTGAATACCGCCCCCGAATCACAACCACCACAGTGCATACCGATGATGGCCGCAGCGAGGCGGGTTTCTACTTTCGTACCGTAGCCGGTCCGCTGCCCGAAGAGCAGGCAGAAGAGGTCTCCTACATTCCGAAAAACCAGATCCCTTTCAAGCCAGATCCCGCCCTGATCCAGATGGATGGCGTGATACCACAATTTGAGCCCTACAGCCGCATCGGCAACAAGGATTACAGCATAGCCGGCCAACCCTATAAGGTGTGGCGTGACATAGAGCAGTATAGCGAAGAGGGCACCGCCTCCTGGTATGGGCCTGGCTTTCATGGCCAGTACACAGCCAATGGTGAGATGTATGACCAGTACAATATCTCCGCCGCCCATAAACACCTGCCGATCCCCTGCTACATCCGGGTCACCAACAAGCTGAATGGTCGCAGCCTGGTGGTGCGCGTCAATGATCGCGGCCCCTTTCACGATGACCGTATCCTCGATCTCTCCTACGGTGCCGCCCAGCGCCTGGGTATAGTCGGCCAGGGGGTCGCCAAGGTACGGATCGATTTGGTCAACCCACCGCGTCCTGCCAATGCCGATGAAATCATTGCCCGTAACGAAGCCAAGACCATACAACTGCTGGCCACCGACTCGGCAGAACAGGCTCGCAAGGCGGCCACCAAGCTGAGTCAGCAATTCGGGACAGCCATCACCATAGTCAATCACCATCAGATGTATCGACTGCACATAGGCCCCATGCCCCCCCAGCGTGCCGATCAGATGCTGGCAACCATCAAGAACGCCGGACTGGATCAGGCATATTTTGTCTACTAGACACAGCTCTGCCACAGGTCGCAAGAGCCCGAATTGTTGGCTCCCCTCATGCTGCGAAGTTTGCTATAGTGGCAACCCTCGCAGAATGGCCTGATTGGTATCAGGCAATCACCTCTGAAAAGGATAAAGATTTTGAAACTGGCGAAAACTCTTCTTCTTTCCAGCGCCGTCGCTTTGTCCACGGCCGTCTTAGCCGCACCGACACCCACCCCAGATGCTCAACCCAAGCCGGATCCCAAGCCGGTCGCAGCTCCCGCGCCTGTCGCCCTGCCCAGCCCACCACAGATCGCCGCCAAGGCACACCTGTTGATGGATTATCATACCGGGCAAGTCCTGATCGGCAGCAACGAGCATGAGCGTCTGCCGCCCGCCAGCTTGACCAAGATGATGACCTCCTATGTCATCGGTCAGGAGCTGAAAAATGGTCGCATCAAGCCCGAGGATATGGTCACCATCAGCCAGAATGCCTGGGCCAAGAACTACTCCGACTCCTCCAAGATGTTTATCGAAGTGGGTAAACAGGTCAGTGTCGACAACCTGAACAAGGGCATCATAATCCAGTCCGGGAATGACGCCTGTATCGCCATGGCCGAGCATATTGCAGGTTCAGAAGACTCCTTTGCCAGCCTGATGAACCAGTGGGCCAAGCGCCTGGGCATGAATGAGAGCCACTTCGTAAACTCCCACGGTCTCTATAACCCGGATCACTACTCCAGCGCCTATGACATGGCACTGCTGGGGCAGGCGCTGATCCGAGACCTGCCAACCGAGTACGCCATCTATGCGCAGAAGGATTTCACCTTCAACGGCATAGTGCAGCACAACCGCAACCGCCTGCTGTGGGATAAGACCCTGGCCGTAGATGGCATCAAGACAGGCCACGTCAGTGAAGTGGGCTACAATCTGGTGGCCTCAGCTACCGGACCTGACAACATGCGTCTCATCTCTGTAGTCATTGGCTCTGGCAGTGAGGCGCAACGAGCCGAAGAGAGCAAGAAGCTGCTGACCTACGGTTTCCGCTTCTATCAAAACGTCACGCCCTACAAGCAGGGAGCCGAACTGGCCACCCAAAGAGTGTGGATGGGTGACAAGAGCGAGATCAAACTGGGTACCGATCGGGATATCAGCCTGGTTATTCCACGCAACAGCAGTGGTAAGCTAAAAACTGATATTCAATTGAAAGGTGAACTCGATGCCCCGCTGAAGAAGGGGGAAGAGGTGGGTACCATATTCCTCAAGCTTGATGGAAAAGATGTGGCCCACTATCCTCTGGTGGCACTGGAAGAGGTCAATGAAGGCAGCCTCTTCAGCCGCCTGTGGGATTACCTCATTCTGCTGTTTCAACGCCTGATTGGCTAAAGCCATCATGTGGTAACGAATGAAACAGGCCCTGCAGTGTCAGGGCCTGTTTGTTGGTGGCCACTGTCATCTATCGCTAAAATAGGGTTAAATCCCAGCCCACGCCATCCTGGAGAGAATGTAAATGTCCTTAAACACCAAATTTGACGAACTCCTGGAGTTTCCCTGCCAGTTCCCCTTCAAAGTACTGGGTGTTGCCCACCCGGATCTGGCTGACCAGGTGATAGCCGTGTTACAACAACACGCTCCGGGTGATTACAGCCCGACCATGCGTCCCAGCGCCAAAGGGAACTATGTCTCCCTCACTGTGAATGTCACAGCCCAGAGTAAGGAACATCTGGAAACCATGTATGTGGCACTCGGTAAACTGGAGCTGGTACGCGTCGTACTGTGACCCCGCTCTCGGCTGGCAATCTCGCCCCTGCTCAGTATAATGTGTTGCCAGTTGTCACATTGGGGAAACAAATTTGCAGCAATCTACACTCATCGTCCGACATCTGGGTGTGCGCCCCTATCTGGATACCTGGCAAGCCATGCAGAGGTTTACCGATGAGCGCGATGGTGACACCCCTGATGAGATCTGGTTGCTGGAGCATGAGCCAGTCTACACCCAGGGCCAGGCCGGTAAGGCTGAGCACCTGCTGCACCAGAGCGCAATTCCAGTCGTGCAATCCGACCGAGGTGGCCAGATCACCTATCATGGCCCCGGACAGCTCATCGCCTATCTGCTGATCGACATTCGTCGCAAGGGGCTTGGTGTGCGGGAGCTGGTCACCCACCTGGAACGGGCCGTGATCACCATGCTGGAACATTGCCACATCCAGGCCAACTCCAAACCCGATGCTCCAGGCGTCTATGTTCAGGGTGACAAGATAGCGTCATTGGGGCTGCGTATTCGCCGCGGCTGCTCCTTTCATGGTCTGGCGCTGAATGTAAATATGGATCTGACCCCCTTTACCCATATCAACCCCTGTGGCTATGCCGGCCTGGCCATGACCCAGTGTTCAGCCCTGCAGGGGCCGACCACGGTTGAGGCGGCAATCCCCTTACTGCTGGCTGAACTCACCCGAGAGCTGGGTTATGCAAGCTGGATCGAATCAATCGAGGGCAAGTGATGAGCAAACCTGTACGAGTAGAACCCGGTGTCAAACTGCGCGATGCCGACAAGATGGCCCTGATCCCGGTGAAGTTCATGCCAGATGCCGATGAGGCCCCGCTGAAAAAACCGGAGTGGATGCGGATCCGCCTGCCTGCCACCAGTGAAAAGATCCAGGCCGTGAAGAACATAATGCGCAAGAACAACCTGCACTCAGTCTGTGAAGAGGCCTCCTGCCCCAACCTGGCCGAGTGTTTCAACCACGGCACGGCAACCTTCATGATACTGGGCGCTATCTGCACACGGCGCTGCCCCTTCTGCGACGTAGCCCACGGTCGCCCGCTCGCCCCGGTTAGTGAAGAGCCAGGTAAACTGGCGCGCACCATAGCCGAGATGGCTCTCAAGTATGTGGTCATCACCTCTGTGGATAGAGACGATCTGCGGGATGGCGGTGCCCAGCACTTCGCCGACTCGATCGCCGCCATTCGTCAAGCCTCACCGTCAACCCGTATCGAGACGCTGACACCAGACTTTCGTGGTCGCATGGAGATGGCGCTTGAGATCCTGAAGCTCAATCCACCGGATGTCTTCAACCACAATCTGGAGACAGCCCCCCGCCTCTACCGTACCGTTCGCCCCGGTGCCGACTACAAGTGGTCCCTGGAGCTGCTACGCCGCATGGGCGAGCAACACCCAGGCATGCCGACCAAGTCTGGCCTGATGATGGGGCTGGGGGAAACCAAGGAGGAGATCATAGAGGTACTCAAGGATCTGCGGGCTCATGGCGTCACCATGTTAACCCTGGGCCAATATCTCCAGCCTAGCCGTCATCACCTGCCGGTGAAACGCTATGTGCCCCCTCATGAATTTGATGAACTCAAGCAGATTGCCCTGGATCTTGGCTTCACCCACGCCGCCTGTGGCCCCTTCGTGCGCTCCTCCTACCACGCCGACTTACAGGCTCAGGGTAAGGAAGTAAAATAACACGCCACCTCTGAGGGCACCCCGGCTTGGGTGCCCTCTCTCTCGCCGCACAGACTTTCGAAGTCAGTCGCAGCAACGAAAATAATCGCAACCACATTTACCTGCCAGGTGGCTGATAGTAACCTTCAGGGATAGCCTCTGCCCCAGAGTGTAGAGCCGCTTCCTGTTTCTACCCACAATAACAAGGTGCCCTTGAAGGTGATGCGTTTACCCAAGCCAGAATGCCTCTCTACCGCTCTACGCTGGTTACTCTGGAGCCTCTGCAGCCTGCTTGGAGTCGCCACCCTGATAGTGATCATCGCCGATCAGGTGGTCAGCCGCGCCGCCGAATATACCTACAATGACGCCTCACTCATTCCCTATAACAAGGTGGCCGTCATTTTGGGCACCTCTAACTACCTGAGCGATGGCCGGTATAATGAGTTTTTTTCCAATCGCATCGCGGCCGCCGTGGAGCTCTACCAAAAAGGGAAGGTGAGCTACTTTCTGGTGTCCGGTGACAACGCCACCCGCAGCTATAACGAGCCGCGGGAGATGCGCCGAGCCCTGGTCAAGGCCGGCATCCCACTGGAGCGCATCTACAGTGACTATGCGGGCTTTCGCACCCTGGACTCCATAGTGCGAGCCAATGCCGTCTTCGGCCAGGAGAGCTTCACCATTGTCTCCCAGGGCTTTCACAACGAGCGCGCCCTCTACCTGGCTCGTCACTTTGGCATCAAGGCTATAGGGTATAACGCCAAAGATGTGGACGCTTACAGCGGCCTAAAAACCAGAGCACGGGAGCTGATGGCTCGCGTGCTCTGTCTGCTTGATGTCTACGTGCTGGATAAACAGCCCAAATTTTTGGGTGACAAAATCGCGATAGGTTAACTTTCCACCTTGGCTACCAAGTGTTGTAACTGTATCTCTTGCCACTCGACCCGGTTACGTCCCCCCTCCTTGGCCTGATAGAGCATGCGATCCGCCTCCTCCAGGGCGGCATTCATGTCCATCCCCTCTTCCGGTATCACAGTGACGCCGCCCTGACTGGCGGTAACGCGGCCCAACTGAGGCAAAGAGATCTGCTCTATGCTGCGACGCAACCGCTCGGCCACCGCCTTGGCGCCCTCCTGGTCGGTCTCGGGAAGCAGCAGCACAAACTCCTCTCCCCCCAGACGAGCGGCCAGATCAGAGGGGCGCAGCAGCGTCTGCATGGTGCGACCGACGGCACGCAACACCTCATCACCACTGGCATGCCCATAGGTGTCGTTAAAGCGTTTAAAGAAGTCCACATCCAGGATCAACATGGAGAGCGGCTGGCGCAGGGTCATGGCACGCTCCCACTCCTCTTGCAGTGTCATCTCCAGCTTGCGGCGGTTAGGCAAGCTGGTGAGACCATCCAGATGAGCCAGCTGCTCCAGCAGCTTACGCTGTTGTACCATCTTCAGCGCATTGCGTACGCGGGCACGGACTATACCGGGATGGAAGGGCTTGATGATGTAATCACAGGCCCCCCAGGCCAACCCCTGCTCTTCATCCTGCAGCGCATCTCGTGCACTGATAATCATCACGGCTATGTTGCGAGTCAGCCCATGCTCCTTCAGCGAGCGCAGCACCGCCTCACCACTTGTTCCTTTGAGCACCATGTCGAGCAGGATCAGATCCGGTTGGCGGTTGACCGCCATCACCAGGGCTCGACTGGCATCATTTATCTCCACGACATCAAACTCGTCGCTGAGCAGTGCCGAGAGCACCTGACGGTGAATGGCACCATCATCGACTATCATGATGCAGGGTTTGCTCTGCTCCTCACGCCGCTCACGCACCAGCTCCTTACTCTCGCTGGTCATCGGCATGTCCTTGAGACGCGACAGCACCTGAGTCAGGGCCTCACTCACCCGACGCTGAGCCGAGAGCAGCTCCTCGGGTGACCCCTGCTTGCTCTTGAGCAGCCGCTCCAGCTGTTCCGCCTGAGCAGAGAGAATATCGGCCCCTATATAACCGGCCACAGATTTGAGGCTGTGGGCCATGCGCTCCAGCTCCTCCATCTCACCTGAGGTCAGCAGCCGGACCAGCTGTTCAGCCCCTTCACGATACTCATGGTAGAAACGTTGCAAAATCGAGCGGTAGAGCTGATGGCGATTACCCACCCGACGCAAGCCCGTCCAGGGATCGAGTATCTCCGAGGGTTGAATGTTTGGCATCAGATCCTGTTGCGGCAGGGCAGTTGCCGATGCATTTCCGGGCAACCAGCGCCGTAGCACTGTGACCATCTCCTCAGGAGTAAAGGGTTTGGTCAGATGGTCATTCATCCCGGCCTGCTGGCAACGCTGCCGTTCACTGGCCAAGGCATGAGCCGTCATGGCGATGATGGGCACCCGTATTCCCTGCTCACGCAGCAGGCGAGTAGCCGTGATACCATCCATCTCCGGCATCTGGATATCCATCAGGATCAATGAGAAGGGCTGGTGCGTAGCCTTTTCAATGGCTTGTAATCCATTCTCCGCCACCTCAACCTTTAGCCCACTCCCCTCCAGACTCTCCAGTGCAATCTGTCGATTGATGACATTATCTTCCACCAGGAGCACAGAAAAGCGGGACCAGGCACTCTTATGCTGAGGATTCTCTTCGGTTTCCCCCTCCCGCTCCAGACGCAATTTCTGCCCGCTAAATACTCCCTGCAGCGTTTTTAACAGCGCATCATAGGAGAGCGGCTTGAGCAGTAACCCATTTAAACCGAGCCGCACCGCCTCCTGCTGCTGGCTATCGCGGCTGCTTACCGAACTGAGCACCACCACAGGCAGCGTGGAGTATTCAACGGAGAGACGCAGCTCTCGCAGCCACTCTACGGCACTACGACCCGCCACTTGATGGTCCAGCAACAACATGTCGATTGGCTCATAGGAGCGCTGCTGGGTAGCCAGCCAGGCCAGCATGTCACTCTGATCGGGGAGCGTCGCCGTCGTCACCCCCAATGCCTGCAACATCTCGGAGATCACGCGCCGCGCCAGAGGCTCGTCATGCAACACCAGCACACGCTTGCCGCGCAGCGCCACAGCCTCTTTCTGGAAGGAGCGCCGCGTTGGCATGCTAAACCGCAGAGGGAAGACCAATTGGAAACCAAACAAGCTACCCTGTCCGGCTTCACTCTTCACCTGGATTTCCCCTCCCATCTGGGTCACCAGATGCTGGCTGATAGCCAGGCCCAGCCCACTGCCGCCATAACGGCGTGCCATAGACTCATCGGCTTGGCTGAACGCCTGGAACAACTTGGCCTGCTGACTATCCGTCATGCCGATCCCGCTATCTTGCACATCGAAGCGCAATTCAACCTCGGCCCCCTCCTGGCGCACCCTTTGTACCCGCAACAGCACATGTCCGGTCTCGGTAAACTTGATGGCATTGTTGATGAGGTTGATAAGCACCTGCTCAAGACGCAAGGGATCGCCCACTATCAGCATGGGCAGATCGGGAGCGATATCGAAGATCAACTCCAGCTTCTTCTCTTCTGCACGACCTATCAATATGCTGGCAACCTTCTCCAACACCTCATCAAGCTTGAAGTCTGTCTTCTCCAGCTCCAGCTTGCCCGCCTCGATACGGGAGAAGTCCAGCAGGTCATTGACCACGGCCAACAACAGCTCTGCCGAGTAGAAGATCTTTTGCAGGTAGTCCTTCTGATTACGATTTAGCGTGGTTTTCTGCAGCAGCTGACCCAAGCCCAAAATAGCATTCAGGGGAGTCCGGATCTCATGACTCATGCGCGCCAGGAAATCTGACTTGGCCTCGTTGGCCTGACGGGTGGTCTCGACAGCCGCCTCCAGCGCAATCGCCCACTGCTTGAAGAAACGGTAGCCGACAAAGGTCAGCATGATGACCAGACAGCCCACCACAGCATACACAGACATGGTGGCGTCATTCATGGTCTGCAGCGCCTGAGGCCACATGATCTCGGTCGGCAAAAGACCCAGTCTAGGCTCAAGACCCAGTTGTGACAGCGTATAGGAGAGCAACAGGAAGAGCAGAATGCCCAGCACTAGCGTGGATACGGCAAGCAATACATGACGTTTCTGTAACGTGGGGCGCACGGTAGTGAAGTGGCGCTCCCGTAACCGGGTAATGCTGGGTGTCAGAATGAAAAGGAAGGGCGGCAGGGTGAGAATGCTCTGGATAAACCCGCCCAACCACCAGCTCTGCCAAGTACTGAAGGCCGTGCTCAGATCCCCCATGCTGTAACACCAGATCAAGGCTCCGATAGAGCCGAAGGTATGGCCGATAAAACTGAGCACAACAAATAAGAGGATGGAGTCCAGATTACGCAGTGACAAGGAGATGGGCAGGGTACGGTAGGCAATCGCGATGACAGCCAGAGCAATCGGCTCGGCACAGGCATAGATCCAGGCCAACTCATAGGGCATGTTGGAGTAAAGCGCAAAGGTCAGCGTGGCAATATAGGCCGGAATCGCCCCCCACCAGAAGCCGAACCACATCATCCAAAGGGCACAGAAGGTCAGAGGTGGATAGATGAGCAAAGAGAAACGCCACTCACCTAACTCGATCGGCACAAGCGACCAGGCATTGAAGACCGACACCAAACCCAGCGCCACACATAACACCATGGAGCTGACCCACAGCAGCATGAGGAATCGGCTAGATTTGCTGGAATGCAATGTGCGGATTGGCAACGCCCGGTAATAAATATCTTCGTTCATACTCATCCTATATCCGGTTTCCGCCACAAGGCACCATTCATCGTTAGCGCATCTGATACCTACGACTTGGCAGCGAAATACGACATCCGACCTACTACTTATGAGCAAGTAACCACTCAGAGGAGGTAGCACACTTATGAACTACGCAGGAGGTAGTCACAGGCTCGCTGGGCGAGAAAAATCTCTTACTACACTCTGGTGGGTTCATCCGGGGTCATTGTAGTGCTAACACCTCAGCCATTCTACCGACTGCCGCCACAATATCCCAAGCTGATGCAGGGCCGTTATTTCTAAAGCAATTTACCATCTTCATTGGCTGAAAATTGAATGAAAGATGAAAGAAAATCCCAAGGCTGTTGGGCTGAAGATCTATGCTGATCTCGAAGCAGAAAAACAAAACATCAAACTACTGGCGCATCACTGACGACAAGCACATCTAGCCTAACGTATTAGGTCATCTCCCCCTGGTGCCTCGACACCAGGGGGAGTTAAACCAGGAGCGCTCACTAATCGCAACGAACCAGGATCCGCCCTGTAACCTGTCCCTGAGTAATGGCTTCCGCCAGCGCGGGCAACTCACTCAGACCAACTTCACGGCAGGCCTCACGATAAAAGCTGGTCGGGAGTAACTCGGCCAACCTTTGCCATGCCTCCTGGCGACGAGCCAGCGGACACAGCACAGAGTCCACACCCTGCAAGCGCACGTTACGCACTATAAACGGCATGACAGTAATGGGGAGATCGCTGCCTGCAGCCAAACCACAGCTCGCCACGGCCCCCTGATACTTCACCTGCGAGATAACCTTGGCAAGCAACTGGCTACCAACCGTATCTATGGCACCCGCCCACAGTTGACGGTCAAGAGGCTTGGCCGCCCCATCCCACGCCTCGCGTGACATCACCCGGCAGGCCCCCAGTTGCAGCAGATAGTCGCTATTTTCACTACGCCCCGTTACCGCCACCACCTGGTAATTGAGTTGTGCTAATAGACTAACGGCCACAGAACCCACACCACCGCTCGCGCCGGTCACCACCACCTCACCCTGCTCTGGGCTGACGCCCGCCTCTTCCAACGCCATGACACAGAGCATGGCCGTCAATCCTGCGGTACCCAACTGCATGGCCTGCTGTTCACTTAGCGCGGCAGGCAGGGGCAAGAGCCAATCCGCCTTGAGTCTGGCTCGTTGAGCCATCCCCCCCCAGTGCTGCTCCCCTACTCCCCAACCTGTGCTGAGGACCTTGTCACCCGGCACAAAGCGCACATCACTGGAGGATATGACCTCACCGACTAGATCGATGCCTGGCACCATGGGCCACTGCCGCACTATGGGTCCCTTCCCCGTGATGGCCAGACCATCCTTATAGTTCAGAGAACTGTAATGGACCGCCACCAGCACCTCACCGGCAGGTAGTTCCGACTCGTCGAGCTCGGTAAGCTCAACCCGTGTCTTTCCCTCAACTTGCTTAAGTAACAGAGCCTTGAACATGTTTCCTCCGAATATGGCTGAGTTGACACACTGAGCGGCTGCGCTAGCCCGCAGTCATCAATACGTCGGAAGCTTGGCGCCCCCTGGCCTGAACATACAACAACTGATTGAGAGAACCGTCATCTGCGCTCACTCAATCATTCATAAAAAAAATAATAACAATACATATCAATGCATTATGAAATAACCAAAATGTGATACCCAACTTGATCACAAAACAGGCATGGCTATTGCTAGTTAAGAGTAACTGCTTTTGTTTTGCCGGAGGCACTCATGGAAAGGCTTCAGTTAGTCGGTGGTTTCGGTCGTCATAGTGACCTGCCTATCAGCCGCATCAGCACCTTCAACCCCATCGCCAGCAGCGAACGGTTGGAGCTGTTAGAGTGCCTGATGGCCCAGGATAAACTGGGTGACTTGCTGCAAACCTTTGCCACCTGGGCCGGCAACCACTTGCCGATCTGCCGCCTGGCTTATCACTATATGACACAGAAGCATAAGCTGATCGATGGCGAACGCAAAGGCACCAAGCAGAGTTTTGCACTCCAGGACAGCAGTATGCAATATCTCGGGCGCCTGGAGTATGAGTTTGCCGAGCCACTCTCTCCTCACCAACAGCGCATGCTGCAGCAGCTTCATCCCCTGCTGGCTCTTCCTCTGCGCATGTTGCTTAAACTGGAGCAGATGGATCAGCGCAGCCGCATGGACCACCTGACTGGCATAGGTAACCGCGCCTACTTTGACGAAGCACTGCAGCGCTCGGTAGATCAAAATTTACGTCATGCCGATGGCCTGACCCTGCTGCTGATGGATCTGGATCACTTCAAACAGGTTAACGACACCTACGGGCATCCTGTCGGCGATAAGGTATTGAAAGCATTTGCCGATGTGCTATCCCGCTGCATTCGCCGTACCGATATCGCCTTTCGTCTGGGCGGGGATGAGTTTGCCCTCTTGCTGCAACCGGCCGATGCCTGTGCGGCCAAACGTGTGAGGGCCCGGATCAATTTT
>JBOFBS010000075.1:0-4209 GCA_051645725.1 Aeromonadaceae bacterium | reverse complement strand
CTCCTCATCAAGGGTTGGAAATGAAAAAGGGCGTCACCATTACGGTGACACCCTTTGGCTTTGTTTTTCTTAAGTGGGCTACTTGCCGCCCACGGTGATCTTCAGTGGTTGATGAAACTCAGGGGTGAAGGTGGAAACTGGCAGTCGGGTGACTTCGTTGTGAGCGAGCACCTCGGTCGCCTGAATGATGGCGATGGACTTGGCCTGCTCTACCTGTCCGCAGTCAACCTCCGTAAAGCCACCGCCATAGCGAGTGGTGGAGCTCCCGCCGAACGATTCAACCTCCAGAGTTGATTCGGCCAGCGCTTTGCCCTTCTTGTCATTGAATTGCAGCGTGATGTACAGCCGACCAAACTCATCGGCCCCACCGCTATCGAGGGAGAAGTGGTAGGCGCAGACGCCCTGGTTGGCGTAGATGGTGTCAGTGTGCTGGATAGCGAGATAGCGCTGATCTTCTGCATGGCTGACGTTTGCCCAGAGCAGTCCACAAGCCATCAGGGCAGCTATCGAGAATTTGGTTGGAACGATATTCATGACTCACCCGTTGTAATAGTCGCAAGTGGAGGTCAACTTTGTGGGCTTGACGGTCCATGTGGCTTTTTGATCCTGCCCACTGTAGATACTCAGGGTTGAGGCGGAGAGGATAGCGTTGACGAGCTGAGTCCACTCAGCTTGGCTTTTGGCTTTACCGGACAGGCGCTTACCATCGACCTCGATCTCCTCGACGGTGCTTGAGGCATCGTAGGCTCTGGTGTATCTGAGCTCGGAGTGCAGTGGCCAGGTTGCCCCCGGCATCTGGTAGGCGCATTTGATCTCCAGTACGGATCGGGAGTAGTCCCGCCCCTGTACCAGGGTATAGCGGGGGCCATAACGCCCCTCTTCGGCCATCCACTGTGCAGGGGGGTTTTTCGGTGCCTCCAGCATTTGGGGCTTCTTGGCGTTCTCTTCAGCCTTGCTCCAGGATGCCCCCTTACCCGCTTTGCGTATTTCTCCCCACATCCAGGCATCCAGTGGATAACGCTTGATGAGTCGGTCACCGATCATGACATCGACGTTGTTCAGTCGATTGTAGGTATTGACCTCGATACTGGCCGAGGCGCTGCAAGTGCCGGTATCCAGTTTCTTAAAGCTGCGACTGGCGTGTTCGGCAACCAACAGATCGCCAGTGGCACAGCCCGTTTGGGAGCGGTTGTTGACGAGGGCAAGGTAGTGGCTGTTTTTGTAGATAGGCTCACAGGTGCTTTTGCTGTTGCATGCCTGAGCCAGCGTGACGCCATCACTGTCTTGATAGGACCATATGCCCTTGGGGTTTCTGGCCATAGCGCTCGGGACAGTGAGAGCTAGGGTGAGCAATGGAACGAGCTGTTTCATGAGAACGCCTCTTTCTTAGTTAATCGTGGGAAGGGGTAACACTATGTCGAGCAGGTAGGCAAAAAATGCCTAATAACAACTCATGGGGTTGATGTTCGCCTTTTGAGGTTCTTCATGTCAACGGGTCCACCCTCAACCATAAGGGTTGGTGGGAGGACTTATGACAGATATCAACGTTGGACAGTTAGCCAAGAGCGTAGGTAAGGCGATTGGGCGTCAGCGCAACCGGGCAGGGTTTACCCAGGAGCAGGTGGCTGAGCACCTCAATATCGGGATGGAAGCGGTCTCGCGGATGGAGCGGGGCATTGTGGTGCCGACTGTAGTGCGGCTAGCGGAGCTTGCTCAGCTGTTTGGTTGTGAGCTGGCGGACTTTCTGCGTGAGACCAGCAACAGGCCCACTGAACAGGGCATTGTGCTGAGTAAGCAATTGGCCCGGCTCGATGATGCTGATCGGGCTTTGTTACTGGACACAGTCGAGCGGTTGGTTAATCGCTTAGCCAAAGGTTAAATCACCGATCTCCCTGAGAGCGGTCCATGTTTTCATGGAAGACATCGCGGTGAGATAAATAGTAAAAGGGACTGCTCTGTGCAGTCCCTTGGGTAGGTTCACTACAGTAAAATATATCTGTAATTGCGTGTAATCGATGTGGTGATTAAATACGACTGCATCCGAAGCTACGATACCCATCATTAAAGGATTTGCTTTTGGCTTTGGTCATGTAATGGACTCGGTTCATGAAACCAGCCGGATAAATGCCTCGATCTACGGCCTGCTTAAGGAGGGCGTATTTCCCGTTGGTGGGGTAGTGGACTAAGTAATGCCCCTCTTCAGGAGACAGGCTTAATGCGCTGCACCACGCTGTTGTTATCATGGTTCTGAGGGTGCTGTTTTCAATGTTGTAATCTCCGAGATGGAAGAAGGCATCTTTGTTTAGCAGCAAGAGGATGTGAAAGTGACGCTTCCCTGTTTGGCTGAATTCACGCACCCAGGCATAACGGAGAGTGTTGGGATAAACCCGTTTACCTGCTTTGGCTCGTCGTCGTTGGTGGGATGCTATTTTGGAATTTAGAGAGTTAATGAAGCTATTCATGACACACCCTTGGTTATTGTGAAGGCGCGTCATCATATCTCCATGGTTTATAATGGCTGGGTCATGTAAATCAACCCGCAGCACTAAGGTTCTCGGATGCGTTACGAGAGCTGCGCGGATAAGGTCAATAATGCGGGTGTAGTAGTCGAGGATATGGGGGCCAAAGATGGTTTGATAGTACTTCATGTTGTTAATTCCTATATGGATTCATGTTTCAGGTGCGAGCGTGTACGTTCCCCTTGAGGGGAATAGATGCTGCGGGTGTCGTTATGTTTCTAATGTTCCCCTACAGGGGGTGAGCGTTATAGAGTGATATGTCCTCCTTCATGAATATATTCTTAATCCGATAGCTCCCCTAAGAGGGACTGACGTTATCCTGGTCTCGCAGATTAATAATCGGCTATCACCGTGTTTATGTTGTCTGGTAGTTTTTCATGGCTGATACCCTACGCCTAGGGGCGTGCTAGCTAGCAGACCATGGGTTGTCTGTGTAAATAGAAGATGGTTTATCTGTTTGCGGTATCTGTAGTCTATAATGTGCCGCTACCCATGACTGAGGTCATGGTGTGATATAATTCCCTCATTATGGTTGATGTAATGTCATGTAGGGTTATTGATACAATACGTATATAATAACTATCCAACAGACTTGTTCCCCTCAAAGCCAGGTATGACACAGGATTGATAGTGAAATATCACTCATTAATTAGTGGTTGAATATCTCAATCACGCATCTAGACCAATATCGTTTAACCGTCGAAATACTGATGTTCAGTGCGATTGCTGTATTCGCTTGTGTCATGCCTAAGAGCCGACATTGTTGGATAGCATTAGCAAAGTGACTGCCCTTGGGCCTTCCGGGTTTACATTGATGTCCCTCGCTCATCGGTCTAACATACCTCTCAAGAGTGAATGGAACAGGGTTGTGCTACCGATAAAGCAGAGGCCAACGGGTTATGCAATGTGTCAATTCTGCTTACAAATAGTGTCATTAACCCTCCTTTTCGCCTATAAATTGAACAACGCCATTTCTGTGCCTATCCCCTCACGTTATGACTTCCAGCCCGAAGAGATTGATGATGATGGCTTTATCCATCGTCAGTTTTTGTTTTTTTACGTCGGTCGCCTTTATTACGGGCGTCATAATCACCATGTCATCAACGTAGTAGATCGGTATCCAGCAAACACAAGGGGCAGATATTGTTACCTGATGCTTCTTTAGTGCTTCTGTGAGCCCATGTGCGATGACATCAAGCATGGGCAATGGCGTCGAGTTTGCAAAATCAAAGAAATAACCATCATATTCCGATTGATTGATAAGCAGCGTGTTTGATAGCCCTCCAGCTTTCTGAAATTTGTGAGACACTCGTCTGTCGGTATAGATAAAAATGGCTTTTTCAACGTTCATTTTGCTGACAATGTTTTCAAGCATTTCCTTGATATAGGTTATTTCATCTTGCTCCATACTGGCTTTGGCTTTCTGATGTTCATGGAGCCGGTAGTCGATAATATTTCTGGGGTGTCGAATTTTCATCATCCATAGCTGATGGAAATGTTCTTCTGCGCTGATTGAAAATTGTTGTTTTGGCAGCAAGCAGTCTTGCTGCCCCAGCACATTCGTTAATTCATGCTCAAGGTTGTTTGCAGCATTGTAATGTTCGTTGATACATTTCAGTCTCGGCACTAATGCGTTCAGCAGGCTTGAAATAACTGCCGAGCGAGAAAGTTTTTTGGCTCGGCAATAATT
>JBOFBS010000074.1:0-4128 GCA_051645725.1 Aeromonadaceae bacterium | reverse complement strand
GCCACCGGCAAGCTGGTCGCCACCGATACCGTCTACCCCTTCGAGCCGAGAATGCAGGTGGAGCAGGCCATTGCGACCATTCACGCCCTCTGTATGCGCCACCATGTCGGGCTCATCAGCATAGGCAACGGCACCGCCTCCCGCGAGACCGAACGCCTGGTCGGTGAGATGTTGAAACGCTACCCCGAGTGCCAGGCCCAGAAGGTGGTGGTGAGCGAAGCCGGCGCCTCCGTCTACTCAGCCTCTGAGCTCGCCGCCCTCGAGTTCCCCAACCTGGATGTCTCGCTGCGCGGCGCCGTCTCCATCGCCCGTCGCCTGCAGGATCCGCTGGCCGAGCTGGTGAAGATAGACCCCAAGAGCATAGGGGTGGGCCAGTATCAGCACGATGTCAGCCAAAGCCAACTGGCGCGTAACCTCGATGCCGTGGTGGAGGATTGCGTAAACGCCGTGGGCGTGGATGTGAATACCGCCTCGGTTCCCCTGCTGACCCGGGTCTCGGGCCTCAGCAAGACGCTGGCCCAGAACATAGTAGCCCACCGGGACGAGAACGGCGCCTTCGCCAATCGCCAGCAGCTACTCAAGGTGAGCCGCCTCGGCCCCAAAGCCTTCGAGCAGTGCGCGGGCTTCTTGCGCATCGCCAACGGCGACAACCCGCTGGACGCCTCCTCCGTGCACCCGGAAGCCTACCCGGTCGTGGAGCGCATCCTGGCCAAGAGTGGCAAACCGGTGCGTGAACTGCTGGGCAACAGCACACTGCTCAAGGGGCTCAAGGCTGCCGACTTCACCGACGAGCGCTTCGGCATCCCGACCGTCACCGACATCATAGGTGAGCTGGACAAGCCGGGCCGGGACCCGCGCCCCGAGTTCAAGACCGCCACCTTCCGCGATGGCGTGGAGAGCATCAAGGATCTGCAACCCGAGATGATACTGGAGGGGGTCATCACCAACGTCACCAACTTCGGTGCCTTCGTGGATATCGGTGTACACCAGGATGGACTGGTCCATATCTCGGCCCTTACCGACCGCTTCATCAAGGACCCTCGCGAAGTGGTCAAGGCCGGCGATATCGTCAAGGTGAAAGTGCTGGAGGTGGATGTCCCCCGCAAGCGCATCGCCTTGACCATGCGCCTGAACGATCAAGCCCCTAAAGCTGACAAGAGCGCCGCCCCGGCCAGCAGCCGTCAGGAACGCAGCAACCGCGCCCCCCGCCAGGAGCCGGTCGGCAACAACGCCTTCGCCGCCGCCTTTGCCAACGCCAAACGCAAATAAGCGCAACCGCAGCCAAGTGCAAACCAGCAGAGAGCCCCCACCCGGGGGCTCTCTGCTTTTTGATGCGTGCCAAGTCTGCTATTTACCTATGGCGGCCTGCGCGGTCTCGTTACCTATGCCGGCTGTGCGCTGACGGAACAAGCTTGCCCTGAACCAATTCCCCGTTCGCCCTGAGCCTATTCTTCGCCTCCCTGAGCTAATTCCCCGTTCGCCCTGAGCTTGTCGAAGGGTCTGGTAATATGTTTAAAATCAGTCAATTAAGAATTCACCATTCATCCGCCGCCAGGGCACACGCTTCCCATTACCTATAGCGGCCTGTGCGGTAGCGGAACCAGCTTACGCCGACACGCAAGATCCCTCCCTGGCGCTCGAAGGCCTCGTCCCTGAGGCCTACGGTCGGCTTAAAGCTTGTCCCGCCACCCGATTCCCCCCCAAGCACCATTCACAGACCAGCCATGTCCCCTGGCGAAGGCAGCTGGTAGCCTAGCTACGTCATTCCAAACCTGGATCCAGCGGCTCGGGAAGGGGTAGAGTATCCAATTCAGTCGCCCAGCCTTGCTTAAAGCATGAGCGTGTCGGGATCTATTCCCGATGATCCATTGCTACCTCGTTAGGAGATATTCATGAATATCGCCAAGTTCTCAGAGCTGACATCCCTCTCGCCGCACACCCTGCGTTATTACGAAAAACTCGGCTTACTGACCAATATCTCACGCAATCGCAGCGGCCATCGCTCCTACTCTCAGGCTGATATTGATTGGGTCACCTTTATCAATCGCCTGAAAGAGACGGGGATGCCACTTGAGCAAATTCTTAGATACGCTCGTTTACGTGCCGAAGGCGAAGCAACCGTTGAACAACGTCGCATCTTGTTGCAAAGACACCGTGATGCACTGCAGGCGCGCATTGAAAATGAGCTTGAACATCTGCGCCTGCTTGATGTGAAAATTGAGTATTACACTGCACATAACCCCTTGACTTAGAGCTTACTCTAACTTGTAGCCTTTCTCTGTTCATTCACTAAGAGGCGACAGTTATGACAAGCAGATATGAAAACGGGCTGGTGAAATTAGCAGAAATTGATGGCGAGGCGGGTCAGAAGGTCATTGATAGCCTGCAGGCGATTTGCCCTGATCTTGCCAAATACACCATAGAATTCCCATTCGGCGATATATATCAACGCCCGCAGCTTGATGTGAAATCCAGAGAAATTGCCACAGTCGCGGCGTTAACGGCCCTCGGCCATTGCGCACCACAACTTAATGTTCATATCAATGGCGCACTCAATGTTGGCTGCAAGCCAGATGAGATCATTGAAGTGATTTTGCAAATGGCTGTTTACGCCGGTTTCCCTGCCGCACTGAACGGTATGTTTGTCGCCAAAGAGGTGTTTCTTGCTCGAGGGCTGATACAGGCCTAACGGCCCATGATGGGGTGACTAAACCGCAACGGGACACCCACCTAACTCAGAGATGAGTGTCCCCTTCCCTTTCTCTGTGTATTTAAGATGGCTGTCCCTCTTCGTTCCGGTTCAACCTTCGGCAACCCGCTTGGGTTTTAGGCGCACCCCCTGCAGCACACCTGTGATCAGTAGCAGCACCCCCAGCAGGGTCAGCGGCGGTGGCATGCTGTGACGCAGCAGATAGGCGTAGGCCAGGGCGGCCAGGGTCTCGAAGATAATAAGCTGACCGGCCAGAGTGGTGGGCAGACGCTGGCTCGCCTCGTTCCAGCAGAGGGTGCCACACCAGGAAGCCAGCAGGGCCATGACCAGCATCAGCGCGACAAAGAGGCCGGGGCGAGGGCCAAATGGCATGGGGTAATCCCCCGGCTGGCTCGCAGCAAAGCCCCACACCAACAGATAGCCCAGCAGGGCAAGGGGCAGGGTCGCCACGCCCTGTGCCGTGGCCCAGGTGCGGGGGCTGCGGTGGCTGTGCTCCCGCAACCAGTCAGCATTGTGCAGCGGATACCAGGTCCAGCAGGCTAGCGCCAGCAGACAGAGCAGGATCCCGCTCAGATAACGTAGCGGGCTGATGGCAAAGGCGCTCTGCGCCGGGTTCCCCATCTCTGCCAGATTGACGCAGCCAATGCCGAGCATGATCAGCAGCAGGGCCGGTGCCAACTCGCGCCAGGCATAGCGGCCATCCCGCTGCTGGTTGCGGACATTGGCACAGATGGCGATCACCACAGGCAAGGCACCGATAAACATGGTGGTGACAGGGGCGCCGACCCGCTGGATGGCGCCGGCCAGACAGAGGTAGTAGAGCAGGTTGCCGACAGCAGCCAGTTGCAGTGCCTTGACCCAGTCTTGACGGCTCAACTCGCGCAGATTGGCCCGATCCAGCCAGGCGATAGGCAGGGCGATAAGGCCAAAGGCCAGATAACGCCCCACAGATTGCAAGGTAGCCGGATACTCCGGCAACAGCAGGGGGACGGCAAAGACCACGCCCCACATCAAACCTGCCAGTAACGCATAGAGGATTCCGGCCAGCACGATACGCTCCACAAGAACGACAGGGGGGGCAGTCTAATCCAGCCACATAGCCGGATCCAGGGCCGCCAAACGAAACATACCCCTTGCCGGCAGCAGGGCGCGGCTCCCTCATCCTGTTGGTCATGGAGGCTTAATGGGGGATGGGTGCGGTGACGGGAAGGTGGTGCTCAATTGGCAAAGGATTCGCTAAGCTTTAATTGCCTGATTTTAATCATATTACCTGGCCCTTCGACAAGCTCAGGGTGAACGGAGGGGAGGCTCAGGGCTATGGTGGATCAGCAGGTAGCAAGGGTGGAGAAGCAAGTGGAGTCTGCTGCCGAGGTGAGCGTTAAGCCGACCCTAGGCTTCAGGCGTAACGGCTGACACTG
>JBOFBS010000073.1:0-11445 GCA_051645725.1 Aeromonadaceae bacterium | reverse complement strand
CCCTTTACGGATCCTTTTTCGTTTAAGGCAGCAAACGCCAATTAGCGGTTAAGCTTGGCCTTGATAAGGGCAACGACCTCGTCGATGGCCACTTCGCTCTTCTCGCCGCCGCGGCGCTGCTTATATTCCACCACGCCGTTGTCGATACCACGCTCGCCGATGACGATGGCGTAGGGGATGCCGATCAGTTCCATATCGGCAAACATCACGCCCGGGCGCTCCTTGCGATCATCAAACAATACATCCACACCGGCGGCCTTGAGTTCGCTGTAGAAACGTTCGGCCAGCTCGGCCACGCGGTGGGACTTGTGCATGTTCATAGGGATGATGACCGCTTCAAACGGTGCGATGGCATCCGGCCAGATGATACCGGCGTCATCGTAGTTCTGCTCGATGGCGGCGGCGACCACGCGGGAGACACCGATACCGTAGCAGCCCATCTCCATTATGGTGGCCTTGCCCGCTTCGTTGAGCACTGTGGCCTTCATGGCTTCGGAGTACTTGGTGCCAAGCTGGAAGATGTGACCCACTTCGATGCCGCGCTTGAGCAGCAGAGTGCCCTGGCCGCAGGGGCTTGGATCGCCTTCGACCACGTTACGGATGTCGGCTACTTCGTAACCGCTGATATCGCGATCCCAGTTGGCGCCGGTCAGGTGCTTGCCGGTCTCGTTGGCACCGCAGATAAAGTCGGCCAGATGGGCGGCAGCACGATCGACTATGATGCGACCGGCAAAGCCTTTGGGCCCGATGGAGCCCGCATCACAACCGGCGGCGGCCTTGATCTGCTCGTCATTGGCGAAGGTGAGCGGCTTGGCGACGCCGGGCAGCTTCTCGGCCTTCACCTCGTTGAGCTCATGGTCGCCACGCAGCACCAGGGCGATGACCGCCTGTTGCTGCTTGTCGTCGGCTTCGCCCAGTACCAGCAGGGTCTTGGCGATTTGGCTCGGTGCCACCTGGAAGAAGGCGGCCACCTCTTCGATGGTGTGGACGTTCGGGGTATCGACCACGGCCAGTGCGGCAGTGGCGGCCGGACGCTCACCGGCGGGTGCCAGGGCTTCGGCCATCTCGATATTGGCGGCGTAATCAGAATCGGTGGAGAAGGCGATCAAATCTTCACCGCTATCGGCCAGCACCTGGAATTCGTGGGAGCCGGTGCCGCCGATGGAGCCGGTGTCGGCCTGTACCGGACGGAAGTCCAGACCCATGCGGTTGAAGGCGGCGCAGTAGGCGGCGTGCATCTTATCGTAGGTCTCGACCAGGCTCTCCTTGTCGATATGGAAGGAGTAGGCGTCCTTCATCAGGAATTCACGGCCACGCATCACGCCGAAACGGGGGCGCACTTCGTCACGGAACTTGGTCTGGATCTGGTAGAGGTTGAGCGGCAGCTGCTTGTAGCTGTTCACTTCATAGCGAACCAGATTAGTGATCACCTCTTCGTGGGTCGGGCCCAGTACGAAGGGGCGGTTGTGGCGGTCGGTCAGACGGCACAATTCGGGGCCATACTGTTCCCAGCGACCCGACTCCTCCCAGAGCTCGGCGGGTTGCACCACAGGCATGGAGACCTCAATGGCGCCAGCGTTATTCATCTCTTCGCGCACAATATTTTCTACCTTGTGCAGCACCCGCAGACCGGTGGGCAGCCAGTTGTAGAGGCCGGAGGCCAACTTACGGATCATGCCGGCGCGCAGCATCAGCTGGTGGCTGATCACCTCGGCATCGGAGGGAGTTTCCTTGAGAGTAGAGAGCAGATATTGGCTGGTACGCATGGATTGGGAACCTTTTATGGCCGCAAGCTCGTGGCGGCGTGTCAAAAATCAGTGGGGCGAAATTCTAGCAGGCGGCTCGATTGAACTTAAGGAGAAAATGCGTTTGTCGTTAAAACCCTTCGGCTTACCCACGCCTGGGCAGATAGGACGGCGCAATGGCAAGAGAGGAAGCTCATTTCTTCTGCCTGCAAGCTATGCTCAAAGAGGCAGCAGGGGGAGGTCTTATGGGCTATGGTCGCGTGTTCGCAGGGGTGTTGGCATTGGGCCTGCTTTTGGGGGGGGCAATAACGGAGTCCTATGCTTCCCATATAGACAAAAATTTGGTGCTCTTTATCAATCCAGGTAAAGCCCAAGAGAGTTTTTGGGGGGATGTGGATGGCATGATGGCTGCAGCTGGCGCTCAACTAGGGCTCAGATTGGAGGTGTTCCATGCAGAGCGGAAGCATTATCGTATGGCCGAGTTTTTAGCCGAGCGCTTAAAACGTGCCCCCATGCCCGATTATGTCGTACTGGTTAATGAAAAGCAGGTCGGCACCAAATTGCTGCAGCTGCTCTACTCCTATCCTATTCCGGTTCTATTCATTTTGAACGATATCACTTGGGAGCAGCGGGTTCAGCTCTCGCGAGATCCTCACTGGCTGAACTATTTGTTGCCTGCTGTGGTACCCAATAATGGCTGGATTGGTTATCAGACTATGGCCAGGTTGTTGAGTCAGGGGGCGGTTCGCTCACCTCAGGTGATCATGATGTCAGGGGATAAGGTGACGCCTGCCTCTATCGAGCGGGATGCTGGCGCCCAAGAGGTGTTGCACCGCACTGGCGCTGAACGCTTGCTGCAACAGGTATATGGCCAATGGGATGAGTATACGGCCTACACTCAGATGCAGGTTCTGCTTAGGCGCTACCCTCAGCTTACTCATGTCTGGACGGCCAATGACCATATGGCCTTTGGTGTGTTGCGTGCCCTCGAGGAGGTGGGACGCACTCCTGGTAAGGATGTTTGGCTGAGCTCGATCAATACCTCAGAGCAGGTGTTGCAATTGCGCCAGCAAGGTCGTATCTCTGTATTGGGAGGCGGTCACTTTGTAGCGGGGGCATTGGGGCTGCTTTTAATCGATGAACACAGACATGGCGAGGTGTTGCCAAGTGTTTCCGATCTCTCCTTTTTTGCCTTGCTTGAGCCAGATGCTCCGCTTTTTCATCGACTCTTGTTGCGACAGTGGCGTGACATAGAGTTCAAGCGTTTGAAGAGACAGCCTGAACAATTAACTCATTTGGAAGCCTGGCTTCATTGATGCTGCAGTGGATTAACCGTCGTTTGGGTCGTCAGCTGCTATTGAGTTTGCTGGTGCTGGCCCTTCTCTTGACCCTGCTGATCAGTGCTGGGCAACTTGCCTATTTCTATCACAGGGCTCAGGCGCAGGCAGAGCAGGAGATCGATCGTCTGGTACAGGGGAATCTGCAGTCACTCTCTTCGGGTTTGTGGGAGTTAGATTTTCCCAGAGTTAAGGGGGTGTTAGGGGATATTCTGCTTCATCCCTTGGTTTCTAACGTCGTGTTGGTGGCGCAAGACGGAATCCATATGGAGCATGGCTTGTCTCATGATGGCGACTTGTCAAAGACTTATCCCATTTACTGGCAAGGCTCCGTTGTTGGGCAGTTGACCATTCACCTCGCACTCTCTCGTCTCTATGCCCCGTTGTGGCAGGATATTCGCCTGCAACTCTTGCTGAATCTGCTCTGCCTGCTTTTAGTGTTTGGCGCTCTGTTTGGATTGGTCCAGTACTGGATCGCTCGACCTGTGAAGGATCTGCTTACTCTAACCCAGGGGTTGGATCTGGCCTCGTTGGATAAACGACCTTTGCCTCGAACTGTGCTGCGTAGCCGCAATGAACTCTATCATTTGGGTCAGGCATGGCTTGCCATGCGTCAACGCTTGCGCAGCGGTCTGGCGCAGCGTTTGCGTGCAGAGCGGCAGCTCAACCGTCAACAGAATGAACTGGAGAACCAGATAGCCGAACGTACCTTAAGACTGGCTTGGCACAGTGCTATGGATGAGCTGATTGCCGAGCTCTCCATGCTCTTTTTGACGGCAACGGTTGAGTGTACTGAGCCGATACTGGGTAAGGCCTTGAAGAAAATGGCCAACTTTATCTCTTTGTCGCATTTTCAGGTTGTCGAATCTCATGGCCAGTACTTTTGCTATCGCCAGGGCGACAACCCTGAGCGTATTGCCCGAGTGCTGGCAACTGAATCAACAACCGGACGTTGGTTGCGACAGCGCTTACTGCAGCCTCGTCCTTTTTACATCGCGGATGAGCACCATCCTCATTCTGGCACCCAATGGTGTCAGGTTTTGCGGTGCTTGGGATGGCGTTCACTGGTTATCTTGCCACTATTGGATGGAACGCTTGGAAAGGAGCGGGCATTTGGGGCCTTGCTTCTGGGCTGGCGTGACACCCCCTGTCACTACCCAGATGAGTTACGAGTGGGATTGGAGCGGATTGCCAACCTGATCAGTCTGTTATTGATCCGGGAACGTCAGCAGTTGCGTATGGAACAGATGCAAAGTGATCTGCGTTATGCCAATGCCAGATTGCGCGAGTTGGCTGACCGTGACCCTCTGACTGGACTTCATAACCGCCGCCCCTTTGATGAACGAGTAGAGCTGGCGTTGTTGCAGGAACAACCGTTTGCCCTGCTCATGCTGGATATTGATTTTTTCAAGCGCTACAACGATCGCTATGGTCATCTGGAAGGGGACCGGGCCCTGATCTTGGTTGCTGAGTCGCTGAAGTCAGCGCTGCAAGAGGGGGAGTTGGTATCGCGTTTTGGGGGAGAGGAGTTCTCCATGTTGCTTCGGGAGTCTGATGAGGCTCATTTGCGCCAACGTATCGAGGCGCTTTTATCCAGGGTGGCCCAGTTACACATTTTACACGAGGATGCCCCTCTAGGCTGGTTGAGTGTCAGCATTGGTGGCGTCCAGTGGAGTGGGGAGGCTGGCTTAAGTTGTACCCAGTTGCTGCGACGGGCTGATGAGGCGCTCTATCTGGCGAAGCATAATGGCCGTTGTTGCGGTTTTCTTGGCAATTTACAAATTTTACCGCAAGGTGGGGCGATCACGCTGGGCGAGCATGGGAGTGGTAAAAAAACAGGTCGTGCTTTGTGATATGCTAACGGCAGAGTTTGCTGCTGGAGCATAATACTATGAGATACCCGGTTGATATTCACAGCCACACCCTGGCCAGTACTCATGCTTACAGCTCCATCCACGACTATATCTCGGCGGCCAAAGCTCGCGGGATTGAACTCTTTGCCACCACAGATCACGGCCCCGAGATGGCCGATGCTCCCCATTTTTGGCACTTCATCAATCTGCGGGTGTTACCGCGAATGGTCGATGGGGTGGGGATACTGCGCGGCATAGAGGCCAACATCAAGAGTGTTTTCGGCGAGATAGATTGTAATGAGCGGATGCTGGCAGGACTGGATATCGTGCTGGCCGGTTTGCACGAGCCTGTCTTTCCCCCCTGTGATCGCGAGAGCCATACCCGGGCCATGATTAATGCCATCGCCAGCGGCAAGGTGGATATTATCACCCACCCGGGGAATCCGGCGTTTCCTATTGATATCGAGCGTGTAGTGCGAGCGGCGGTAGAGCATAATGTGGCGCTGGAGATCAACAACTCATCCTTCTGTCACTCGCGAAGTGGCAGTGAGGCTAACTGCCTGGCTATCATAGAGGCTGCGCGTGATCTGGGAGCGACTCTGGCCCTGGGTTCGGATGCCCATGTGTCCTTTTCCCTGGGCGACTTTACCCTGGCTGAAGCGTTAGTGGCCGAAGCACACTTCCCGCCAGAGCGGATACTGAACCTATCGGCTCGACGTTTGCTTACCTTTCTTGAGCTGCGTGGGCACCCGCCTATTTCCGAGTTCTCAGGGCTGTAATGGTTGAGGCGCGGTTTTTTTGGTCAACAAGGATGTAACATGAAATCATGGTGGGTGTGGGCTCTGTTGCTATTGGCAATGACCTTGCTCATGCGGCAGTTGGCCAGTTATCAGGATGCGGCAGACTTGCAAGAGATGAAGGTGGCACCTATTGGCTTGGCCCATACACTTCCTCCTGAGCTGCTCGAGAGCGATAAGGAGGGGGCCAGTTGGCTGGGCAAGACAGGTTTGAGTGCTGCCGCCGAACTGGAGCTCATTGCCTATCTGCGTATGAAGCTGGGAGAGGCTGATGACGATCCTGCGGCTATCCAGCCCGAGGACATGCTCTATCTGGGGGCGTTCGATCAGGATGGTGGTCAGGTTTACTATTGGCTCTTACCCCACCAAGGCATGGGGGATCACTATGCAACGGCTTCAGTTGCCTCCAGTGGCCAGGTGTTGTTTGGTTTGGCATCCTCGCCGCCCCAGACACTGGAGAGCAGCAACCAGCCACCCATGGAGCCTGATCCCGGGGTGGAAGATGAGGAGCCTCACCTGTTCGCCTTGCCCTGAGTGCTAGATTGAAACAAAAAGCCGTGCCTGTAACAGAGCACGGCTTTTTGTTTGTATGCTACCAGCCTGGGAGCCCGTGGCTTCACTGTTGCACCTGCTGCAGTATGGCGGCCTCTTGAGCACTGGCGGCCTGCTGGAGTGTCTGCTCCACCTGTTTGGCTTTTTCCAGGGCCTGGGTCTGGCTCTCCAGTAGCACATTTTTCTGGGGAGCCTTGGCAGGCTCGGGCTGGCCGCAGCCTGCCATGAGCAGGGCCAGGGCAGCCAGGGCGGTAGAACAGTAGATGCGGTATCCAGTAAGCATGGGACTCTCCTTGTGGTGAAACCTCAGTCGACAAGATCGATGGCGATGACCTGATTAACGCCCTCTACCACCTGCCAACGTACATTGAACTCATGCAGATGCACACCATACTCGCGCTCATCCGCCTGCTGTTTACGATAGGCTGGGCGCGGATCTTGCGCCAGCACCTGGGTGATAAACGGCTCCAGCTGCGGATAGCGGGCTTTCTGGCTGGCCAGCACGGCCTGGGCCGCGGGAAGGAAACTGACTGCCATCTGTGCCGGTGCCTCGGCGGCAAAGCCTCCCAGGGCGTTGGGCAGGCTATCGGCATAGGGGACATAGGGTTTGATATCCAGTATAGGGGTGCCATCAACCAGATCGATGCCGCCTAATTCCAACCAGAGCTTCCCGCCTTGCTGAACGACGCCTTTTAGCTCAACCACTGAAAGCCCCAGACCGTTAGGGCGAAAAGGGCTGCGGCTGGCGAAGACGCCGACCCGTTCATTGCCTCCCAGCCTGGGGGGACGTACCGTGGGGTGCCACCCCTGCTCGGCGCACTCGTGAAACTGGAAGATGAGCCACAGGTGGCTGAACTGCTCTATGCCACGCAGCGTTTGCGGATCGTTGTAGGGAGGATGGAGCTCCAGACGTGCCGAGGCGCAGGTTACCAGGCCGGGTTGGCGGGGCACGGCAAATTTCTCCCGGTAGGGGGAGTGGATCACCCCGACCGGCTCCAGAGTGAGCGCTTGTGGCGGTCGGGTGGTGGGGGGCTGGCTCATGCTCACTCCTTGGGTGGGGCAACCTTCAGCGCCTGGCCGTAGCAGACCACGCTGCTCAGACAGCCCGGCGTATTATCCAGCGTCACGCACTTGGAAAAGAGCACCCCATTGCCCCCCATGTCCGCTACCTTGATGCGACCATCGGTACGGGCATCCCCTTCGGTGGGGGCGGGCTGATTCTCATCCTGCTGGCAGGCGTTGCCCTCGACCGTGCCGAGAACCAGGTAGTTGAGGTCGGCAATCTGCTCATCTGTCACCAGGGCGACTGAACCCGGTTTGAAATAGTTGGTGAAGTTCTCTTTATCCAGATTGGTGTGAAAGCTGTAGCCACTGCAGCCACTGAGCATCAGGGTGGCCAGTAACAGAGGGCGAAGAGTGCGCGTCATGAGGAGTCCAGGCTTGCTTAAAGTGCCCCATTATAGGGGCAGGGTGTCATAGGCTCCAACTGTGCATTGACCGGAATTTAAGCCCTCCCCTTGAGAAACGAGAGGAGGGCATTGTCGTGCGTTGCACTGGGGTGCTGGCCTTACTGCAAACTCTGGTGCAGGCTCTGATAATAAGGGTCCTGGGCGAGCAGGCTTGCATGCGTGCCGCTGGTGCGGATCTGCCCCGCCTCCATCAGTGCAATACGATCCATCTGTGCCAGCCCGGCGAGACGGTGGGTGATCATCAGCAGGCTCTTGCCCCTGGCATGTTCGAAGATGAGATCCAGTATCGCCTGCTCCGTGCTGGGATCCAGCCCCTCGGTGGCTTCATCCAGTATCAGCAGGGGCGCGTCATGGAGCAGGGCGCGAGCCAGCCCCAGACGGCGCAGCTCCCCTCCGGAGAGCGGTCTCCCCCCTTCACCCAGCCAAAGCTGCAGCGCCTGAGGCGATGCTTTGTCCGTGAGCAGCCCCTCGAGCCCCACGGCCTGCAGTACCGCTATCAGCTCTTCATCACTGGCATTCGGTGCGGCCAGGCGCAGGTTGTCGGCCAGGGTGGCACTGAAGAGATGAACCCGCTGGCTGACCACGGCCATGCTGTCGCGCAATGCCGCTTCGCTCAGTGAGGCCAGCGGCTGCTCGGCCAGCAGCAGAGCGCCGCTATCGGCCTGCCACTCGCGACTGATAAGCCCGACCAGGGTCGATTTGCCACACCCGGTGGCGCCGAGTATGGCCAGTTTCTCGCCCGGAGCCAGGGTGAGATCCAGCTCCTTGACCACGGGTTCACTCTGACCTGGGTAGCTAAAGGTAACCTGGCTCAATCTCAGGGTGTGTTGTGTTTCTGGGGCCAGTGTCGCCTCGCCAAAGCCGAGCGGTTTGGCCTCCTGCGTGATCTCGTTGAGTCGCCGAGCCGAGCTCAGCGTGGAGGCCAGGTGCTGGAAGGCGCCAGCCAGCGGCGAGATGGCCTCGAGGGCGGCTAGGGTGATGAATGTCATGAGTGCAACGAGCGGGTCCGGTTCGCGACCGCCTACCCCATCGGCACTGAGCCAGAGAATGGCCAGCATTAACACACCGCTGCCGAGTGTCAGAAGCGCGCTGGAGAGACCAGCCAACAGGCTCATACGCCGTTGAGCGGCGATCAGCTGGCCCTCTTCGGTTTGTAACGCGGCCCGTTGCTGGGCTTCGGCACCAAACAGCAGCAGTTCGGCCTGGGTGTCGAGATAGGCCACATACCCAGTGCGCAGCCGAGCGCGGCTTTGGGAGAGTTGGCGACCCGGTTGCCGTCCCAGGTAGTAGAGCAGGGTTGGAATGGCCAGGGCCAGGGCCAGCAGGCCAAGGGTCAGCACTCTGGCCAGCTCAAGATCGAGCCAGCCCAGGCAGAGCAGCAAGAGTCCTAGTGTGAGCAGGGCTGTGATGAGCGGGGTGATGAGGCGCAGATAGACATGGTCCATGGCATCGATATCGGCGACCAGACGATTGAGCAGATCGCCTTGCCGGAAGCCTTGCAGACTGGCTGCGGGCAGGGGGGCCAGCTTTTCCCAGAACTGGATGCGCAAGCGGGTCAGGAGATGGAAGGTGGCATCGTGGCTCACCACTCTTTCGCCCCAGCGGCTGGCGGTGCGAGCTATCGAGAGAAAGCGCACACCCCCGGCCGGCAGCAGGTAATTGAACTGATGTCGCCCTGCCAAGGTGGCTCCCGCCACGGCCGCCGCCGAAAGATACCAGCCAGAGAGCGAGAGCAGAGCTATGCCGGCCAGCAGGGTTGTCAGGGTGAGCAGCACTCCCAGGCTCATCAGCAAACCGTGGCGGCGGTAGAGACTCAGGTAAGGTAATAGATCACGCATGAAGGCTCCTTAGGCCTGGGCTTGTGTCGGCTGACGTTGCAGCAACTGGTGCAGGGCCCCGAGTGGGGAGGCGAGCTCGGCTGGGGAGCCTGAGGCCACCAGTTGTCCGCCTTCGAGCATCAATATCTGATCGGCATCGGCCAGTTGCTCCAGCCTGTGGGTCACCATCAAGGTGGTGCGTCCGGAGAGCAAGGGGGTCAGGGCCGAGAGTATCTTCTGCTCATTGAGGCTATCCAGGCTGGCGGTGGGCTCATCCAGCAGCAGCAGGGGGCAGGGTTTTAGCAGGGTGCGAGCCAGTGCCAGGCGCTGGGCCTGCCCGACCGAGAGTCCGGTGGCGCCATCACCCAGCTGATACTCCCAGCCCTTCTCGTGCAGTATGTCGCTGGCCCCGGCTTGGGCCATCACCTCTTCCAGCCGATGCTCCTCCACCTGGCGCCCCAGCGTCAGATTCTGTTTGAGGGTGCCATGCAGTAGCCTGGGGTGCTGGCCGAGCCAGCCGATGAGGGCCTGCCACTGCTCGAGTCTGAGGTCGGAGAGCTCCTGGCCATTGATGGTCAGACTGCCACGATAGGGCAGGAAACCGAGCAGGGCGGCGAGCAGGGAACTCTTACCCGAGCCGGTTTTACCAACCAGTGCGGTGCGACTTCCGGCAGCCAGGGTGAAGCTCAAGGGGCCGACCAGGGTTTCCCCCTCCGGGCTGAGCACTCTCATCTCACGGGCGCAGAGGGTGAGGCGCTCGGGATCACGCAGGGTTTCCTCGCCCGAGGTGACCAGGGTGAGCGGCTGGTTCAAGAAGGCCTCGATCTCATCTGCTGCGCCCAGTGCCTGCGCCTTGGCATGGTAGTGAGCGCCCAGCTCGCGCAGGGGCATGTAGAAGTCTGGGGCAAGCAGAAGCACAAACAGGCCGGTGAACAGGGTGACCTTAGGGCCATAGTTGCCAAAGTTCAGCTGCTCCAGGTAGCTAAAACCGAAGTAGACGGCGATGAGCGCTATGGCCACAGAGGCGAAGAACTCCAGCACGGCGGAGCTTAAAAACGCCATGCGCAGCACCTCCATGGTTCGCTCTCTGAACTCTTCCGAGGCGTGAGCTATGTTCTCTCGTTCGGCATTTGCCCGGCGATAAAGACGCAGGGTTGCCATGCCCTTCAGGCGATCGAGGAAGTGGCCGGAGAGGCGGCGCAGGGAGGCGAAGTTCCGGCGATTGGCATCGGCGGCACCTAACCCTGTGAGTATCATGAAAAAGGGGATGAGCGGTGCCGTGGCCAGCAGTATGAGCCCGGCGGCCCAGTTCACCGGAAAGATGGCGATGAGGATGAGCAGGGGTTGCAGGCCGCTGAGTTGGGTTTGGGGCAGGTAGCGGGCGTAGAAGTCATGGAGGTTCTCTACCTGCTCCTGCAGCAGGCTGGCCCAGCTGCCAGCCGGTTGACGCTGGATATAGGCGGGGCCGCGGCGCTTTAGCTCATCCAGCAAGCGGGCGCGCAGAGCCCGTCTTACCCGACTGGCTCCGGCAAAGGCACTCTGCTCCCGGCCCAGGGCCAGCAGGCTGCGCAAGACGATAAAGAGCAGCAAGAGGGCAAACTCGGAGAGCTGCTGCTCTTTATTCACGCCATCTATGATAACTCCCTGCAGCACAGAGGCCAGCAGCCAGGCCTGACCAATCAGCAGGCCGGCAGAGAGACCGCCGAGCAGTACTGTGATAGTCGGCCAGGGTCTGGCGAGTCTGGCCTGTTGGCGTAGCCAGCGGGTGAGGGTTTGTTGCCGGAGTTTATCCATAGTGATCTGTGCCGCCGATTAATATTCAGCGCAAATCTATCTTTACGTGACGGGCTTGGCAATCGCTCATCTGCACTTCGC
>JBOFBS010000072.1:0-5352 GCA_051645725.1 Aeromonadaceae bacterium | reverse complement strand
TGGGGACGTAAGTACCGTCTCGATGTGGTGGAGCAGATGGGACGGCATCAGGTTCGTCTGCAGAGCAACAACCGGCTGCAGCTGCTGGTGCAGCCAGGAACCAGCCTTGAGAACCGGCAGGAGCTATTGCGCCGCTTCTACCGCGATGAGCTCAAGCAGCAGCTAGATAATCTGCACAGCCCCTGGTGTGAGCGCCTCGGTGTTCAGATGCCGATATTGGGTGTGAAGAAGATGAAGACCATGTGGGGCTGCTGTAATACCCAGTCATCCCGCATCTGGATCAATCTGGAGTTGGCCAAAAAACCCCACGCCTGTCTGGAGTTCATTCTGGTCCATGAGCTGATACATCTGCTGGAGCGGCACCACAACGAGCGCTTCAAATCGCTGATGGATACATGGCTACCCGATTGGCGCGAGCGCCGAAACTTACTCAACAACCAGCCGCTGGCGTTTGAAGAGTGGGTGTATTGAAGCTTGGTGAGTATTGGGAGTACAGGAGCGAACGTGAAGTATCAGATAGTAGGTGGTGCAGGATTGCATCGCAGTGAAACTAAAACAGTCGATATGATGATCAAGCGGCTACCCGATAGCTGGTTTGGTTATGCTGGCTGGTGGTTACTGACAGTCAAGGCTCGATGGAAATTGATGTTCTGATTATTACTGCAGATTTCAGACTGAAAAATCACTAACAACAATATGGACCTTCCATGATGGCTGTCCGTTTTCCTGCCCCATTACAGCTGGGTAATCTTGTCGCAATTACCGCACCTTCTGCAGGTGTGCCCTCCGCATTTCTCGCTCACCTTGAACGTGCAAAACAAGCTCTGGTGCAACGAGGGTTCACGGTCGTGGAAGGCGAGTGCCTACGTAGCCAGTACAAAAATAAAAGTGACGAAAAACGGCTGCGAGCCAGAGAGTTGATGGCTTTTTTCACGCGCCCGGATATCAGTGCCGTCATGCCACCCTGGGGTGGCGACCTGGCCATAGAACTCCTGGAGCTGTGGGATTTTCAGTTACTGGCACAAGTGGAGCCGAAATGGTTCAGTGGTTATTCAGACCTCAGTACACTGGCATTTCCACTGACTACGTTGGCGGGTTGGGCCACGCTGCATGGTCCGAATTTAATGGAGCTTGGTACGCAAGTGGTTGACCAAACCACTCAGGGCATTTGGTCTGTACTCGAATCGCCACGCGGAACGTGGGTGGAACAGCATGCCTCACAGTACCACCAAGCCGACCCTTGCTGCGGTTGTGCTGACCCACAAACAGGCTTTAACCTCACTCAACCCACGCGATGGCAACGTCTGGACGGCAACCCAGCGAGTCTTCAGTTGCGCGGACGTCTGATTGGTGGCTGCCTAGATACCCTAGCCCGGCTAGCAGGTACCCGTTTTGGCAACCTACCGCACTTCTGTGAGCAGCATGGCGAAGACGGTGTCATTCTTTATCTGGAAAATGTGGAAATGAACCCATGTGAATTGACGCGCGCGCTCTACAGCCTGCGCTTACATGGATGGTTCCAGATGCTCTCCGGTATTTTGGTGGGCCGCCACGCGGCACCGGATGTCAGCCAACCTGAACATCTATCACATCTGGAGGCCTTGCACTCAGCATTAGGTGATTTATCCGTGCCAGTATTATTTGGCCTTGATATTGGCCATATTCCGCCCCAGCTCTCACTGGTTAATGGCGCGCTGGCGTTCGTCTTTTTTCAGGACGGCAGTGGTAGGATCGTGCAAGCGTTATGACCCCTCGGTTAGCGTTATGGTCACGCGAGTCGCTGTGGTGAGAACGGCCATTCAGATATCGATTGTTTATCTCTAGTCTGGCGTTTGGCCAGAAGGCCATTGAGTTGATGACGCTGGTTGGGTTCATGGGGCTGATTGATCCATGAGTGTTTCAGGCAGAAATCGTCCTGGCACGCGTAGCCAACCAGCGACATAGTCGTATGTTGTCCTTAAGGTATCCCCAAATTGACCAGGGAACGACTCGCACGGCTGGCAAGTCGTGAAGAGGTGGCTAGCACCCTCGACAAAAATCAGCTGTTTGTCTTGGCTGTCAGCCTTCTTGTAGAGCGTCTCGGCAGCCAGATACTCCCAGTTACCCGTCATCCCCATTAATAACAACGGCACAGTGACGCCGCCGATATTACCCACAGGGGTATTGTAACTAGACCTCCAGTCTATTCCCGTGATTAGTTGTGCGTCATAGCCATAGTCAGCGGTTGTCCGCACGGCATAGTTGCTGAGAAAATGGCGAACGGTTGTTCTCAGCGCCCCCTCGGCTAAGGAGCGGGTCAACGAGGTCGGATTGGCCGGTTGGCGTACTGAATGCACAATTTGACGGGTTATATGGCCATCGGCATGTAGCAGTGGCCAGGGCGATTGGGTGTGGGACATCAGCCTGAGATCTTGAGCAAACAACTTGTTGTTCATGAATCCTTGAGCGGCGCCTGAAATGGTCAAGGGCTCATCATCGAGGTAAATGCCTTCTCCCTTTTGAATAAGGGCTAAGCGTCTTTGCATGGAGGTGATAAGCCGATGGTTCCTTTGTCCTTGAGCCTGCTGGAATCGATGGACAAATTCAGGAGAGTAATGCGCGCCACTGGTTTGGAAACCATTATCTGGATTAAATAGATCCAAACTGGAGCTTATCTGGCTGGGATCTGCCTCATTCTGCACGGCCGGGTCGAGGCTGAAGAGCATCATGGTCGAGATGCCCCAGTTGGCATCCAGCAACATCAGACCATCTGCGGGTGGCATGTCGGCCAGCATGCTGTTGCAAGGGGATATTTTGGCGGAGTCCTGGCAGACCGAAACCCCGTTCTGGGCGATGTTCTGATAAGCCGACATCAAGGTGCCGCCACCGCTGTGACCCATTAACACGACCTTCTTGACGCCAGGTGTGCGACGCAGGAATCGGACAGCGTTGGCGACATCCAGCAACTTATCATCCAGGCTGCTCTCCGCAGAGCGAACGTTGGCGCATAACACTCGGAAACCCCGCTGGCTCATTTCTGTGCACATTGAAAAATTGAGATAGTCGGCATCAGAATGCATCACCAAGATGGCAATAGAGGCGAGATCTCCCGGTTGCAAAGGCTGGTAGTAAACGGCTTGGCTACCTTGATCGATGCGCAAGAACTCACTACTGATCTGCGCCGCGGCAGAGCTTGGGATCTGAGTAAGCACAAGCAAGAGCGCAATGCATAGGTTAAACAGGGAATTAACTGCCTGGTGTCGTGGGAGAGTAACAATGTGCATCGGACGATCCCCTTGTTCTTTTTATGGTATAGCTAGGGCGTTCACCATACCGATTAGTCCGTATGGCCTGCGTTTTTTTATCTGTTTTTACACAAGCTTATTTGGCCCATCACAAACATCTTCATATCGAACCTACGCCTACCTCGGTTTATTCGGCGAACAACATCTCGTTATCTAACATAAATTTACTCGGCCGAGTCTCGCTTATCGGTGAGCCAGTGACAACAATAGGGGGGCTTGGCCGATGGTCGGCCTTCCGTCTGGAGGCATGTTTCATGATCAACATAGTGACTGCGGGCATTCTGCTCGCTCTTTCCCTCGCCGCTCACGCCGCGCAAACCAGTGAGCCGTCCACTTCCGCTTGGGATAACGCCTACGGTGGTGCAGACAAAAGTTATGACCGTCAATTGTTAGCGTTGCGCGAACAAGTAGCTCCGACATTTACCCAGAAACAATTCGTCGATCCCGTCACCAACCGCAGTATGGCCTACAACCTCTATCTGCCGCCGCAGTATGATCCTCACCAGCGCTATCCGTTAGTCATGTTTATGGCCGATGCTAGCACCACGGGTAAAGGTGTTATGGCGCCGCTGAAGCAGGGTTATGGTGGCATAATCTGGGCGACTCCGGAGAGTCAGGCCAAGCATCCCTGTATTGTGCTGGTGCCAAGCTATGACGGGCCAGACAACGCGGTCAACGATGCGTGGGCGATTTCGGATGAGGTTCCCACCACGCTGCACCTGCTGAAGCACATCATTGGCCGTTACAACATAGACAGGCAGCGGGTGTACACCACAGGTCAGTCGATGGGCGGCATGATCTCGTTCTATCTCAACGCCAATTATCCGGACTTGTTTGCCGCCTCGCTGTTCGTCGGTAGTCAATGGGATATCCAGGTGCTCAGTCCTCTGGCTCGGCAACATTTTCTCTACATTGTTTCTGCTGGCGATGACAAAGCGTCCAATGGCATGCGCCAAGTCGGGCAGATGCTGGATGCCAAAGGTGTGTCCTATGGCCAGACTCACTTCTCCGCCCGGTTGCCTCAAGCCCAACAGGATGTCGCGACTCAGGCCCTGCTCGCCAAGGGCAGAGCCATCAACTTCATTCAATTCGATGCTGGTACGGTTCCTCCCGTGGGTAGTACACACCCGGGAGGTGAGCATATGTATTCCTTTGACCACGCCTATTTGCTGACTCCAGCCAGAGAGTGGCTTCTGCAGCAAGTCCGTCAGGATGGCGTTGTGGCCCTTTATAATCAGGGGCTTGACGCCAAGGACAAGCGGGCCGCTTTCGCGTATTTCATGCAGGCCGCCCAGCAGGGCGACGGACTGTCGGCTTATCAAGTGGGTCGGGCTTATGCCCAGGGGATTGGTGTCACGCCGAGTAGCAGCCAAGCCATCGACTGGTACCAAAAAGCCATCCAACAGGGTGTCGACTCGGCCATGCTGGATCTCGGGCTCATCTACTTCAACGGTGATGGCGTGAAGCAGGATTACGCCCAAGCCAAGACACTGTTCAGTTTGGCGAGCCAGCATAATCAGATGAAGGCTCCTCGCTATCTGGGCATTCTCTACGAAGAAGGATTGGGCGTAAAACCGGATTATGCGCTGGCGCGTCAGTATTACCAGGCGGCCAGTGACCTTGGTGACATTACAGCGGCTGCCCGCCTTGGCTGGATGTATGAACGGGGTTTGGGCGTAGCTAAGAGCGATGCAGAGGCTCTCAAATGGTATCGGATTGCCGCACCGAGCGCGGAGGAGGCCGCTAGCAATATTCATCCCCGTGTGCTGGCGCTGCTGAAATTGGGTCAGTTTTATGAGCAGGGGCGAGTGGTCCAGCCAGACCGCCAGCAGGCATTAATCTGGTATCGATTAGCGGCTCAGGATCAAGATCCTGCCGCCTTGGCGGCCCTCGACCGGCTTAAGGAATAAGCACTTTGTTGCCGGGGTGGTGATGCAGTCAGATGAGGTGTGTGGCATGTTGGGGCGTCAGAATAGCAAACCGCTTTCTTACATGCCATGAAGCCGGGAGATATCGAGGGCATCAATATGAAGTGTCTTTTGCATCTTGCCCTTCGATCCCAGACAAT
>JBOFBS010000071.1:0-6172 GCA_051645725.1 Aeromonadaceae bacterium | reverse complement strand
GTGTGCAGAATCCGCTCTTCTTCAAGGAGAACTCTCACATGTGCTTTGGCGATGCCAAGGGAACGGTGGAGAATATTCTCAAGGCGCTGTAAGTCACCGCCTTGCATGGGTAACAGGAGGCCGCTTGGCCTCCTTTTTTTTCCCGCTATGGCGTAGCGACGGGTTATGGCCTGCCATGAGATGCCAAACTGTGAGGGGTGGGCATCCAGTTGGCTGGAGGTAAGCGGGTAGGTTATGGTATTGTTAACGCAATGTTGGCCCTATGCAGGTGATTTGCGTGAAAAAGTCTACACGCCGTGTGATACTCTGGGCTCTGCTGCTGGCTTATCTGCTGGTTCTCATCTTGTTGGGACGCTATCTCTATTAAGACGCTTCTGCTGGTTTGCCTCTTTTTAGCCTGTTTCTGATCCTGCCCAGTTGCCGTTCGCTTAAGCTCCTCACTCTCTCTTCTCACTTTTGAGTCTTGCCATCGGCCGCATGGCAAGCACTGTTGCGATCCCAATCCGACATCTGTTTGCACCGCGCAGGTAGAGGGCATCCCGTGGTGTGGTTGCAAGCGAGCAGGAGAGTAGGCAGAGTCTCTTCATCCTGGGTAAACTCAACCCTGGTTGAGTTCTAATAGTTTGAACTGCTGCGCAAGAGTGAAGATCGCTGGCGGCGTAGCAGGAGCAGAGCAGAGCGCATGGACTAGACTTCTTGGTAAGTGTTTGTGAAACGTGGTGCCGGATCCCTGCTCATATCCAGTTTTTGCATACAGGGGTCCGCGAAAATAAATAGCGGGAATGCGGTTTGAGACCGGGTGGGGCAAGGGGGTTAGATATGGCACTGGTTTGGGTATATGGCACGTTGCGACGGGGTGAGAGCAATCATGGTCTGTTGCGCGAGTGCGCCTATCTGGGGCAGTGGTGGAGCCCACCCGCCTTCTATCTCATCGATCTGGGCGAGTACCCGGGCATCATCAAGGGTCAGCAATCCGTGCTGGGGGAGATCTATGTGGTGGATGAGAGCACTCTGTTGCGCTTAGATGCCCTGGAAGAGGTGCCCCATGAATACAGCCGTGACATGCTGCTGACTCCCTGGGGGGAGGCCTTCTACTATCACTACCGCATGGAGTGTAGCGGCTTGGCCGCCATCCCCTCGGGTGACTGGCGCTGCCGTTTTGTTTGCTGAGTCGGGGTCAGGCTGCGAGATAAAATAGTTCACCTGCTCTTGAGTATCCAGTATGTTAACCAAAGGTAAACATACTGGGGTGCGTTATGTATACAGTGTACGGCATGTCGGCCTCCGGCAACTGCTATAAGGTTAAGTTGCTGCTGAGTCAGCTTGGTCTCCCGTTCTCCTGGCAGGAGACAGACACTCGATCTGGGGCCACTCATACCCCCGAGTTCTTGGCGCTGAACCCATCGGGCAAGGTGCCCGTATTGCAGTTGGAGGATGGCCGTACCCTGCCTGAGTCTAATGCTATTCTCTGTTATTTGGCCGAAGGTAGCCGCTACTGGCCGGAGGAGCGCTTCGCTCGTGCTCAAGTGCTGCAGTGGCTCTTCTTCGAACAATACAGCCATGAACCCTATATTGCCGTGGCACGTGCTATTCGCCGTTTTTTCCCGGCTCGGGAGGCAGAACTTCCCGCCCTGTTGCATAAAGGTGAGCAGGCATTACTCGTGATGGAGCAGCATTTGCAACGCTGTGACTACTTGGCTGCGGATCGGTATACGGTGGCGGATATCGCTCTTTATGCCTATACCCATGTGGCCCATGAGGGAGGCTTTGATCTGACCCCCTATCCGGCTATCCGGGCCTGGCTTAAGCGGGTTGCGGCCGAACCAGGCCATGTGCCGTTAGGCTAAGCAGGTTGAGCTCAAATGGCAGGTAAAAAAACGCCACGCAATCGCGTGGCGTTTTTGCAGATGCGTATCTGGCTTATTTGGCTTCGTTGTAACGAACTACAGAGGCTTCGATCTCGGCAATGGCTTCAGCCTTATCGCCCCAGCCTTCCACCTTGACCCACTTGCCCGCTTCGAGCTCTTTGTAGCGCTCGAAGAAGTGGTTGATCTGACCCTTCAGCAGCTCAGGCAGATCGTTCACGTCCTGGATGTGGTCATACATCTTGGTCAGCTTGGAGTGGGGAACCGCAACCAGCTTGGCATCTTGGCCCGCTTCATCGCTCATCTTCAACACGCCAACTGGACGGCAGCGAATGACGGCACCCGGGATCAGCGGGTAGGGCGTTGGCACCAGTACATCGACAGGATCCCCATCCAGAGAGAGGGTGTTGTTGATGTAGCCGTAGTTGCAGGGATAGAACATGGGAGTCGCCATGAAACGGTCAACGAAGACGGCACCTGAGGCCTTGTCGATCTCATATTTGATCGGATCGGCATTTTGTGGGATTTCGATGACGACATAGATATCTTCCGGCAACTCTTTGCCGGCTGGAACCAGATTCAGGCTCATGGCATTTCCTTTGACTAGGGTTAAAAAGCGTAAGCCCGTATTATAGCCAGCGCGCCTTAAATGGCTACCTTGGCACAACAATCTCGATTCTAACCGTGAGCATCACTGCCAAAGTCGAGGCCCGGTTGCTAGAATGCGGGCTCTTATTCTCAATGCGAGGAAGCGGTTGATGCATATTCATGTTCTGGGGATCTGTGGCACCTTCATGGGCGGCATAGCGGCGATTGCCAAACAGCTGGGTCACAGGGTGACGGGATCAGATGCCAACGTCTACCCTCCCATGAGCACTCAACTGGAGCAGCAGGGGATTGCGCTCATTCAGGGCTATGATCCCAGCCAGCTGGAGCCGGCGCCGGATCTGGTGATAGTCGGTAACGCCATGAGCCGCGGCAACCCCTGCGTCGAGTATATGCTGGAACGCAACCTGCCCTATACCTCGGGCCCTGAGTGGTTGCGGGATCATGTGCTGCAATCGCGCTGGGTGGTGGCGGTGGCGGGGACTCACGGCAAGACCAGCACCGCCAGCATGGTGGCCTGGATATTGGAGGATGCAGGTCTGCAGCCAGGCTTCCTCATAGGCGGCGTACCCGGCAACTTCCCGGTCTCCGCCAGGTTGGGGGCCTCCCCCTTCTTCGTCATTGAAGCGGACGAATATGACTGCGCCTTCTTCGACAAACGTTCCAAGTTTGTTCACTACCGCCCTCGCACCCTCATCATGAACAATCTGGAGTATGACCACGCGGACATATTCCCTGATCTGGCCGCCATCCAGCGCCAGTTCCATCATCTGGTGCGAACCGTACCGGCTACCGGGCGACTCCTGGTGCCAGCCCAGGACGCGGCGCTGGAGCAGGTGCTGCAGATGGGGTGCTGGAGCGAAGTGGAGCAGGTCGATGGTGAGGGGGCTCACTGGCAGGCCAGGCTGCTGTCCGCAGATGGCTCCCATTTCGAGGTGATGCTTGATGGCAAGTCGCTAGGGGTGCTCAGTTGGGAGGGGATGGGCGCGCACAACGTACACAATGCGCTGATGGCCATAGCCGCGGCCCGGCATGCCGGGGTGCGCCCGGAAGATGCTATCGAGGCAATGAGCCGTTTTGTCATGCCTAAACGGCGCATGGAGCTAAAGGGCGAAGTGGCGGGGGTCCGGGTCTATGACGATTTCGCGCACCACCCCACTGCCATCGCCACTACCCTGGCCGGATTGCGGGCGCGGGTGGGACAGGCCCGGATCCTGGCGGTACTGGAGCCGAGATCCAACACCATGAAGCTGGGTGTTCATCAAAAGGAGCTCTCTGCCTCCCTGCTTCAGGCCGATGCCGCCTTCCTGTTTGCTCCGGCCGATCTGGGATGGGACATTGAGCAGGTGGCCAGCGAGGCGCCCGTGCCGACCCTGGTATGCCACGATTTGACGCTCTTGATCCAGAAACTGACCGCGGTAGCTCGTCCGGGCGATCAGATACTGGTTATGAGCAATGGCGGGTTTGGTGGCATCCATGAGAAGTTGCTGACAGCTCTGGCACAAGCATCTGCAAAATAAGAGGAAATAGCATGTCGCACGCTGTGACATTGGCCATGACAGGGGCCTCGGGGGCCGCTTATGGTCTGCGCCTGCTGGAGCGTCTGCTGCAGGCCGAGTGTCGGGTCTACCTCATGGTCTCCAGTGCGGCGCAAGTGGTGATCGCCACTGAGCTGGGGGAGAGTTGGCCTGAAGAGCCTGTTGCCTGTGCTGAGTGGCTCTGCCAGCGTTTTGGCGTCCGGCCTGAGCTCTTGACCCTGTGTGGTAAGCTGGAGTGGTTTAGCCCGGTGGCATCGGGCTCGGCTGCTCCCAGACAGATGGTGGTGGTGCCCTGCTCCATGGGCACCCTGAGTGCCATTGCGCACGGTGCCTCCGATAACCTGATAGAGCGGGCTGCCGATGTGGTGATGAAGGAGCGGGGACAGCTGATCCTGGTGCCTCGCGAGACGCCCTACTCCACCCTGCATCTGGAGAATATGCTGAAACTCAGTCGCCTTGGCGTCACCATAATGCCCGCCTCGCCCGGTTTTTATCATAAGCCCACGGAACTGAGTGAGCTGGTGGATTTTATGGTAGCGCGCATCCTGGACCATCTGCGTATTGAGCAAAACCTGGTTCCACGCTGGGGGGCGTAGCAAGGGTGTCGTTTGGCGGCTCTTTGATTATGCATTGCAGCGAAAACCTCAGCGAGCCGATAGGGCGAAAGCCGCTTGTTCCCCCATACATGGCGGTTTGAGTACCTCGTTTGTGACGCTTTCGCTCGGCTTACCTGGTATCTCTATTGCCACACACATGAGCCGTTACGCTTCATTCATCTTGTTGTCTGTAACAGGCTCAGCGCCGTAGCACACCTTGGTTATTGATCGGATGGTTCGACTGGGGGCATGTGCAGGTTTAGACGTTGCTTTCTGAACTATTTAATAAGGCGGTAATCCTACTGTCATGTTGGCTACTGCCCTGGCTGAGAGAAGATTAGTTTCTAATATTTGGCTAATACCAAAGATTGGTTTGGGCTTAATTCTTCTTAGCACTAATGGTTGTTTTTTTGCTCTTTCTCTATTCATTTCTGACTCATGGTTTCTTTAACCAATATCACACATTATGATAGCTCAGTTTGAATCCCCAAGTTCGGGGTGAGCATGGATAGAGCAAATGGATGTGCTGATGCGTATTGGGGATAACCAAGGCCGCTTGTGCCTTATTAAACGAGAAAATTGCCTGGTTTATACTGTGATGGCTGCTTTGTTTGGCATTGCCTTTGTTTTTATCTGGTTGTTATTTATAGGAAATAAAACAGCCTCTTATCCTGTCTATACGCTACATGCGAGTGTTGTTATTACCAATCCCTTGCCTCGTGAACTCGATGTGGCGCAATTATCACTCAAGTTACCTCTCTCTTTTGATGCGGAAATATCAGATTCCACTCAATCTGTTCAGGTTCAGAAAAGTGGTATGAGGCAGCAGCTTTTCTACACCCCAGCCAAAGTTGCCGCAGGCTCTGAACATGCACTATCCATGGATATCTCTCTTTCTGAGTTGCATGGTGTAGATCAAAGAGGACCCTCATCTGAACTCCCCCATTCTGATGCTATAGAAGAAATTCCTACCCTGCATGAACCTCTTTCATCTGATGATGGCAAACAGCTTGACGATACAGTGCTTAATGCAGTGAAACAGGCCAAGACGCTGACCGAGTATCAAGAGCTATTTTCTCAGCTTGATCCTGCACGCATTGTTTCATCTGCCAATTCCAGACATTTGAACAACGCACAAGCAATTAGATATTCCTATCTGCTGGGTTTGATTAAAAAAGCCATTGAACTTAAGCAATCAGTCACCCTTGTTTCCGGTTGGGTTTTTGACCAGGAAGGACGTGGCAGCTATCAATTGTGGGCTGAGGTGTACAGTGGTAAACAGAAGGCGAACTGGCCGTCTATGGATAACCAAAGGATCTATTTGCCTGCTGAAACGGTGAATGTCGCAGAGTTTATAGGTAATCCAGCCCCCTTCTTTAGCCCTGTGAGCGGCTTTGGTTTGGAAGTAAAAGAATTGAATGTGACATTGCTGAAGCAGAAATAGCGGTTTAATTTCAGCTTTAAATGACTTGATGGAACAGGAGCCTTTTAGGTTCCTGGTTTTTTGTAATTCATTCAAACGGAACTTGAATATGAATATGTTCATGAGAGGGTTTGTGCTTCTCTC
>JBOFBS010000070.1:0-3351 GCA_051645725.1 Aeromonadaceae bacterium | reverse complement strand
CCTCAGTTTCTTCTATGCCTCTTGATAGGAAAAAGTGATGCGAGCTGATCATGGTTTCAGATTGATCTTTTATTTTTGTTTGAACGCTTGGTGATGTAGTAAAAGCGGTTGAACTGACAAAATCATGCATAAAGTAAGCAAAAAAGGTGGCTACCTCTTCCGGGAATGGGCGGGCTGGAGGATAAAGGAAGGTCTTTGCCATCTTGAGTGCATTACTACCCTGTACATAAGCAATATAACCATTAGTGTTTTTCACTGCGCGTTCAACATATCTCGCTTCATCACGCACAAACTCAAGCCATCCCCAGCGCTCTTTCAGCCATGAACGCTCCTCTGCATTGGCGTTTTCCAGCCTAGCCTTGTAGTCAGCATATTGTCTGCCAAGCCATTCGACATAGATCTCCAAGTGATGAGCAAAAGCCTTGCTGGATGGCGTAGTATTTCCAGCCATCTGCATATATCTGCGGGAGTAATAGCGGACTGATTTCCCGGCAAGGTTGTCATTCATTTCAAAATACGCAGCAACCAATGGGTCTATTTCTTGGAGAGTATTGAAATTGGGGAAGGGGACCTCTCCCTTACAAGCGACACGATACATTTCATGGAGGGCCACTCGACATAGCTCGGCGCTGGGGCGCTGTTCATTGGGCAGCAAACCGCCGGTAATGTCCTCACTGATCCCCGGCAGCAGCAGTTCCCGCCACTCGGATTTTAATGTACCCAGCGGTACCACAGGCCGATAGACCCGCCGTTCATGGGCTGCGACCAGATGGAGTGCCTTTTTGACCGCCGGGTGAAGCTGCTTGCTAAAATCGATGACCTTGGGTCCGCCAATCCACTCAAGTGGCCCGGCAATCGGACGCGCTAACAAGCCAGCCAAGCTGAACGCATCCGCCATGGTATCGCCAGAATCAAAGGAGCTGCGGCGGCTACAATCAAACAGCCCGGCAAAGGTGACCTCGATTTTGACTCCCTCATAGGAGTACGCATCCCCCTCTTTGCAGCAGACCTCTTCCAGCAGCTCATCGATAAAGCGCCGAGCCAGAATCCCCCCGAGATCGGCACCAAACACCGAGACCTGGATCAACTTGATAGGCAGTTGGTTCTTTGATTTAACAGAGGAAAATTGCTTTTTAAAGGCCTTCTTGGCGCCATCGATTCGGGCATCCACGCCGGTCATAAACTGCTCCATCACTACAGGGTTGTCACGCAGTGAGGGCAGCGCCTCCAGCGTCACCTGCTTGCCAATGCTTTTTGCGGTGTCAGTGATAACCGCCTTGGCAGTCTTGATGCTAAAGAGGTCATTCAGGTTGTGTGACAGGGTATCAAACCAATCCTTCTTATTGGCTTCATAGAGCGCATCGACCGCCGCCTCTTTGGCTTTACTGCTGGTACTGTCCAAGGAGTTATCGGACAGAGCGCTCAACTGGCTATCCATCACACTGTGAAGCCGGTCGGCGACTTGATCTTCATAAGGAGTTCCCAAGCCTGGAATATACAGCTTGGAAAAAAGGTAGCTGGAATCCAAATCCATTGACTCTTGTATCGGATATGCCCGAAACAGACGAGAGACATTAGAAAGGCGGTGCGTGTCGCTGTCCTGATTGATATTGCGGTGAATACCATCAAAGAAAAAACCGACTTGCCATGCCAAAGAACAGGTGCCGACACCGGCTTGATGAAGGCTCTTTTCTCGGGCCTCGCGGCATTGAATGTCATCCATATCGAGCATCAATACTTCCTCGTTTGGTAGGTCGCGATCACATCATCAAAGACTCCTGGTTTGGGTGACCAACGTACCTTGACTTCATTATTGGGCATGATCAAGGTGTAGAAATATTCATCACCAGGTTTACGCTCAGGCATTGGCAGCGTCACTTTATGTTTTTCAGGACGGTATCCCAGAGTGTCGTGTTGAGTTTTGGTCATGCTCACCATCCACTCAATAGTCACGGTCTTACCCGATATATCATAGGGTCCTGCGATTGCACCTCCGGCATTTAAACCATCAAAGGCAAAGGCATTCCCACCCATATTGCCGTTGACGTAGTGATAGCTGATGGGGCGATCCATTAGATTGTTGAGCACCAGAAAGGCGCCGCCAAAGCTCTCTTTAATGAAGAAGGCCCATACCAGATAAACAACAAACAGCACACCAGCCAACCAACGCCCCCAACGGGGCAGCAGATCCCAGGCGGCATTAAACATCCGGATTGAAAAGGAACGGCTCATTCACATCCTCTCTTGGAAAGAGTTTTTTAACGCGGTTAATGCGGGGTTACCACCTTCAAGCCAAGCAAGCCCCCATCTCAAGCGAGCTGTTGAAGGGGCGCCGAAATCATCCGCTTTCTTGAGTGCTTTCAAGGCCATATCAGTGCGAATACAGGCGGGAAATTGTTGGAAACGCACGCTACCTTGCCACATAGCGAGCAATCTTGGCACCTCAGGATCACCCAATAAAGCGGCTTGCAGCTCGTTAGTGAGGGTGATCACTCGCAACTCGGCTGACTCGGTGTTAATCGAGTGGTGAATCCATTGACCATCGCAATCGTAACACCACCAATCACTCAGCCCACCAAAGAGGGAGGCATGCCAAGGCAATTTCTGCTGTGCCAGCATGACTGGCAATGCTGCAGGGGTATAAAAACGCAGTAGTTGGCTATGCAGCCCCTTGGGCTCAACCACCATGCAGCCCATTGCCAGTTGCTGCTGGAGCTCATCCAGCGAACGCTGGCTATGGATCAATCCCAGTACCAGCCCCTGTTCCGCCATTGACTCGAGTAAAGACGTTGAGGCTTGTTGGCAGCGCCAAAGCCATGGCCCTAGGTTGATCAGTTCAAAAAGATCTGGATGAATAAATAGCGGACGCAATAACTCACTCTCGCTGGTCAGCAAACGGTCTCGTAATTCACCTTTCAGCTCTGCGCCTTCGAACAAAACATAACAAGCATCATCAGACCACAATTTATCAGGCAGCATCATTATTCCCCCTGTACGACAGCATCACCCTGTCTCATTGCTCGAAGCATGCAAGGGATGCAGACAGGCTTTTCCATGGGGGGAAGTGTTTTCAACAAGGCTTCAGCACTCGTCTGGGTGGCGATCTGTGGCACGATAGTGACATGTTCTGGAGACGGCTCAGATGCGACAGACTTCGGTAATGAGGGGGCCTGGCCCGCCCAACCGGAGCCTGAACCGGGACTACCGCCCGAGTTCATCTTGATGATGGGCCCGACCAGGGTTACGCCGCTTGGGTCAACCTTCACAAAACTACCGCCGACTTTTAGGGTCAGCTCGGAGCCTGCTTCCAGCACAATCTTGTTACCGGCCTTGATGTGGACCTCTTGGCCA
>JBOFBS010000069.1:0-2371 GCA_051645725.1 Aeromonadaceae bacterium | reverse complement strand
CGCAACACCACTCACGCCGCCTCGGCTGCCCACCAGGCTAATCAGGAGGCCATGGCGGGAGGACGGGTGGTTAACGAGACGCTGCAGACCATACAAGAGGTGGCCAATGAGGTCGAACTGGTCGCCAAGGTGGTACATGAACTCGAACAAGATAGCAGCAAGATTGGTGTCGTGCTTGAAGTGATACGCGGCATTGCCGATCAGACCAATCTGCTGGCATTGAACGCCGCCATTGAAGCCGCCCGAGCAGGTGAGCAGGGGCGAGGCTTTGCAGTGGTCGCCGATGAGGTGCGCACCCTGGCCCAGCGCACCCAGCAATCCACCCAGGAGATCAATAACATCATAGGTACACTGCAACAACGTGGGAAACAAGCCGTGGCGGCCACCCAGGAAGGGCAACAGATGGTCACCCTCTGCGTACAAAAGGCAGAACTGGCCGGACACAGCATCGAGAGCATAGCAACAGCTGTAGCAGAGATCTCAGACATGAGTACCCATATCGCCACCGCCACGGAAGAGCAAAACTCGGTGGCAGAAGATCTCAACCGCAATATTATCAACATCAACACAGCCTGCAGCGAGCTGGCTGAAGGAACCATTCAAACTTCCAGCGCCTGCAAGGAACTTAGCGCCCTGGCTCACCGCCTGAGCGAACTGGCTCGTCGCTTCCACGTATAATCAATCAGCCGACGGGCAGCTAATCCGGCTGCCCGTCAGCAAACACGCCTTGATACAAATCTCATACGGGTCTTGTCATCAAGATCCGTTATGCTCAGCCCCCCGTTTACATTCTCGAGCCACCATGCATCTCTCAGCCCCTCTCTTTTACCTGATCGCGCTGCTGCTCCCCTTGACCTGCTGGGCCAATGATTCGACACCCCGGAGCGGTGCTGGTGGCATCACACTGCTACAGAGTGCCGATATTCGCATGGCAGAAGAGGAACTGACCATCTCACCCACTCGCATCTCGGTCCGTTATCGATTCGAAAATGAGAGTGACTTGGGGATTGATGCAACGCTCGCCTTTCCCATGCCACGCTATAGCTGGACCCCTGGCTTCACTGCACCGGACGCCCACAACATGCCGATGAGCTCGTTTCTGATACGGGTCAATGATGTACCTGTGCAGACCGAGCGCCACCGCCACGCCATGCTGAATGGTCAAGAGATCACGACACAGTTACGCGCAGCCGGACTCAGTGATCGTCAGCTCTTTGATACCTTTGCCGATGCAAGCGATAAAGGGGTTCAGATCTCGGATGAACAACAAGGTGAGTTGAGCCGGATTGGCGCCTTGCAAGGGCGTTACCCCAACTGGCAGGTGGCTGAAACCCGCACTTGGCAGCAACACTTTCCTGCCAGAACAGCCTTGCAGATCGAACATCAATACCAACCCTGGGTCGGTACCGCCTATGACGCTCCCTATCAGCAAGGCTTCGAATTCAATACCTTGTTACCCACGCCATCCGGGGTCGCTCAGGGAACGGCCCCAGCCGAAGCGTGCGTCGATGAAGGTACCCGCCAGGCAGTGGAGCGAAGAATCAAAAAATGGGTAGCCAAGGGGGCCAAGACAGTCTGGGTGACGTTGCAAGATGTTGAATACGTTTTGGGTACTGGAGGTAACTGGAAAGGCCCCATTGGCGACTTTACCTTGACCCTGGAGAAAGAGAGTCCGGATCAGCTGGTCTCACTCTGTTTTCCTGGCAAACCCCAGCGCCAGGGCAAAAAAAGTCTGGTATTCAAACAGCGCAACTACACCCCTCAGGACAAACTGGTGGTCTACTTCTACACCATTCGAGGTGACTAGAACACAAGAGCCAAATCGGCCAGTCAACTCGACTGGCGAATCTATCACGCCTCCCGCCCATCACCTTGAACCATACTGACAAGGCTGGGACTTTTCTTTTCGTTATACCGGAAGAAAACGTGGGGCTCCTCTATGCTTAAACAGAACTTGCTCACAGACCTTCCCGTGGCGTTGACCGAGGAACAAGTCCAGACCCTGTTCCAGGGCCCTCAGGTCACCATAGAACGAATAATCTCCCACGGACAGAGTTCGCCCTGGTATGAACAGGAGTGGGATGAGTGGGTGCTGTTAGTTTCTGGGGCTGCCCATCTGACCTTTGCAGATGGCACTCTGCTGCCCCTGGGCCCGGGGGACTATCTTCTGCTGCCAGCAAAGACCCGGCACAGAGTAACCTGGACCAGCCCGGAGCAAGAGACCATCTGGCTGGCCGTCCACTGTGGCATCCACCCCCAGCCCCAGCCATGAGTCGAGGAGAGCAGCATGGAATCACCGACCATCCCGCAAGCAGAACCGGCCTCCCACACTTGGCTGAAACGTGTCATGACAGCCCTGCTAAAACTCACC
>JBOFBS010000068.1:0-3113 GCA_051645725.1 Aeromonadaceae bacterium | reverse complement strand
TTAAGGAAGCCAGTTTCTCACCAGATAGCCGGTCGCGCTTTTTTTCCCAACCGCTGGATCATATTTTCTACCGTGGTATGAGTGTGGTGCAAGCTGAGGCCATCTCAACGGCTGGCTCAGATCATGCGGCTTTGCGTATTCGTTTCAAGGCTTGAATGCGGACATAAAAAAAACCGCTACTGCGGTTTTTTTTATTATCCAGAACTTAAACATCAGGTCTGTCGACTCTTACCATAAGCGTTTGCCCAGGTTTGAGCTGATGTCGGTTTTCCAGGCGATTCCAGCGTAACAGTTCAGAGACGGTGATCTGGAACTTTTCAGCGATTGAGCTCAGCGAATCACCACGACGCACCTGATAGTTGATGGTCTTGTTTTTCTTGATTGAGCTGGCAGGCAACTTGAGCTCTTGGCCGACACGCAGCTGATTATGGGCAAGTTGGTTATAGCTCAGCAATTGTGCCTTTGTGAGTCCATGAGCCTTGCTGATGCTCCACAGGCTGTCACCCGACTTGACCTTGTAGCTGGCCAGCTTGACCTGGTGACTACTGATCCCTTTAGTACGCCGATTCTGAGCTATGCTGAGGCTGCTGGTGTCGGTCGCCCCAGGAATATCCAGGTGCTGACCAGGCTTGAGTCGGCGATTGGAGGGCAATTCCGCAATCGCCAGCTCCAACTCTTGTGCGCCACGCTTGGGGACGAGGAGCAAGTGGGAACCATTTGCAGAAGTGGTACCACGCAAGTAGCCGGGATTGAGTTGCTTCAGCTCAGCAAGGGATATCCCCCCCAGATCTGCGACAACCGCCAAATCGACCTGGCCACCCGCATCAATCTGTTGCAGATGGGGCTTATTGGGATGAGAGGGGAGACTCACGCCATATTTGTCAGCATTCTTGATAATGTCAGCCAACGCCAGCAAGCGCGGGACGTACTCGGTAGTCTGTTTTGGCAGGTCCAGACTCCAGAAATCCCCGCTTCCCCCGCGTCGTTTACTCTGTTCAACCGCACGTTGGATTCGACCTTCACCTGCGTTATAGGCGGCAATAGCATTTGGCCAGCTACCATCAAAGGTGTTGTGCAATATCTGCAGGTAATCGAGCGCGGCTCGGGTTGAAGCCAGCACATCACGGCGCCCGTCATACCAGTAATCCTGTTTCAGTCCAAAGCGCTGTCCGGTACCGGAGAGGAATTGCCATAAACCGACAGCATTACCATGGGAGCGGGCATTAGGGTTATACGCACTCTCGACAACCGGTAGTAAAACCAGCTCCATTGGCATCTGACGTTTATCAATCTCTTCTATGATGAGATAGAGATAAGGTGTGGCTCGTTGGGTGACCGTATTCAGGTATTTGGGGTGTTTGAGGTACCAGTCGCGGTAGTTGTTTATCTCGGCTCGGTCAGGAATATCCATGCTCATCTGGTTGCTGGCATGCTGCCAAACCGAAATGCGTGCGTTTTCGTTTTCCGATCGATCGAGTGCGGAGCGTGCATCATGGGCTGTTTGCTGAGCAGTTTGCTCTGGCTCATTATCAGCACCATTACGGGTCTGTAAAGCCTGGCAGCCCGTGAGCAACAAGGTGGCTAAAACAGCCATTCGTAGCTTCATGTTCATCCAGTTCTCTTCCAAGGTCAGTGGCGATGGTAAGGGTGATCGACAACCAGATCAACCAAAGCAAGTTTTATGCTCAATTTATGAGCGTCATGTGGTCAATAAGTATTCTTTTTTTCGCGTAAAGAGGCAAATACCTGGATCTCATTTTCACACATTGCCATTGTGACACTTTCGACTCTTGATTTTACCTCCGGTAGGTGCGTGCGCAAAAAGACATTGGTGGCCAGCTCCTGAGCCAGCGTGCTGGGTAATGTGGGGAGGCCTTGCTGGCGGAGCCGGGCCACCTCCTGGATCCGCTGCAACAGAGTCGAGTTGGTGGGCTCTATATGAAGAGCAAAAGCCAAATTATTGGCGGTATATTCATGGGCACAATAGATCTCTGTTCCCGGTGGCAGCTGTTTGATGCGTTGCAGCGAGTTGAACATCTCTTCTGGTGTTCCATCCAGCAGACGCCCACAGCCCCCAGAAAAGAGCACATCGCCACAAAATAGGGCACCCTGGCCATAGAAGGCGAGATGCTCCCGGGTATGTCCAGGTAGATGAAGTACGTCAAACGTGACATCCATTTCTGGCAGGGCGAGCCGCTCCCCGCCAGATAACGGCACCAGAGCCGCAATTTTACCGCTTAGCATGGCGGGTCCGTAGCAGCTTGCCTCAGGGTAGTGCTCTAATAGCGAGGGAACTCCATCGACATGATCATGATGGTGATGGGTCAGCAAAATTGCATGGAGGTCAAGCTTCAGATGACTTAGCCTCTCAAGGACGACATCCGCACAACCCGGATCGACAACCAGGGCCTTATTGCCTTTTTTTATCAACCAGATGTAGTTATCCTGCCGGGCAGGCAGAGTGATGATTTGCAGCATATCTGGTTCCTCCTTCGGTAACGTTTGCTATAAATACGGTGAATTTACTATGGCTGCAATGATTTTACGGAGAGGGTAGATGAAGCCTGCGCTCACGCGAAGAGAGATAGTTGCACCTCTTTCCTGGAGTGAGTTGCCCATGGGGGAGTGGTTAGCCGCCGAGATCCAGGAGCGGCTGGATGCCTGGTGCCCTCTACTCTTTGGCTATCACCTTCTCAAGGTGGGAGCCTTGAGCAGCCATCTCTCCTGTAATAATTCGGCCATTCGCCATCAGTGTGCCATGGCACCAGAAGGTGAACGGGTTGGTGTGCGGGCTGATGTGGGGGCGCTGCCGATCCGCGATGGGGTAATAGATGCCTGCTTATTGGCTCATACCCTGGATTATGTTGCGGATCCCCATCTGGTGTTGCGCGAGATTGAGCGGGTGTTGACGGCTGATGGCTGGCTATTTCTGAGTGGTTTTAACCCTCACAGCCTGGTGGGGATAGGGCGGCTATTTCCTCGGTTACGGCGTGCTCAACCCTGGCATGCCCGTATGTTTTCCCCAGAGCGTGTTTGTGATTGGTTGGGACTTCTTGGGTTCGATGTCATCCACCTTGAGTCATTTGGTTTCAGCTCGCTCTCGCAACAGAGCC
>JBOFBS010000067.1:0-2025 GCA_051645725.1 Aeromonadaceae bacterium | reverse complement strand
CTCGAGTGTCTGATAGACAAACTGCATCCGTACCCAGTATTGCTTGTGGCTGTCCTGCCAGCGCTCTATCACCAGCTCACCACCCGGCGGCGTGTTATCCGGTTGCCCCGGTAGGCGCCACGCTACCCCCAACAGCCCGGCCAGATTGGCCAGATTGGTATCGTGCCCAACCAGCAGCTCAAGCCGTGTTTTGTCATCGGACTTGAGTGCCTGCTGGATACGCGCCATCAGCGGCGTGGCCTTGTAGCGGGCGATATAGGGTGTCTGCTGGGCAATCCGAAACTGGGTGTTATGTATCGCTAGCAGGCTTTGCCATAGCGCTGGTGTGAAGGCGTGGCCCCAGGCCACCGAGCCGGTTGGCATGCCATCGGCATACTCCAGCAGGAAGATCTCGCCCAGTGTACTGCCCAACGCCAGATTGCCCTCCAGCTTGACGCTGCCCTCGGCACTGGCCGTGAGCTTGCCCGGATAGGCGGCCAGCAGCGAACACCCTGTCGCACCGTGCTGCTGACAGTAGGGGGAGTGGGCAAAATCCAGCACCTGCTCCAGTTGCTGAAGTGCCGGCAGGTAGGAAGTTGACAGCGCGGTGACGTCACCGCCGGCGGCTTGTTGGGCGGCGTCCAGCGCCTGTTGCTTGTCAGCACGACAGAGACCGGCTTCCAGCGGATGGAAGAGCGGATCCTGCGGGTGGCTGTCGACTTGTGACTGAATTTTCAGGCCGCAGCCAGGAGCAAAGCCATCAAGCCACGCCTGTCCTGTCATACGGGTGCGTTGATCGCTATCGGCCCAGCTGCGCAGTGTCCCCTCGGCCGGACAGACCGAGGTAAACAGGCCGCTCTGTTGCAGATGCTCACGATAATAACCGCCAAGCAGGGTGACTAATTTGGCGCCCGTGGGGGTCAGATGGCCTAACGGCGCCGACCAGTGTGGCCAGGGCTGGGCCGTGATCTCCTGGAGTTGCCGCGTCATCTTGGTAGGCGGTCGTACACCGTGCCGACTGACAATGATGACCTTATCCAGGCGCCATGAGGGAGAGGGGGGAGCCGATTCCACCTGTGCCAGCAGGGGGCGACTCCCAAGAAAGCTGGCCAGACAGAAGGAGAGGAGGAGAAGAGGCTTCATAACGGACTCCGAATGAGTGCCGATAGCTGTGCTATCACAGTAGCGCCGAATGGCCCTTTCAGACAATGAGCTTGCTTATTGTTGACGGGACACCCACTTTAGATTGCTGTATGTAAAAACAGTGCCTACACTTTGAACAGGATGGTTCTGTTGGAGTGGATGATGACCCTACCTCGTAGCCAGCTGATTTGCACCTCCTCAACGCCTTACTATCACTGCATCTGCCGCTGTGTGCGCCGAGCTTTTCTGTGTGGCGAGGATGCCACGACTGGCAAAGATTACAGCCACCGCAAAGGCTGGGTGTTGGCACGGCTCACCTTTTTGGCCGAGGTGTTCACCATAGAGCTGTGCGCCTATGCGGTGATGTCCAATCATTACCATCTGGTCATTCATATCAATCAAGCCAAGGCATTATCTCTGACTGATGACGAGGTCATATCCCGCTGGAGCAGACTGTTTCGTTTGCCTGCGATTGTCGAGCATTGGCAGCAAGGCAACGCGCAAGAAGGCGAAACCGAGGTGGCAGAAAAATTAGTCGCCCTGTGGCGTCAACGCTTGGCGGATGTTTCCTGGTATATGCGTTGCCTGAATGAATACATTGCACGTCAGGCCAACATTGAAGATGGTTGCAAGGGGCGCTTCTGGGAAGGACGGTTCAAGTCCCAAGCCATACTCGATGATCCCGGTTTGCTGGCCTGCATGATCTATGTGGACCTCAATCCGCTACGCGCCAGCCTGGTTTCCATACCGGAAGAATCGGCGGATGTTTCTATCCATCAGCGGCTGCAGGAATCCAGCACACAACAGCCAGGGGCAAATCATCCCTGGTTACTCCCTTTTGCGAGCGCACATCCTGAACCCGTGAGTCTGCCCTATACCCTCAAGGATTACCTGCTGCTACTC
>JBOFBS010000066.1:0-12759 GCA_051645725.1 Aeromonadaceae bacterium | reverse complement strand
TCCGCCTTCGGTGCCAACATCAACCGCCTGGATCACACGGTCAACAACCTCTCCAACATGAAGGAGAATACCGATGTGGCCAAGGGTCGTATCATGGATGCTGACTATGCCGAAGAGAGCAGCAGCATGACCAAGAACCAGATGTTGATGCAGGCGGGCATGTCTGTGCTCTCCAACTCCAACCAGATGACCAGCATGGTGACGTCACTGCTGCGTTAATTCCGGCTGATGGGCTCGCAAGGGCTGAGTGAAGAAGGGGATCCGAAAGCGCGCCAGCGGTTTGCGTTGCGGATCCCCTGTTTGCTTTAGAAGGAAGATGAGATGGCGATGAGTATCGATCCCACCACCATGGCCCAGACCCTGGTTGCCGCCGAGCGCCAGGGCATGGATCAACTGCTAAACAAGAAGGCCACCACCATCAAGAATCAGCTGAGCGGCATCTCGACGCTTAGCAGCAAGCTGGCCACCTTCCAGACTCTGCTCAAGGATCTCAACAAGGTCAGCGCACTGCAGGCCCAGAGCACAACCCTCTCTCAGGAGGGCATTCTGAAGGTGAGCAGCAACGGTCAGGCGGCGAACGGTCAATATAGCCTCTTTGTGCAGCAGCTGGCCCAGGCGCATCAGGTGGGGTTGACGTTTGCCAGTGAAACCGCGCCCATGCCGACCGATGGCACCCTCTCGTTGAGTGTGAATGGCAAGAGCATGGCCCTGGATCTCAGCACCCTGCCGGCCGGCGCCACCCTCAAGGATCTGGCCGCGGGGATCAACAACAGTGCCACTAACCCAGGCGTCCAGGCCAGCGTGGTTCGTACCGGCACCTCACTGCAGCTGATGCTCACCAGCAAGGAGACGGGGACGGCCAATGCCATCACCGCGTTGGCCTATGTTCCGGGTGCTGGCGGAGCTGCCAGCGATGAGCTGGTCAGCAGCATAGCCGGCAAGAGCGTCATCACCCAGGCCAAGGATGCCATAGTCAAGCTGGGCAGTGACACCCCGCTCACCGTCACCTCCAGCAGCAACAAGCTGACCTCTGTGATAGAGGGGGTGACGCTGGATCTGAGCAAGGCCCAGGCGGCGGGGGATGCGCCTATCCAGTTGACGGTGGGGCAGGACACCCAGGCCATGACGGCCGCCCTGCAGAAGTTTGTCGATGGTTACAACAGCCTGGTTGCCGATCTGGGCAAGTTAACCAGTCGCGATGGCAAGGGGGCCCTGGCAGGGGATAGTTCGGCCTCGGCTCTGACCAGCCTGTTGCGTACCCAGGTGCGGCAGTTACCCAATGGCATGACTCTGGCCTCGCTTGGCATCAAGAGCGACAAGAGTGGTGTGCTCTCTGTGGATAGCACGGCGCTGCAGAAGAGCCTGAGTGCAGACCCGACTCTGCTGACCAAGGCCCTGCAGGGGGAGAGTGGTTTATTGAAAACAATGCAGAGCCTGACCGAGAGCTATACCAGCCGTACTGGTATCATCAAGCAGCGCAAAGAGAGCCTGCAGCGGGATCAGACCCAGATCACCGACAAGCAGAGCGCGCTGGACACCCGCATGGAGCGAGCCTATCAGCGTTATCTCCAGCAGTTTAGCCAGCTCAACAACCTGATGAGCCAGATGTCTCAAACCAGTTCCCTGTTTGCCTGAGGAAATCACAATGCACAGTTTTGATCCCGGATTCGACGCTTACCAACAGACTGCCACCCAGGCCCGTGCCGCCGCCGCCGATCCTCATCAGCTGGTTCTGATGCTGGTAGATGGGCTGCTGGATGAGCTGGCGCGCACCGAGGGGCACATCCAGGTACGAAACTATGAGCGCAAAGGGCACTCCATCAGCAAGTGTTTGCAGATACTGGGCGGACTCGACAGCGCGCTGGATATGGAGCATGGCGGCGAGTTGGCAGAAAACCTGCACCGCCTCTATGACTTCTGCGGTCAGCAGCTCTTTGAGGTGAGCGTGAACAATGACACAGCGGGTTTGCAGCGGGTGATGCGTATCATCAACGAGCTGCGCGAAGGGTGGCAGGCCATGGCCAAGGCTCAGGCCGCCTGAGTCTGTAGCGGAAGCCAGTCGGTTTGTGCGGTCGCCCAGGGCGGCCGCTGCTTTTTTCGGGCACAAGCCTGCTCCTGCTCTCCGGCTGGCTGCCGACTGGAAATCGTGGGGGGAGGCTTTTCCGCCCGGTAGGAAGCCCGACTTCCGCTTTGGGCGTCATTGTGCTGCAAGATGCTGATTTAATACGGTTTTTAACTTGGCGCATCCCTTGCTTCAGACTCACAGTAAAGAGAGGGAGAGGTAAACCCATGGGGCGAGAACAACGGGAGTCACTCATGCTCTGGCGTCAGCAGTTGCAACAGCTGGGGCTGCAATTGCAACAGCAGAGTCAGAGCGGTCAGTGGGCTCTCCTGGCCCGCATCGATTATGAGCTGGCCTGCTGTTTGCGTCAGCTGCACAACCTGCCTGAACTGCGCCTGCAGCTGGCAGAGGATCTCAACCGGGTGCAGCAGCAGCACAAGCAGGCGCTGGCGTTATGTGTGGCGGCCCGGGAGGCGGTGGCCGGTGAGATGGCGCACTTTAATGAGTGTCGGGAAGGATCGTTGGCCTATCAGGAGAGTCAGTTATGGCGATAACGCTTCCGAGCGCACCCGGCCTGCCAGGTCCGGCTCAGGGGGCCGAGCGGGTGGAGGGCAATCCGGGGGCGGTTCAAGGCGATGCGAGCCAAACCGGAACCTTTTCCCTGGCCTGGCCCGCTGACTCGGGCGGGGAGTGGGCCGCGCGCTTGCCCGATGAGGAGTCGAGCGCGACGCAAGAGGATGAGCCGGGCGTTCTGCTGGATCGGTTCGACCAGCCGATGCCGCTGCCCGATGAGGCCATGAGTGGCTTCTCATCCCTGACCATGCTGACTGCGGCACCTACCCTGCCTACTCGTCTGCTGGGGTTGGGCTCGCCCACCCCTGGCGTGGCCGAGGGGGAGACTCAGGCTCGGCCGGGCCGGGAGCCTGGCCCGGTCGCAGGCCTGGTGGCGGCCACTCAGGGCGCCACCATGACAGCCGCCCCGCTCTCATTGCTGAGTGCGCGATTGATGCAGCAGAGTCAGGCGGCGACCCCGGCCGTGAGCGCGGGGTCGGGCGAGGTGGAAACCCGGTCCGAGGGGCGTCCGCTGCCGCTCACCCCCGAGGCCAGGGCGCTGACCGGCAAGGGGGAGTTGCAGGCCTGGCTGAGCCAGTTACAGGAGCCCTTGGCGGCAGAGCGTAAAGAGGGGGGCGTCGCCCTGCCGGAGAGGATGCAGCTCCTCTCTCCTCAAGAGCCCCAGCGCGGCGAGTCCCTGCTGCCCCAGGTGGGCAAGGGGATGGAGTGGGCCCCCATCAAGCTGGCCAACCCGCAGAGCCAGTGGGGGGAACAGATGCTCGCCACGCTCAAGGAGCGGGTCGAGATGCAGGTCAATCAACATATCAAACAGGCGCATATCCGACTCGACCCACCTGAGCTGGGACGGCTGGAGCTGACGGTACGGCTGGAGGGGGATCGCCTCTCGGTGCAACTCACGGCGGCCAACCCGGCGCTGCGCGATGCCCTGATCCAGAGCAGTGAGCGGCTGCGCATGAGCCTGGTGCCGCAACATGCGGGCGGGGTGGATGTGAACGTGGGGCAGGGGGACCGTCAGCAACAGGGGCAAAGCCAGGAGGAGGAGAGTCGCATCCTGGCCGGTCGGCGGGAATTGCGGGTGGAAGAAACAATGCAAGCGGGGCGTGGCCTCGACCGGCTAAATGCCCTGGTGTAACCGGATAAGGAGTTCGCAGTGAAGCTAGTTCGTGTAGTGGTGGTCGCCCTAGGCGCCCTGGTGTTGGTGGCGGGCTCGGTGGCGGCATCCTGGATGGCATTTCAGCATAAAGAGAGCCTGCTCTCTCTGTTTGGCTCCGCCCCTCCACAAAAGGAGTTGAGCCAGAAGCCGCTATTCAAGCCCTTGGAGAAGATGGTGATCTCCTTGCAAAGCGAAGAGAGCAGCCACTATCTGCTGCTGGAGATGGCCCTGGTTACCCATGATCCCGAGCAGTTGGCTCAGTTGGATGAGCTCAAGCCGGTGATCCGTAACGCCCTGGTGCAATATTTCAGCCATCGCAATCTGCAGCAGGTACGCAAGGATTTGCAGCAGTTGGAGGTGCTGCAGGCCGATCTGCTGGCCAAGCTCAGCGGCACCATCAGTAACTATGGCTACAAACCGGCATTGGATGATGTGCTGATCACCAAAGTGGTGGTCCAGTAGGGTCCAGTAGGAGGCACCATGTTGCAGGCAATGGAGTGGGTGGAAGAGGATGTGTTTGTTCCCAGTCCCCTGACGCCGGCGAGGGAGCAGGCCTTGATGCTGCGCTATCTGCCTCTGGTCAAGCGCGCGGCAACCCATCTGCGCAGTCAGTTTTCGGCAACCTTTTGCCGCGAGGATCTGGAGCAGGTGGGGTTGATGGGGTTACTCGAAGCCCTCCGGCGTTATGGCGGTGAGCCAGATGAGCAGTTCGAGTGCTACGCCTTCAAGCGTATTCGTGGCGCCATGCTCGATGAGTTGCGCCGCCAGGATTGGCGGCCGCGTCAGGTCAGGCAGCAGGCCCATGATTTCAACCAGGTGGCTCGCACCCTCTACAACCGTCTTGGGCGCGTAGCCAGTGAGCAGGAGCTGGCCGATGAGATGAAGCTGGATCTGGAAGAGGTGCGCACCCTGCACTACGCCAGCCAGTCCGAGGCCATGCAGAGTCTGGACGAGTTGCTGGAGGGGGTGTCGGGTCACCCCAGCTGCGAGAATAACGAGATTGCCCGTCTGGAGTTGCAGCGTTTCGTGAAACAGGCGCTCTCGCAACTCCCCAAGCGGGAGCAGTTACTCCTCTCCCTCTACTATCAGCATGAGCTGAACATGAAAGAGATAGCACTGGCGCTGGGGCTTACCGAGTCCCGAGTCTGTCAGCTGCATAAACAGTGTCTTGTGCAACTCAATCAACAGCTGGCCGATCTGCTGTAAGGAAACATGATGCAAAAACAACTGGGTGTGGCCATTGTCTTCATCTGCGTACTGGGTGGTTTCATGATGGCCGGGGGACGGGTGATCGCCCTCTGGCAGCCTGCGGAGATGGTCATCATATTGGGGGCGGCCGCCGGCTCACTCATCTTGGGCAACTCCAAAGAGGTGTTGCATGAGATGTGGGCGCAGGTGAAAGAGGTGATGAAGCCGCAGAAGGTGCAGGGTGAACTCTACCGTGAGTTGTTGACCCTGATGCACCATCTGCTGGAGGAGATCCGGCTCAAGGGGATGAAGACCCTGGATGAGCATGTAGAGAATCCCCAGGTGAGCTCACTCTTCCTCATGTATCCCGTGGTGGAGTCCAACCCCCTGCTGCTGGGGTTTATTACCGATAATCTGCGTCTGCTCAGCATGGGCAAGATCTCCCCTCACGAATTCGAGACCCTGCTGGAACAGGAGATCATGGCGCTGGAGGAGGAGATGCTCAAACCGGCCCATGCGTTGCACAAGACAGGGGAAGCCTGTCCCGGCTTCGGCATACTGGCCGCCGTCATGGGGATCATCATCACAATGCAGCAGCTGGATGGCCCTCTGGGCGGCATAGGGGTGCATGTGGCTGCGGCGCTGGTGGGGACCTTCATCGGTATCTTCATGTGTTACTGCCTGCTGGAGCCGGCTAGCAGTGCCATGGAGGAGCTGGTCAAGCGCCGCATCACCCTCTTGATGTGCGTCAAGTCCATACTGCTGGCCCAACTGCGTGGCAAGAGCCCGCTGCTGGCCGTGGATGCCGGACGCAAGGTACTGGAGCCGGATGTGAAGCCAAGCTTCATCCAGATGGAAGAGTGGATCACCAACCGGGCAGTGGCGAGCGATGCGCAATAACGAACAGATCATCATCAAGCGTCAGCAAAGACGCGATAGCCGGCCGCAGGGGGGCGGGGCCTGGAAGGTGGCGTTTGCCGACTTCACCCTGGCCATGATGTCCCTGTTCCTGGTGCTCTGGATCCTGGCCGTCTCCAATCAGGAGGAGCGGCAGATAGTGGCCAGTCGGCTGCGTGATTACAGCATAATGGATAACGAGGCCAACCCCTTCGAGATCCAGAACAGCCCCTATCCGGTAGATTTGGGCGGCCAACCCTCAGTGCTGGAGGAGGTCGCTCCCCAATATACCCAGGATGGCGAGCTGAGACCCAACTTCCCCCAGAACAAGCAGGAGGCACGAGCCCGGGATGAGGGGCGAAGCAAGGCCGCAGAGGGCTATGCCAGCCTCAAACAGGGCAACTATAACGATCCCAAGCAGCTCCAGGTGTTGGCCGGTTTTATCGAAAAAGTGGGCGAACAGATGCAGGCCAGCAACAATATCGAGCTGCAGATAGTCCCCCAGGGGCTGCGCATTCTGATCCGTGACGACGAGAAGCGGGAGATGTATGCCCGCAGCAGTCCACGCATCACCCCCTTCTTTCACCATCTGTTGATGGCCCTGGCGCCCATCTTCAAGCGTGTGGAGAATCCGTTAGTGATCTCCGGCCACACGGACAGCACCCCCTTCGCGGGCGAGAATTACAGCAACTGGGAGCTCTCCGCCGATCGGGCCATGACGGCGCGGCGCGTGCTGCTCGCCGGTGGCATGCCTGCCAGCCGGGTCGCCCAGGTGATGGGTATGGCCGATACCATGCTGGAGAACAAGGGCGATCCCAAGGCTAGCGCCAATCGACGCATAGAATTGCTGCTACTCAATGACAAGGCTCGGGCCGATCTGGCCACCCTGTTCGATAGTCAGGCACCGGAGAGCGCCATGGCTCAGGCTGTCAAAGAGGCCAGGAAGGGGCTCAAGGTAGAGTAAGCCGTACCGGAGAGCGGCTGCCACCACCCGGCCGTTCAATTGACCAGTGTTAGCGCAGAGAGGATGCTTATGAGGGGGTTATCCCAGATTGAATCTGAGTGGTTTGAAGAGGTGGGGCCAGGACGCCGCACCCATCCCCGTCTCTATTTTCACGATGGTGAGACACCACTGGAGATCCAGAGCTGTGGTGTCCCGGCACAGATACGGATCCCGGGCCTGCTCTTTGATGAGCTGGTCGGGCGCGCCATAGTCAAGGATCTGAGCCTGGGCGGGGTTGGCTTTATCGCTTCCAGCCGGGTTGTGTTACCGGATCGGCTCTTGCTGCTGCTGGGCGATTGTCCACCACTCTACTGCCAGATACTCCACCGTCGCCTGGTGGCCCCCCAGCTCAGTTTCTTCGGGGCTCGCTGGTATCGGAGCGACACCGCCCAGCTGGAGGCTGTGCTGGCCCGTTGGCACGCACAACAGCCAAAGGCGTCCGAGTGACGGCTCAGCTCAGGGGATAAACTCCAGTAGCGGACGCTTTGTCCCCATGCCCAACGGATCACGATTGTTCGCTTCCGCAGCCTGGCTGCGCGGGGCGAGATCCAGCCCCTGGCTGCCGGAGAGGATGAGTGGATCATCCAGCGAATCGAGGGTGATCAGCGGGGCGACACCCCCCATGGCCAATCCCAACTTGCCCGCTCCCTTGGCCATAGCCTGGGCGCGTTTGGCAGGCACCAGCAACAGGTACGCTTCACCCTGGGTCAAGGTCCCCTGGCGCAGGGCCGGGTTCAGGGCGGCCAACCGCTCCTTGGGCCACTGGCCCGCCTCGGCCAACGCGGCCAGGGAGAGGGGGGGCTGATAGCGTTGCAGCACCAGCTCCTCTCCGGCATACCAGTCGGGCAGTGTGATACCAAAACGCTCCGGCGAATGGATGATCTCGGCCAGGGCCAGCAGACGGGGCACGTAGCGGCGTGTCTCCTCGGCCAGCGGCAGGCGCCAGTAACTCAACTCCCCACTCATCTGCTGCGCTCGTTGAATGCGCCCCTCCCCGGCGTTGTAGGCGGCCAGGGTGAGCAACCAATCCCCCTGGAAGGTCTGGTTGAGCCAGCGCAGATAGGTCAGGGCGGCATCTGTGGCCAGCGGGAGGGAGTAGCGGCCATCAAATTGTGTATTGATGGGAACCCCATAGCGACGAGCCGTGGCGGGCATCAACTGCCAGATCCCGGCGGCCCCGGCGGAGGAGACCACCTCCAGGCGGTAACCGCTTTCGATAAAGGGGAGCAGGATCAGGATGCCGGGCAACTGGCGGCGCCGCACCTCATGGGCTATGTGGCGGATCAGGGGTTGCACCGTCTGCAGCCGGGCCTCCAGATAGCCTTTGTGCCGCAGCAGATGCGCCCGCTCCGCATCGATGCGCGCGCGCGCCTCTTGCTGAAAGAGGGGGGGGAAAATGCTTAGCCAGGCCTGATTGGAGTAAGCCTGCAGCACCTGGCTTGGCAGCAGCAGGAGCAAAAAGAGGGTAGCGCGAGTCAACATGCCTGTGTCTGAAAGCGGAAGGTCACTTCACTATAATCGCTCTTGTTGGCCCTATCTTGGGGTTTTTTTCTGACTCAGGTCAGTTTTTCCCGCTTTTAGTCGCTATATTTGTCTGTATAACCACGGGCAAACATGAATGGCGCACTCGATACACTCAGGCAAGTCTCACTCCAATGGACTGCAGAAATTTCTCCTCTATCTGATACTGGTGAATTTCCTGTTGCTCTATCTCTATGCGACTCACATAGGCGAACTTCCGCTGTTTCAGGGATTATGGGTCACACTGCTGGCTATCAGCTATAACCTGATGCTCTGCCGTTTGGTCAACCGGCGGGCCCGGCGGCGAGGAGATGGCTACATCATCTACCCTGTGGTGATCTCCGCTATCTTGCTGTGCGCCTGCATCTTTTACTACTTTATCATCCGTTGATGCCGGGCCTGGATCGAGTCGGATCCGGATCGATCCTTGCCGCCTGCGAAATTTTCCGTATAATGCGCCGCCTTGCCTGGGCAGCCTGGCTGGCCAGGGCTAAGAATAAATGGGTTCCCTCACCCCATCCTAGCGTCACTGCACCATCAAAAAGGACACAATATGAGTTTGTCACCTGCGCACTATCAGACGGCGCTGATACGTCTGTCCCTGTTCCATATCGCCATCATTGCCGCCAGCAACTATCTGGTACAGCTGCCCATCACGCTATTTGGGCTGCATACCACCTGGGGAGCCTTCACCTTTCCCTTTATCTTTCTGGCAACGGATCTGACGGTACGGATCTTCGGGGCCGAGCTGGCTCGCCGCATCATATTTTGGGTGATGTTGCCTGCCCTGCTGCTCTCCTATCTACTGGGTGTCCTCTTCTTTGAGGGGCAGTATCAGGGTGCGGCACAGATGATGAGCTTTAACCTGGTGGTGGCGCGGATTGCCTGTGCCAGCTTCATGGCCTATCTGCTGGGACAGATACTGGATGTCTCGGTGTTTAACCGCCTGCGACAACTGAAGTGGTGGTGGGTGGCCCCGACGGCCTCGACCATAGTGGGGAATCTGCTCGATACGCTGGCCTTTTTCTCCATCGCCTTCTGGCATAGCCCGGATCCCTTCATGGCCGAGCACTGGGTTGAGATCGCCAGCGTTGATTACGGCATCAAGCTGCTGATCAGCATGGGGCTGTTTGTTCCGGCTTACGGTGTCTTGCTGCGTTACCTGAGCCGCAGGTTGCTGGGTGAGGGGGTGAGCCGAGCCCCTCTATTGGCACGCGACGCATAATATTTTTGTGATGATCGGTCAAGCTGTGATCGATCGCACTTCCCTGCCCGGGCAAAGTGCGGAAAATACGCACCTTACTGCGTATGACCCCCTGGATTTGGGGGGTGATCTATGTGGTTTTGTTTGTGACTCGTTATACCCCAGGAATCTTTTCCACATTGACCTAGGTCAGGATCGGCGCAGGATCCTGATCCTTTCATTTGTAACATACTGATAACTATCGATAAATTTATTGATGAGACGGGAATCAATAAGCCGTTTCAGGATCATCTTTTTTTCCTCAACAGAGATATCCACAGCTTGTGCAGTTTATCCACAGCTTGCGCCGTGGTCTCGCCGTGTTGGCTGTGGCATCCTTAGCCCCACTTCCGAACTCAGCAGGAACGCTCTCATGACCACGCCCGCGCCGCTCATCCTGGTGGATGGCTCCTCCTATCTCTATCGTGCCTTTTTTGCCTCCCAGCAAGCCGATCTGCGCACCTCGGCGGGTGTGCCGACCGGTGCCATCCGCCTGATGACCAACATGCTGCGCAGTCTGCTCAAGCAGTATCCTGACTCGCCTGTGGCCGTGGTGTTTGATGCCAAGGGCAAGAGCTTCCGTAACGACATCTATGCCGAGTACAAGGCCAACCGCGCCGCCATGCCCGATGAGCTGCGCGCCCAGATCGAGCCCATCCACGCCATAGTGAAGGCCATGGGGTTGCCGCTGCTGATGATAGAAGGGGTCGAGGCGGACGATGTGATAGGCACTCTGGCCCGTCAGGCTACCGAGCAGCAGATCGATATCCTCATCAGCACAGGCGACAAGGATATGGCCCAGCTCGTCTCGCCCCATGTCACCCTGATCGACACCATGAAGGGGGAGAGCACGGACCGGCAGGGGGTGATCGACCGCTTCGGTGTGCCGCCCGAGCTTATCATCGACTACCTGGCCCTGATGGGAGATTCAAGCGACAACATTCCTGGCATGGCCGGGGTCGGCCCCAAGACAGCCGTGGCCCTGCTGCAGGGCTTGGGGGGGATAGAAGAGGTGGCGGCCAATCTGGAGAAGGTGGCGGCGCTGGGCTTTCGCGGCAGCAAGAACTTTGCCGAGAAGTTCCGCGAGCAGGAGGCGGTGGTGCGCCTCTCCCGCACCCTGGCCACCATCAAGACAGATGTGGAACTGGAGCTGGGCATAGCCGATATCATCAAGCCTCAGCCAGATCACGCCGCACTGCAGGCGCTCTATCGTGAGTACGAGTTCAAGGGGCTGGTGGCCGAAGAGGCCGAGGCGGGCGCCGCCCCGGCTGTCGCCGCCGAACTGCCAGCGGCACCGGTCGAGCTGCACTACGAGACCATACTGGAGCAGGCTGACTTTGAACGCTGGCTGGAGAAGCTCGTCGCTGCCGAGCTCTTTGCCTTCGATACCGAGACAGATGGCCTCGACTATATGCAGGCCAAGATTGTGGGGGTCTCCTTTGCCGTGACCGCAGGGGAGGCCGCCTACCTGCCGCTGGCCCACGACTATCTGGGGGCGCCAGCCCAGCTGGATCGCGATGCTGTGCTGGCCCGTCTCAAGCCGCTGCTGGAGGATGAGAGCCGCCGCAAGGTGGGGCAGAACCTGAAATTTGATCGCAACGTGTTGCGCAATCACGGCATAGAGCTGCGCGGCATCGCCTATGACACCATGCTCGAATCCTATGTGCTGGACTCCACCGCCACGCGCCACAACATGGATGATCTGGCGGCCCGTTATCTGGGCCACACCACCATCACCTTCGAGGAGATAGCGGGCAAGGGGGTCAAGCAGCTTAGCTTTAACCAGATCGAGCTGGAGCAGGCCGCGCCCTATGCCGCCGAAGATGCCGACATCACACTGCGTCTGCACCAGACCCTCTGGCCCAAGCTGGAGCAGGAGCCCACCCTGGCGGAACTCTTCACCAGGATAGAGTTGCCTCTGGTGCCTATTCTGGCCGACATGGAGCGACGTGGCGCGCTCATCAGCGCGCCACTGCTGGCCGAGCAGAGCCAGCAGATCGAGCTGCGCCTGCAGGATCTGGAAAACCAGGCCCACCTGCTGGCCGATGAGCCCTTCAATCTCTCCTCGCCCAAGCAACTGGGCGAGGTGCTCTACACCAAGCTGGGCCTGCCTGTGCTGAAGAAGACCCCCAAGGGGGCTCCCTCTACTGCCGAAGAGGTGCTGGTGGAACTGGCCGAAACCTACGAGCTGCCCAAGCTGCTGCTGGAGCACAGATCCCTGGCCAAGCTCAAGTCTACCTATACCGACAAGCTGCCGCTGATGGTCAATCCCACCACGGGACGGGTGCACACCTCCTATCATCAGGCGGTGACGGCCACGGGTCGACTCTCCTCCACCGATCCCAACCTGCAGAACATCCCCATCCGCACCGAAGAGGGGCGGCGCATCCGTCAGGCCTTTATCGCCGCGCCCGGTTACAAACTGGTGGCGGCGGACTACTCCCAGATCGAGCTGCGCATCATGGCCCATCTCTCCGCCGATGCGGGCTTGCTCAAGGCTTTTGCCGCCGGCGAGGACATCCACCGTGCCACCGCCGCCGAGGTGATGGGGGTGGCAGTCGAGGCGGTGACCAGCGAGCAGCGCCGTAACGCCAAGGCCATCAACTTCGGCCTCATCTACGGCATGAGTGCCTTTGGTCTGGCCAAGCAGCTGGGCATCCCCCGCGGCGAGGCCCAACACTATATGGATAACTACTTTGCCCGCTACCCGGGCGTGCTGGAGTATATGGAGCGCACTCGCGCCGAGGCCGCCGAGAAGGGGTATGTGGAGACCCTGTTTGGCCGCCGCCTGCACCTGCCGGATATCAAGGCGCGCAACCAGGGGCTGCGCAAAGCCGCCGAGCGGGCCGCCATCAATGCCCCCATGCAGGGCACAGCGGCCGACATCATCAAACTGGCCATGATCAAACTGGCCGGCTGGATTGCCGAGCAGGAACATGACTCCATCCGCATGCTGATGCAGGTACACGATGAACTGGTCTTCGAGGTACGCGAGGATCGGGTGGAGGCCTATCTGCCCTCTATCCGCACCCTGATGAGCGAGGCGGCCACGCTGGCCGTGCCGCTGGAGGTGGGGATCGGTGTGGGCGAGAACTGGGATCAGGCGCACTGAGGATCAT
>JBOFBS010000065.1:0-4913 GCA_051645725.1 Aeromonadaceae bacterium | reverse complement strand
GCCGACCCCGCCATGGCGAGCCAAATCATCCGCCTGGCGCAGACCATGCGCTACAGCCACCCCAGCAACCCGGTCACCACCCTGCCCATAGCCGTCACCCGGATCGGGCTACAGGGCACGGTAAACGTGGCGCTGGCGCTGGCCATGCGTCAACTCTTCGTCTTTTACTCACCCCAGGTGTGTCAGCTCTGCCGCCAGCTGCAGCACAAAGCCATCTACATCAGCCGCTTTGCCCTGACCCTGTGTGATGAACTCGCCCCCAGCCACTCCCAACAGGCCGCCGACTTCATCATGCTGGCCTCAGTGTTGCTGGACATAGGATGTCTCCCCCTGCTGGCCGAGCTGGATCGCCAGGTGATGCTCAACCAGACGCTGCCCGATAGCCCGACTCTGCTGCAGTGGTGTGAGAGCCTGCGCCTGCCTCTGGGCCGCGCCATGCTCACGCGCTGGCAGCTGGATGAGAGTTTCGCCCAACTGCTGCCCCTGTCGCTCACCCCGGATCTGCCCCCAGCCAGTCGCGCCGTGATCCTGGCCCACCGCTACTATGGCGAGCGGTTGCTGCACGATCCACATCTGGCCGAACTGGACTCAGAGCAGGCCCTGCACCCCCTGACAGCCGGAGAAGAGCTGAGCAAGCTGCTGGAGTGGAACCACCACCAGGCCGCCTGAGCCGCAAACAGCAAAACGCCTCCACTTGGGAGGCGTTGGATTTCTCAGGCTGGCAAATTAACCGGGACAGCTCTGCTCCTGCAGCTGGGGAGAAGAGGCGACTTGTACCATCACCTTCTTCTCCCAGCGTCGGCTCTTCCAGCGCCAATACATGGCAAGACCCCGGGTCCACTCATCGGCCGCAAAGGCCAGCCAAACGCCGACCAGTCCCCACCCCAGGTGTAGCCCCAGGAACCAGGCCAGTGGAATGGCCAAGCCCCACATGGAGAGCAGGCCCATCAGCAGCGGGAAACGGGCATCGCCCGTGGCCCGCAGCGAGTTGATCACCACTATGTTGAAGGTGCGCCCAGGCTCCAGGATCAGGCTGACCAGAAATAGCTGGGTCGCCATGGCGACTATTTCGCTGTCATCGCTAAAGAGGCTCATCAGGTAGTGACCCCCACCCAAGGCCGCCGGTATCACCACCACAGCGGTGACCAACAGCCCCAGCCGCAGACTGCGCAACACCTGACGGTAGGCCTGCTCGAACTTGCCCGCCCCCACCAGATGCCCAACCAGTATCTCGGTACCCAGGCCTATGGAGAGACCAAACAGCAGAATAAAGAGACAGATCTGGAAGAAGAAGGATTGGGTCGCCAGCGCCTTATCACCCATCAGGGCAACGAAGGAGGTGACCACCATAAACTGCAGCATCCAGGAGAGGTTCTCTCCGGCGGCGGGCAGGCCTATGTGCATGATCTTGCCCAGGACTTCTCGCGGCCACTGCCAGAGCTGGCCAAAGAGCAGACGAATACCGGTGCGCTTCTGCAACAGGTAGATGAGCAAACCCAGTGCCACCAGGCGACCGAAGACGGTACTCCAGGCCACACCCGCGACCCCCAGCTGAGGCAAGCCAAAGAAACCGAAGAGCAGCAGACCGTTGCCCACGAAGGTGACGATATTGGCCACCAGGGTCACATACATGGCTTCACGAGTGTGGCCGTGGGCGCGCAGGGCCGCCGCCATGCAAAGCGCCGCCGCCTCAGGGATGAGGCAGAGACCAATCACTGTCAGGTAGGTGTGACCATCTGCCATCAGCTCTTCCGGCATGTTCATCAGATGGAGCAGGTTATCCGCCCCCAGCGTGATCACCAGGGTGGTGATAGCCCCCACCAGCAGGTTAAACCCTATGGCGGTATGGACCACCCGCCGCGCCATCACCTTGTCACCCGCCCCCAGATATTGGGCGATCACCACGCTGGAGCCAATGCCGATAAAGTTGAAGAGGGTGATGCAGAGATCAAAGAGCTGGTTACCCACGGCCAGGGAGGCTACCGACTGGTAGGAGACCTTCCCCACCATGAAGGTGTTGAGCGCCCCGGTCAGAAAGTGGAATGCCAGATCGATAAATAGCGGCCAGGTCAGCTGAAATAGCGACCTGGGCTGGGTATGAGTGTCAGCCATGTAATACCTGAGTAGAGAGGAGAGCAGAAAGATAGCCGATAAATTAGACGCCAACTCGGCAGGGGATGCAACCAACGAGGGGATGGAGTCTGGGGGTTGAAGCAAGAGGTTGAGGTTAGGTTCAGGATAGAGGCCCTCCCCGGGAGGGCCATAACTAGCTCACTCGCCGTAGCAGCGTTTGAGCTCATCAAAGTTATAGTAGTAACTACCCGTCTTCACCGGCTGACAATCACTCTTGAACCGGCTCTCCTGCTCGTTATAGAGCATTTTTACCAGCAGGGTGCCGCTACTGTCGCGATAGACATCCCACTGAATGTTAGCCGAATAGGGCGAGACCCACTCACCACGCCAGGGGTTGTTCGCCTGGCTATAGAGTTGATCGCGCGCCACACCCTGAGTGCTGCCCTGCAACTGCATCTGAGCCGCGAAGGGTATGATGGTCTCGGCGTGGGCAAAACGAAGTTTGGCCACCTTGCTATTGCTACCGTCGCGTAACCCTTCGACCTCCTTGAAGAAGTCATCTACCAGGACCTTGGCCATGCGGTAGGTGATGGTCTCATCGGCAAAGCTGGGCCCCTTCTGGTAAAAATCTTCGCCATCCAGCAGATAGGCAAACCACTCAGACTCCTTGGTGGTCACGAACTTGTCAAACTGCCACTGCGTATCACCCGCCTCATACTTCAGGCCCGGAGCTATGAGGTAGAGGTTAAACAGCATCAAGGCCGCGTCGACCTCATTGCGCACCGTGGTTTCGCCCTTGCCATTATCCACAAAGGTGTAATCCCCATTGGCCAGCTTGTCGACAAAGCTCTTGCTGTAAAGACGCTCCAGCATCTCTCTTGCCAACTTGCGACTTTCAGGTTGCTTATTCAAACCATCAATCGCCGCTAAGAGACGCGGATCGCTCTCTACATAGGCCTGATAATCGGCATTCGCATCGGCCTTATGGAAGTAAAGCTGATCGGGATTCTTGATGGCCTTATCCACCAATGGAGCGAGCGTTGGCACGGCTTTCTTCAAGCTCTCGGCAAAGTTAGCCGCGCTATCAACGGCCCTGTCCTTGCCTGAGTGTTCAATCGCCACATGGCGATTGGCCGCCGCCGCGCTGTTGAACAGGCTCAGATGTCGAGCCGCCAGGCGTTCAGCCAACTGGGTATGCTCCTCCTGTCCCAGTTGCGATAGATTGCCATAACCCAGTTTGGCGTTGGCCGCCATCAAACGCTCTACTTCGGGACCGAGCTGCTTGCCAAGCTCGGTCAAGGCGCCCTGCGCCTGAGCGGCCTGCCACACCTGCAGCGTCAGATCGTCATACTTGAGACTGGAGAGCGCTCGCGAACCGTGACGCGCCACCAGTTCGGTATAGAGAGGAGTAAAGCCCGCCGGTGCGGCCTCATAGGTTTGCCACTCCTGATGGGGATGGTAGACACTCTTGGTACCATAATGGGGAACCATCTGGGATGGCGTTAAATAGTGGCTGTTGTCTACTTTACAACCCGCCAACAACACCAGAGTCGCTACTGTGGATACGGCTAAAATTCTCACTCTGCACTCCCTACAATCCATTACTTAAGTAAAAGCTCTCGTTTGAGGGTGAGGACTATAGGCAGGCCATGTGACGACTGAGTTACAAGCAGATGTCAGTGAGCTTAAGAAAGGGACGAAAAAAAGAAAACCGCCTGGATAAGGCGGTCAAGAAACCCTTGTGGGGTGAGTGACAAGCCAGCCCAACGGCTGGCTTGCACAGGGAAGAAACAGGGTGAGACGAGTAACTTAACCGCCTACGGCGATGCGCTTCATGTCCTTCATGTAGCCACGCAGTACCTTGCCGATCGCTTCGATCGGGTGGTTGCGGATGGCATCGTTAACTTGCACCAGAACCACGTTGTCCACGCCATTGGATTGAGTCGCCAGACCCTTACCAATCACATCCAGGCTCACCTTCGGCATGATGTGGTCACGCAGCAAAGGCACGGCCGCGTTGGCGAACAGGTAGTTACCATATTCAGCGGTGTCGGAGATAACCACGTTCATCTCGTAGAGGCGCTTACGGGCAATGGTGTTGGCGATCAGCGGCAGCTCGTGCAGTGATTCGTAGTAGGCAGACTCTTCGATGATGCCGGAAGAGACCATGGTTTCGAACGCCAGTTCCACACCGGCCTTAACCATGGCGACCATCAGGATGCCGTGATCGAAGTACTCTTGCTCAGAGATGGTACCCGCATAGGTCGGAGAGTTCTCGAAGGCACTCTTACCTGTCTCTTCGCGCCAGCCCAGCAGCTTGGCATCGTCATTGGCCCAGTCAGCCATCATGCCGGAGGAGAAGGCACCACCTATGATGTCGTCCATGTGCTTCTGGAACAGAGGACGCAGCAGATCCTTCATCTCTTCGGCCAGCTCGAATGCCTTCAGCTTGGCCGGGTTGGTCAGGCGATCCATCATGGTGGTGATACCACCCTGCTTCAGCGCTTCGGTGATGGTTTCCCAACCGAACTGGATCAGCTTGCTGGCATAACCGGCGTCGATGCCACCCGCTACCATCTTGTCGTAGCAGAGGATGGAGCCCGCTTGCAGCATGCCACACAGAATGGTCTGCTCGCCCATCAGGTCAGACTTCACTTCGGCAACGAAGGAGGACTCCAGAACACCGGCACGGTGACCACCAGTCGCAGCAGCCCACGCCTTGGCGATGGCCATGCCTTCACCGCGCGGATCGTTTTCCGGGTGAACGGCGATCAGGGTCGGCACACCGAAACCACGCTTGTACTCTTCACGAACTTCGGTACCCGGGCACTTGGGAGCAA
>JBOFBS010000064.1:0-10083 GCA_051645725.1 Aeromonadaceae bacterium | reverse complement strand
AATGATGAAGAGCTAAAAAAATTTCTTCTCTGGTTACCAAGCTCTGGTTTTACTATTCCACAGAAAAATGTACTCAGAATGACGCTATGGACAGGATGTCGAACCGGAGAAATCTGTGGTGCTTATTGGCGAGACATTGATCTAAATAATGGTACATTCCATTTAAAAGAAACTAAAACAGATACAGAACGATATGTTCAGCTGCCAAGACAAGCTATCGACTTTCTTCATTCTCTAAAATTAATTACAGGTGATTGTTTATTTCCCTCTCTTTTGACTAAAAAACCGATCCCTCAAAAATTGTTAACTGAAACAGCGTGGCGACTGCGCAAAGACAATGTAATGATTGATATACCTTCGTGGACACCACATGACCTTAGGCGTACCGTTAGAACAGGGCTTGCAAAGCTGAAATGTCCAAGTGATATTGCAGAGGCAATATTAGGTCATGCCCCAAAGGGCATAGAAGGAACATACAACCTCCACAGATACAATGATGAGTGCAAAGAGTGGTTGCAAAAGTGGGCGGATCATTTAGAAAGGTTAATTGCGATATAGAAGGTTTCCACGGTTAAATATAGTTTTCATGGGGGCGTAAGTACCCCATGACATGCGATTTTTATGGCTAGCTTAAGCATTGATGCAGCTACCCATCAAGATTGATGCTGCAGTACGCATCATTGATTAGTTTTTCTATGACCTCATTTCTTTTCATCCCCTTTCTCTTTGTAATTTCTTTTAATTTTCCTTCAATGTCAACACCCATAATGAAATTATATTGTTTGCTGTCTGGATTGTTTTTTCTGTAATTTTTTTGAGTTATGGATTTTTTTATTCTATCAACTTTGACTATGCAGTCGCTTTCTTTAAATACGAATAGTACGTCAAAGTAAGTTGTAATGGCTTCAGAGACATCTTTGTCACTATTGCCGTCAATTATTTTTAAAAAAATATCATCCTGATCAACCTGGTTTTTTGTCCACAACAAATCTTCATTGTTTAATTTATCAAAGTTTGACCAGATTTTTGGCTTTTGGCTTTTAACTATTTTATTCCAAAACAATTCAATAAGCTGAAGGTATTTGGCTTTTTTAGTGATTTCATCACCTAAGCGATCAAAATACTCAATTACCCTTTTCTTTTTTTGGCGCGGAGTTTTTGCTCTAGGGGGGGTGTTAATAAAATGCATGTGGTCGAATGAGCTTGGGTCTTGAAAAAAGCTTTTCCTAAAATAAGTTGGCCCTGGTTGACTAAAATTCGGGATGGTTGTTTTGTAAAGGTCACTGTCTTTGTCAAAAAAATAATTAAAATTATTGATTATGGCGAATGCAAAATTACACACTCTTGGATTCGCTATCTGTATCCAGCAAAAGTGATCCATTTCTAGACAGTTTCTACTGAACTGTTTGAATAGATATTCTGCGAAATCGTCGGCGTTCTTTAGTTGGATGGTGTTATCTATTTTTAGAATGTAGTTTGATAAAATGTAATCCTGTTTGGTTTCGAAATAGTCATTAAAAGTCAATAAAATTGAGTCAGAATCAGTGTTAATGGTGTCAAATTGTAGTTGATGTAGAACATATTCTGCAAATCTTATCATTTCCTCTGTAGTTTTTAGTCTATTGAATCGAACCTCCCATGGGTATGTTGAGGTGCTTGCTTTTGGTGGTTCGCAATTGGTTGATGCCATATAAACTCATTTAATTTAAAAAAAATTTAAATTTGATACTAGAGTTTTTCTAGTGCCAGTCAAGTGCTTTTATAGGATTTCTGTAGTCTGTTTATAGTGTTTTTGTGTGGACTAAAAGCCCTAGTATTTATGATTTTTTATTGATTTTATTGGATTTTTATGGGTGATAGAGTTGTGTTTCGTGGTTGGTGTGAGCTTGCTCATCACTGGTTTTTACAGAAAGCTGGTATGTGATGCCTGTAGTAGCCTCGGTGAGTCGTTGATGATTTGGTGTTTGCTGTGGGTCAGTGAGTATAAATGCTGGGGTAATGGATGCTGCTGTGATGATGGCGTCTTGGATATGTAAAAATGAACGTAACGAACCTTAGGTATGAAAAAACCTAAGGAGAGTAAGATGGGTCTCATTAAAATAAATGAATTGATAGCAATGACTAAGCTGTCTCGCCCTACAATCTACCGGCTAATCAAGGCTGGAAAGTTCCCTTCACAACTCAAAACATCGCCCAAGACGGTAGCATGGGAAAAATCAGAAATAGAGGAATGGATTCGCAAGTTGATAATAGATCGAGAAGACTAACAACTAACTATTTGCTGGGCTCCCCTTTGGGGAGCCTTTTTTATCTTGGTGGTTTTATCTTGTCTATTTAGGGGCGGCAAATGTTGGTCGTTAACTTCTTTGCTGGTTAATTTAATTGCATGGAGTAGTTGCTTGTACGTTGAAGCTAAGTTCAGAGTAGCTTTCTTGCATTAATAACCAGTATTGCTGGAGGTTTATTTAAGATAACCCCTTATTCTCCAGTGATTTAAATGGTCGCTAAGTTCGGTAATAGTAATATATACACCAAGATGGATGGGTAGGAGATATATTGAGGATGAGAGTGATACACCACCAAGGTGTATCACAGGGTATACCAAAGAGAACATGTGATATACACACGAAGCGTATAACAATCAGACACACACCAGGCTTGTACATCAGATACAAGCCATTAGCCGTATACATCGGCATAGCGCAGCATATGCAAAGCTCAGAGAGCCATATGTAGGCTGATATGTCAACCTACTGGTTTGATAAGAGAGCAAGATATCAGTTAGCCGTAAAGTTTTACATAGCAATCCTCATTAATGACGATAAGTTCTGTCACTTGAATATCTCACCAACAGGCATGGGAATTCCATGCAAACTATAGGGCTGTATATGAAATCAAATGTCGGGTATCATTTAATACACAACGAGCTAGAGAATTTGCGAGTTGTGGCTGAAGCCAAGTATGGTTTAATATCCTTTGAACAGCTGAAAACATCTTTGGCGGTAATTGCAGACTTTTTGAATAAACACCAACGTGTGTTTGCTGTACGCGTTGATCTGCGCTTTCCTCATATACCCGTCATGGATGATCCGGACATGCCGATAAGCTTTCCACCGGAGGTAGAGGTGGATAAGGTTATTACTCGCTTTATGGAGTCGCTAAAGAGCCAGATAGAAGCAGCACGTCGTCGTAACGGTAAGGCCGACAAACCATTTTTCTTGGGATTTATCTGGGTGAAGGAGCAAGTAACAAGCCAACATCCTCATTACCATGTGGTGCTACTGTTTAACCGCGATGACTACGGTTATCTTGGGGGGTACTCTAATTTCCATGCGGATAACATGGCTACGCGCATTCGTAAAGCTTGGTGCAGAGCCTTGAGACTCGCATACCCTGATTATGCATCTTTGATACACTTCCCTGCTGACGCAGAGTATCGATTCGATCGCCGAGATGCAGATCTGCACAATGAGAACTTTTATAAATTCTTGGAGAGAATTACGTATTTATTTAAATTGCGTTCGAAAATAAGAGGTGACCGTAACTTCGGTTGCAGTCAACCGATAAGGTAATATCGTCATACTTTGTTGTTCCAGGTAGCCTACTGATAAATATAGCCATAATAAATATCAGGTTTTGAGCTAAAGTGACATTTCACGGATATAAATGAGAGGGGTTGGCGTTGATGGTTAGATGCGAAGTGATACAGGTATAAGGCGCAATAAATAATCAGTATCTAACCCAGCCATGAGATACCGACAGATCAGGCGACAATTATCCTGACACCGGGGGAAATGACCACCGCTAGGTGTGGTATGCGGCGTTCATGGGTCACAGGGGCAGGGGGCGATCCTGAATGATGCTCTTCATCACTAGTGTGGAGGTGAGACGCTGGACACAGGGGAGTGCAGATAACTGCTCGTCATACAAGGCTTGAAATGCCGCCAGATCCCGAGTGACGATATGCAAAATGTAGTCGGGATCACCGAACAGCCGTTGTGCGGTGATCACCTGCGGGATGGCGATCACGGCCTCCTCGAAGGCGGCGACGGCTCCCTTGTGGCCCTCTTTCATGGTGACAAACACCATGGCCGAAAAACTCAAGCCCAGGTTGCTGGCATCCAGATGCGCTCGATAGCTCTTGATGATCCCTGCCTCTTCCAGTGCCTTCACCCGCCGATGGCAGGGCGAAACACTCAAGCCGATCTTCTCGGCCAGCTCAGTAACCGATAAGCGGCCATCCCGTTGCAGTTCAGCAAGAATCTTTCTATCAGTTCTGTCCATGTGGAAAATCTTTCCAATAAACGATCATAACAAGCAACTATTTGGCAGCTCATTCTAGGGATCTCACGTTACGCTTTCCAGTCATCCGAGAGTGGATATGCGACCAGGTGAGGCGTTATGTCTGGCGAACTGTTAATGGCGTTTTGGGGCGTGTCATTTTTATTGGTGATGACACCGGGGATGGATTGGGCGTATGTCATCTCGGCCGGGTGCAGTGGCCGAGGCGTGGTACCCGCGGTCAGTGGTCTGCTCTCTGGCCATCTATTGGCGACCTTGTTGGTCGTTGCCGGAGCCGGTGCTCTGGTGAGTCGCTATCCACTGGCGCTGAGTGGACTAACGCTGGCTGGTGCAGGCTATCTGCTGTGGCTGGGTGTCAGCATGGTGAGGCACTCGCTCTTGGCATCGACTCCGTTGTCCATACCGACCTTGGCGTCGCCCCATGACTCCTGGCTCCATTGGTTGGTGCGAGGTGCCTGTGTCAGCGGAATGAATCCCAAGGTGTTTTTGTTGTTTCTGGCATTGTTACCCCAGTTTACCGATCCGCACGGTGACTGGTCGCTGCCCGAGCAGATGCTGACTCTGGGCGGACTACATCTCCTCAGTTGCGGCATCGTCTATCTGACTGTCGGCTATGGCGCCAAGAGGCTCCTGCGGTCGCGACCACAGGCCAATCGTTGGCTGAGATGTGGTTCGGGAGTGGCGATGCTGGTCATCGGATCTGGTTTATTGATTGAGCAATGGCTATGAGGAGTCACCATGAATAAGCAGCATATGACGGGTGAGTATACCGCCCCCTATGGTCAGGGCGTAGGCCATAACCCTCCCGCGGTCCGCGTTCGCATCCCTCATCTGCAGCAAATGAAGGTGAACGGTGAGAAATGGGTCATGCTGACTAGCTACGACATGTACACGGCAGCCGTATTCGAGCAAGCCGGGATCCCGGTGTTGCTGGTGGGGGATTCGGCTGCCAACAACGTCTATGGCTACTCATCGTCGCTGCCGGTGACTGTGGATGAGCTCTTGCCGTTGGTTCGGGCGGTGACCCGCAGCGTACAGAGACCGCTGGTGATCGCCGACCTGCCGTTTGGATCCTATCAGGGCTCGGCCGAGCAGGCTTTTCATACCTCGGTGCGTTTCATGAAAGAGGGCGGGGCGCACGCCGTCAAGCTGGAGGGCGGGCTTGCCATGTTGCCCCAGGTAGAAAAGCTGGTGAGTGCTGGTATTCCAGTGATGGCGCATATCGGTTTTACCCCGCAGGCTGAACATCAGTTGGGTGGTTATCGGGTACAAGGCCGGGGGAAGGATGCCGAACGCTTGCTGGTCGAGGCCAAGGCGCTTGAAGCGGCGGGAGCCTTTGCTCTGCTGCTGGAGATGGTTCCTGGCGAGTTGTCTGCCCAGATCTCCGCCAGTGTGGCGATACCGACGGTCGGTATTGGGGCGGGAGCGGGCTGTGATGCGCAAGTGCTGGTGTGGCAGGATATGGCCGGGCTGCGCACCGGCCGACTCCCCAGGTTTGTCAAACAGTACGCCGATATGCATCGATTGCTGAGCGATGCCGCGAGTCAGTTTGCCAAAGAGGTCGCTTCCGGCGAGTTTCCCGGTCAGGAACATACCTTTTAAGGCAAGAGCGCAGATTTTAAACTCGGTACTCTCATTCTCGGCGTTGCGGTCGACATGAGCGATGTGATGTGACAACAAGATGAAGATGCAGTCAATTTGGTTGATAATTTGGCTCTAAGGTTGACGATCGGGAGGTAGGCATCATGAGCGAGCAACGAGTACATCCTGATACTCAGAGTTCTTCTGATTGGTTGCAACTGCAGCGCGACCCGGAAACCGGGATCGAGAGCGTACAGGCTCATTTCCGCGGTCATGCTTATGATGCCCATGATCATGACGAGGTATTGGTGGGTGTCACCCTGCAGGGCATTCAGCGCTTCCATTGTCGCCGGGCATTGCATACCAGCCAGCCGGGACGGGTGATTCTGATTGAGCCGGGGGCTGTGCATGATGGGCATGCTCCCGAGGAGCAAGGTTTTACCTACGCCATGCTCTATCTGCCGCAGGCATTTGTGACGACAGCGCTTAGGGCTCGAGGTGGTGGTGACATCTCTCCGATCCTGCCTCGTTTCCGCAATACGTTGACAGAGGATCGCCAGCTTGCCGGTGTTATCCAGCAGGCCTTTATGGCTATTCATGGTCGTGAGGGGCGGCTGGCGCGCGATTTACAGCTGGATTGTCTCATCACCAATCTGGCTCGCCATGTCCAACTCCATCCGAATTCCTCACGGTCCAATTCACCGCAACAGATACTGCGTGCGCGTGACTTTTTGCACGAACAGATGGCGCGGGATGTCAGCCTGGATGAACTGGCGTGTTATTCCGGTATTGATCGCTTTCGCTTGAGTCGACAGTTCAAACAGCTCTTCGGTTTATCCCCCCACGCCTATCTGGTGCGTTTACGGTTACGCGCTGCCCGTGAACGACTCGCTCAAGGCGGCTCGCCCGCTCAGGTCGCACTGGAGGTCGGTTTTTCTGACCAGAGTCACCTCGGCCGTTGGTTTCAGCGCGCCTATCGACTGTCACCTGCGAGTTACCGGCGATTGTGCACAAACGTTCTAGATTAGTCAGACCCTGATCTCCGAACATGGCCATGAATGGTTGATGTCACGGAGAATGATGAATGTTTGATACCAAAATTGCCCTGATCGTGCGAGACGATCTGGCGCTCTGGCAACGCTTGAATGTGGTGGCCTTTTTATCCAGCGGGATCGCTGCCGCGGCCCCCGAGGTGATGGGCGAGCCCTATGTCGATGCTCTGGGGCGTCAATACGGCAACATGCTCGGCCAGCCCATGCTGATATTCCAGGCAGATCTGGCAGGGCTGCATAAGGCGCATCGCAAAGGAATTGGTGAGGAGATTGCCATCATCCCCTATGTGCATGCCATGTTTTCCACCGGTCATGATCTGGCGAACCGACAAGTGTTTTTGGCTGAAGATGCCAATCATCTGGATTTGGTCGGACTCGGTCTGCGTGGACCGAAAAAAATTATCGATAAGGCCATCAAGGGCCTGGCCCTGCATCAGTAAGGTGGTTTTATGTCCTGGGACCTGCTGATTTCTTTTTGGGCGTTTTCGCTGGTGTTTGTGCTTACCCCTGGCATCGACTGGTCATTTACCCTGGCTGCGGGGATCCGTGGCCAAGGGATCTTGGCCAGCGTGGTCGGTCTGTTGGTTGGCTATTTGCTGCTGACTCTGCTGGTTGCGGTGGGTGTCGGGGCCGTTCTGGCTCAACATACACAGCTGATGCATGGGCTAACTCTGGTGGGAGCCTTGTATATCGGCTGGCTGGGTATTGGAATGCTCCGGCAACCGGCTAGGCTGCAGGCCACTCCTGTCAGTGGTGACAAGGTGGAGGCATGGCGCTGCTTTGGCAACGGTGTAGCGGTCAGTGGCTTAAACCCCAAGGCACTATTGTTTTTTGTTGCCTTCTTGCCGCCGTTTACCTCGCTGCACTACCCGTGGGGTATGGTCGAGCAAATTATGGTGCTAGGGTCGATCCACACGGCCAGTTGTGCTGTCGTCTACACCGGGGTGGGGTATACGGCAAAATGGCTGTTGGGCTCACGACCGGCCGCCGCAATCTGGGTTAGTCGTATTGCTGGCGTGATCATGATGTGTCTTGCCACCGGCTTGTTGGTGCATTGAGTCGAGAACGACCAATTCTCAGCATCAATTTCTCGAAAGAATAATGCGGCCCATTGCATAGCTTGCAGAACCTGAGGAACGGGGATTTTTAACTCGGATGTCTTTGTGCATATTACTCCAATCAAAATCTTAACCGGTTTCAGCAAAGCTTTTCAGTATATGGTCCAGCAGAAAGGTCAGGCCAGGATGCTTTAATGAACGCTTCTGCCACACCAGATAGAGGTCATTGGTGGGGGCCTGCGCTGCGGCATTGGCGGCGATCAGTGAGCCTGTGGCTAACTCCTCGGTACAGTGATAATCCGGCAACACACTCCAGCCGTGCCCCTGCAACACCAACTCCTTGATGATGCGTAGATCCGGCACGGTAAGCGCAGCCTGTAGGGAGGGGGCCACCTGAAACAGCGTACTCCAGAGCGAACGCACCAGTGGCAAATCTTCATCGAACGCGATCAGGGGCACTTGGGATAAGGTTTGCGGATCGGGCAGGCTGCTCATCACCCCGGACTGCATCACCTTGGAGATCGCAGGCGCGTACACCAGTAACATGCGCTCGGTCAGCAGGTGGGCAAACTCGTAGTTGTGCGGATCCGGTGCTGAGGCGGTGATGGCAAAATCCATGGTGTTGGAGGCCAGCAGTTCATAGATTTTTTGTTTGTTGCCGGTGTGAAAACGCAAGCGAAAGCCCTGCTGGATCAGCGGGGCCAGGGTAGCGGCCAGTTTCGAGTGAATAAAGTCAGAGGGGCCGGCGATATGCACCGTGCCACCCGTCATGGCTCCTGGCTTGAAGGACGCCAGTTTCATCTCAAGACCATCCAGGTAGGGGGCGATGGCGCGTGCCAGGTCATCGGCTGCCGCAGTGGCTTCTACCCCCCTGGCCTGCCGGATAAACAAGGGCTTACCCACCAGCGCTTCGAGAGATTGTATGTGCAGCGAAGCGGCTGGTTGGGTAAGCCCCAGCTGTTTGGCGGCCTGAGAGATGGACTTGAGCCGGTAAACTTCAAGAAAGGTACGAAGATGACTGAGATGACTCATGAGCAACCCTAATCCAGTGAACTGGCTAGATTATAGCGGTAGCCTAGCTCCTGAGGCAGCATAACGAACAAGCCATGCTGCCTCTGCAGACGACATCATCAATGGTCATTTTCCAGCGCTAGCACCGTATCCCCATGGCGCGGCGTTTGCCAGAACATCAGGCACAAACCGGCCAAGGAGACGATGGCCCCGATGAGCCCAGTGGTGGAGAGATTGAGCTGACTCACCGTCAAGGTGCTCAGCAATGAGCCGAAGACGATACCAGAATTAAATCCGGCGATATTCAATCCCGCCGCAATACTGTCGGCATCCGGGTTGTGTGCTCGGGCTATACCGAGCAAGCGTGCTTGCAAGGAGGGCACCACAGCAAAAGTAAACAGACCCAGGAGGGCAACCAAAATGCCCATGGCCAATGGACTGTGAGCTAAGACCCACATGGCTAGCACCGTCAGAATAATACCGCTGATCAGCACAGTGTTGGCCCGCTGGATGCCGATGGAATCGGTCAGTCGTCCACCCAACAGGTTGCCGATGGCCGCCATCACGCCGTACATCAACATAAAGAGACCGATGGTGTCGCTGCTGACCTGGGTTATATCTGTCAGCAGTGGGGCAATAAAGGTATAGGCGGTGAAGGATCCAGCATAGGCCAGCACAGTGACCAGGGTTGCCATCAGTAGCCGCCGATCCACAAGAGGGCTGAGCATTGCTTTAACAGAGCGCGATGTTGCTGGTTGTGCGGTGGCGAGAGGATCTCGCATGCCTAATGCCAAGCCGATAGTTCCAATGGCACCAAAAATAGCAATCACCCCCAGAACCAGGCGCCAGGAAATCAGATGGCCCAACCAGGTACAGATAGGTACACCGATCGCCATGGCCAAGGTAAAGCCACTAAATACCAGAGCGACCGCTTGACCGGCCTTATCGGCACCAGCCAGTCGGGCCGCAGTGCTGGAGGCCACGGCCAAAAACAAGCCATGACCCATACCGGCCACAAAACGGGCGATCAACAGCTGGGTCAGATCCGTAGCTAGAGCAGCACACAGACTACCGACAGT
>JBOFBS010000063.1:0-9536 GCA_051645725.1 Aeromonadaceae bacterium | reverse complement strand
CGGGCTGTTGGGGGTAGCGTGGCGCCTACCGGGGCAACCGGATAACACGCCGCCGGGTGGTGAGCTGGTGATAGAGCGCTGGCAGGACAGCCACAAGCAATACTGGGTACGGATGCAGTTTGTCTATCAGACACTCGAGCAACTGCGCGCCCAGAGCGCACTCTCGCAGGCGACGCCACCGGGCGTGGTGACTATCCCCTTGCCTGAGTGCCAATCCCAGTCGGTGAACGGTGCCTGCCCCTTGATACGCTACCTGGCCATTACCCAGCAGAAACTACAGCCAGCCTGCCTCCCGCTCTGAGCATACGGGAGTGAACGAGAAAGAGGCGATCCAGGTTGCAGCCCCCAAAGCGCGGGGCACAACAAGATAAAACATGGAGCACAACGAGATGAAGATGGAGTACTTTTTCGAGGTATTCGAGAGCCTGCCACGCCAGGGGCCGGGATGCGAGGCGGCGACCTTGCGGGCGCTCTCCGCAGTGGCAGAGGCGTTGCCCCACCCTGCCACTGTGCTGGATATCGGCTGTGGCAGCGGGGTGCAGAGCCGTCTGCTGGCCCGGCATATTCCGGGCAAGGTGGTGGCCATCGACAACCATCAGCCGCTGCTGCAGCGACTGGCCGAGGCGGCGGCGGCCGAGGGGCTGGCCATCGAGACCCGGGAGCTCTCCATGCTGGAGATGCCCTTTGCCGAGCAGAGCTTCGATCTGCTCTGGGCCGAGGGGTCAATCTTTATCATAGGGCTGGAGCGCGGGCTCAGGGAGTTTCGCCGCTTTATCCGGCCGGGGGGCTTTCTGGCCTTTACCGAGCTGTGCTGGTTTACCGATAACCCCAGCGCCGAGGCCAAGGCCTTCTTCGATGCCGTCTACCCGGATATCCGCAATGCCGAGCAGATAGCCGAGCTGGCCCAAGAGTGCGGCTATACCCAGATCGAGAGCTTCAGCCTGCCCGACTCAGCCTGGTGGGAGCAGTACTACACCCCCATGCAGGCACGGCTCACCGAACTCAGAGCGCGCCACGACGCCGATCCCGAGGCAGAAGAGGTCTACGGGTTTCTCGATCAGGAGATAGCCTTATTCCGCCAGCATAGCGCCGAATATGGCTACCGCTTTGTGGTGCTGCAGCGACCCAAGGCGGAGTAGAGCGCAACTCAGCCCGCTGAGAAGATAGATGGCCAATAATCCGGCAAGGGCAGGATTATTGGCAGCCTGGGTGACTGGTTTATTGATAGGCGCCGGCTGAGTAGGTCAGCTCGTAGCTGTGGCTGTAGATCTCCACGATATTGCCGAAGGGATCTTCCATATAGACCATGCGGTAGGGCTTCTCGCCGGGGAAGTACTCGCGTACCGGCATGCGCTGCTTGCCACCGGCGGCCACGATGCGCGCCGCCAGCCCTTCCACATCGGGATCCTGTACGCTGAAGTGGAAGACACCGCTCTTCCAGAACTCGAAGTTGTTCTCCCGGCGTTCGCTGTTGGGGAACTCGAAGATCTCGACCCCTATCTTGTCGCCGGTGGAGAGGTGGGCGATGCGAAATGAGCCCCAACCCGGGCCAAACACATCATTACACATGATGCCGATGGCCGACTCATCCTCCTGGATAGTGGTCGGCGGCATGATGAGATACCAGCCCATCACCTCGGTGTAGAACTTGACGGCGGCATCCAGATCGGTGACCGAGAGACCAATATGGGAAAAATTGCGTGGATAGCTCATGGGGTGACTCCGTTGCATCAGGAAAGTAGCGGCTATCCTAGCGGCTCAGTGCATAATGAAAACAAATGCAGACTTATAGTTTTGATAAGAGTTCGTTATGCATAATCCCGTCTGGTTACGCAGCTTTATCGCCGTTGCCCATAGCGGCAGCTTTACCCGCGCCGCCGAAGCGCTGGATCTGACCCAGGCGGCGGTGAGCCAGCATCTGCAGCGGCTGGAGGCCCAGTACGGCCTGTTGCTGATCCGCAGACCGCGCCAGCTGGAGCTCACCCCGCGCGGCCACATCCTGCTGGAATTTGCCCTGGAGCAGGAGCAGGCGCTGCAGCGCCTGCAAAGTGCCCTCAGTGATGACGATGCCGAGCAGGGGGCGCTGCGTCTGGCGACGCCAGGCAGCTCTGGGCTCTTGCTCTATCCACTGCTGCTGGAGCAGCAGCAACGCTTTCCCGGCCTGACCCTGCAGCACCGCTTTGCCCCGACCGCCGAGATCATCGCCGCCGTGCTGGAGAGCCGGGTCGATATCGGCCTCATCACAGAGCCGGTGAGCGATCCCCGGCTGGAGAGGGTGCCGTTTGCCAGCGAGCCCCTCTGTCTGGTGCTGCCCGCGGCCGCTACTGGCAGCAGCTGGAGCGACTTGATGCAGCTGGGGTTTATCGATCACCCGGATGGCCAGCATATGGCCCGGCGCCTGCTGGGCCGCCTCCATCCTGGCGAGCGGGTCGATGCCCTACCCCAGCGCGGCTTTACCAACCAGATAGGCCTGATCCTGGAGCCTGTGGCCCGGGGCTTGGGCTTCACCGTACTGCCCCACTTTGCCGTGGCCGCCTTTGCCAATCAGCAGGCCATCCGCATCGAGACCGGCACGCCGGCCATACTCGACACCCTCTATCTGATCCACAGGGCCGAGTGGCCCCTCGCCGCCCGCTATCGCAGGCTGCTGCCCCTGCTGCAGGCCCGATTGCAGAATCAGACGGGCACCCTGCAAGCTGGTTCGCCTCCCTGAGGCTGCCACTCATACAGCATGGGGGGTATTGACTCGGGCATGCGCTAAGGCGCTAACCGTGACGTTCGGCCCCCCGGCCAGTTGAGGAGTAGCTCTCATATTTGGTGTGTCGCTCTGGCCTATGATGGGATCCCCCTGCCGTTAATGGAGCCCATCACCATGGCACTAAGCAGCAAGATTATTACCCCCTTGACCCTGGGTGCCTTTTTACTCTCGGCCGTCACAGGCGTGCTGCTCTTTTTCCACCTCGACTCCGGGGCCAACAAACTGGTTCACGAGTGGTTAAGCTGGCTGCTGCTCGTGGGGGTCGCCCTGCATGGCTACATTCACTTCAACCTGATCAAGGCTTATCTGCGCAGCCGCAGCGGCCGGCTGATCGTGCTCGGCTGCTTGCTGATCCTCGCCCTGAGCTTTCTGCCGCTAACACAGGGCGGTGGCAAGCCGCCCTTTGTCCGCCCCATCACGGCGCTGGCCAATGCACCACTCACCACCCTGGCCGCGGTGGCCAAGATCACCCCCCAAGAACTGGATGCTCGACTGCGCAAGGCGGGTTATCAGCCTGGGCCAGAGGCTCAGAGCCTGCGTGATGTGGTGGGAAATGGCTTGGGCAAACAGATGCTGGTGCTGGAGCAGCTGCTAGAGAAGAGTGAGGAGTAACAAGAGCTGGCCGTGAACAGATAGCGCGACTGGAGCAGGAGCACGGCAAGCCGCCCCCCCTTTCCTCAACTTACGAGTTGTTCCGGCTTGCTGTTCCGACTAGCCGCCCACTCACCATAGCCGTGGGCCACGCCAAGCTGACCCACGGCGCCGGGAGGGCGCAGTAGAGGCCCCGGGGAGGGGCCTGGGCTCATCACTGCGAGCGGCTTTGCCGATGTAACAGAGGCTCGGCTAGTTAGCCACGACGTTTGAGCAGGTAAAGCGAGACGCCCAAAAAGAGCAGGCTGGGTGCGGCCGCCCCGACAGCCGGCGGTATAGAGTAGACCAGACTGATGGGGGCAAAGACCTGGTTGGCCACATAGAAACTGAAGCCCAGTATGACACCGGTAACGATCCGCGCCCCCATGGGGACGGAGCGTAGCGGGCCGAACACTGTACTGGCCGCCAACAGCATCATGGCTACCACAGCCAGAGGGGCCATCGCCTTACGCCACAGCTCCAGCTCATAACGCTCCACCTTTTGACCGCTCTGCTTCATGTAGCGAATGTATTCAAACAGTCCGGACGCCGAGAGTTCATCGGGGGAGATGGCCACCACATCCAGCTTCTCCGGCGAGAGGCCCATGGTCCAGATCTCCTTTTCCTTGAACTCGCTCCTCACCTGTTCGGCGCTGTTGAAGATGGTGCGCTGCACCTGGCTCATCTGCCACATGCCATGTTCATAGCGGGCCGATTCGGCATGTGCCGTCTCCTCCAGCTCGGGGCCCATGCCAAAGCGGTAGCGGGTCACCCCCTGCAGCGAGCCATCCCGCAGCACTCGGCTGATGTTGATGAAGTCCTGCTGCTCTCGCACCCAGACCCCGGCCGAGGAGACCGTCATCTGGCCACCCGAGACGGCCATGCTCTTGAGGTCATCGGCCCGCCGCTCGGAGACCGGCGCCAGATACTCACCCACCAGCATGATGAGTATCATGGTGGGCAGGACAGTCTTCAGCACCGCCATGACGATATTAAAGCGCGAACGGCCGGCAGCCTGCAGCACCACCAGCTCTGAGCTGGAGGCCAGTTGCCCTAAGCCAATGACCCCCCCCAGCAGGGCACCAATGGGGAAGAAGAGCACCAGCTCCTTGGGTATGGAGAAGAGCACATACCAGGCGGCGGCAATGGAGTCATAATTCCCCGTCCCCACCTGCCTCAACTGCTCCACATACTTGATGAGCGCCGAGAGCCCCACCAATACCAGAGTGCAGAGCAACACAGCCATCAGGACGCTGCGTCCCACATAACGATCCAGAATGCCAAACATCATCAGGCACGGCTCCCCTTGATACGCAGGCGCAGTCGATTGCGCCAGCGGGTATCGCTTAAGTTAAGTGGCAAGGCAAAGAATAAAAGGAAAATCATGGGCACCAGATAGAGACCCGGCATGGCAGGCAGATCCCCACGCTCCAGGGCCGACTTACCCGCCGAGAGCAGCAGGAAGTAGCTCAGATAGAGCAGGATGGCCGGCAGCAGCTTGGCATAGCGCCCCTGTCTGGGATTGACCACGGCCATAGGCACCACTATCAGGGTCAAGATGGGAATGGAAAGAGGTAATGCCACTCGCCACTGCCACTCGGCCACGGCTTTGGGATCCTTGCTGGCCAGCAGAGCGGGCAGGTAGAGGGCGGAGACCCCACGACGCTCTGTGGTGACCCCCTCCTTGTCCTGGATCCAGGTACGGTACTCGGCAAACTGGGAGATCTTGAACTCCCCCTTCTCGCTGGGCCCCTCATAGCGCTTGCCATCATTCAGGGTCAACCACTGCAAGCCTGTCTCATCGCTCTTGATGCTACCGGAATCGGAGACCACCACTGAGGGAGCCTGGGTGGACGAACCCTGCTGCAATATGTAGATGCGCGTCAGCTTCTTCTCGCTCTTGCCATCCAGCCTGTCTATGTAGGCCACCACCTTACCGCCATCGAGATTCATAAAGCGGCCACTGTCCAGAGCGAAGAAGCCGGGGTCGGCCTTCACCTTGTCCAGCACACGGTACTGCTGCTCCTCAGCCCAGGGGGCGAGCCACATCGCATTGAACAGGGCCACCAGCATGGTGAGGCAAGCGAGCACCTGGGTCGCCATCATGGCGCTACCAGGCCCCATTCCCACGGCCCGCATCACAGTCATCTCACTCTCGGCATGGAGGCGACCATGAGCAAAGAGCACGGCAATGAACAGGCTGATGGGGAGCATCAGCATGGCCATGCTGGGAATGTTGAGGAGCAGCATTTCGCTCACCAGCTGCGTCGGTATGGCCCCGCGAGCCGCCCGACTCAGGATACGGATAAAGCTCTGGCTCAAGAAAATCAGCAGCAAGATACCCAGCACAGCCAGCTGAGTCTTGAGGGTCTCTTTAAAGATGTAACGGGACAGAATCACGCTAGCCTCGGGGAAAACTTGTAATTTTGAGCGAATCGCTAAAAAATAGGCCTGAAAATTCCATTTTGGCATATTTACCTAGTGTGGAATGTCGCTTTATTGCACGACCGACGCACACCTTATGCCCTATTATCGAATAAACCACGCACTTTGTCTTTAGGACCAAGGAGTATCCATGGAGTTCAGTGTAAAAAGCGGCAGCCCTGAAAAGCAGCGCAGCGCCTGTATTGTGGTCGGCGTGTTTGAACCCCGTCGTCTCTCCAGCGTAGCCGAGCAGCTGGATCGTATCAGTGATGGTTACCTCAGTGCCCTGCTGCGCCGCGGCGATCTGGAAGGCAAGCCTGGCCAGATGCTGTTGTTGCATCAGGTTCCCGGTGTGCTCTCCGAGCGGGTATTACTGGTCGGCTGTGGTAAGGAGCGCGAGCTCGATGAGCGCCAGTTCAAGCAGATAGTCCAGAAGACCATCAGCACACTGAACGAAACCGGCTCCATGGAGGCGGTCTGCTTCCTCACCGAGCTGCACGTCAAGGGTCGCGATACCTACTGGAAGGTGCGTCAAGCCATAGAGACCACCCAGGCTGGGCTCTATAGCTTCGATCAATTCAAGACCAACAAGGCGGAGCTGCGCCGCCCGTTGCGCAAGCTGGTCTTCAACGTCCCCACCCGCCGCGAACTCACCCAGGGTGAGAAGGCCATAGCTCACGGCCTGGCGGTGGCCAAGGGGGTGAAGATCTGCCGCGATGTGGCCAACATGCCGCCCAATATCTGCACTCCGGCCTATCTGGCCTCCCAGGCACGCCGCCTGGCCGACTCCAGCCCCAACATCAGCACCAAGGTGATAGGCGATCAGCAGATGGCCGAACTGGGGATGAATGCCTACCTGGCCGTGGCCCGTGGCTCCGAAAATGAGGCCATGATGTCCATCATAGAGTACAAGGGGCACCCGGATGCCAAGCCGATTGTGCTCATCGGCAAGGGGCTCACCTTCGACTCGGGCGGCATCTCCATCAAGCCAGCCGATGCCATGGACGAGATGAAGTATGACATGGGCGGCGCCGCCTCCGTGCTCGGCACCATGCATGCGCTGGCCGAGCTCAAGCTGCCGCTGAATGTCATCGGCATTCTGGCCGGGGCCGAGAACATGCCAGATGGTAACGCCTACCGTCCCGGCGACATTCTCACCTCCATGTCCGGTCAGACCATAGAGGTGCTCAACACCGATGCCGAAGGACGACTGGTGCTCTGTGATGTACTCACCTATGTGGATCGCTTCGAGCCCGAGTGTGTCATCGACGTGGCCACCCTGACCGGCGCCTGCGTGATTGCCCTGGGCCATCACACCACTGGGCTGCTGGCCAACCACAACCCCCTGGCCCATGAGCTGCTGAACGCCGCCGAACTCTCCGGCGACAAGACCTGGCGCCTGCCCCTGTGGGATGAGTATCAGGAACAGCTCGAGAGCCCCTTTGCCGACATGACCAACGTGGGCGGTCGTCCGGGTGGGGCCATCACAGCCGCGGCCTTCCTCTCACGCTTTGCCAAGAAGTACAACTGGGCGCATCTGGACATAGCCGGTACCGCCTGGAAGTCCGGCAAGGATAAGGGTTCAACCGGTCGCCCCGTGCCACTCCTGACCCAGTTCCTCCTCAGCCGGGTCGGCATGGATCTGGATGAGTAGAGCAAGAGCCGCTGTTGTAGCCGGAGCAAGGGGATGCGAGCATCCCCTTGCTGCATGATGCAAGAGCCCGAGATGAGCCAAGCCAGGAGCCAGTCGTGATGAAACAAGCCACCTTCTACCTGCTGCCAAGCCCGGAGCAGCCTGAGGCCCTCCTGGCCCTGGTCTGCCAGCTGGCGACGGCACGTTACCGTCAGGGGCAGAGCCTGTTTCTCTACGCCGACTCTCAGGAGCAGGCCTGGCAACTGGACGAAGCCCTGTGGCAACAGGATCCGGACAGCTTCGTGCCTCACGGCCTCTCAGATGAACCCACAAGCCACCTGGCACCGGTGGAGATCGGCTTTACCGCCCCTCGCCGCAACCGCCAGGTGCTGATTAATCTCGGTAAAGAGGCCCCACCATTTGCAGGGCGCTTTACCGAAGTGGTAGATTTTGTCCCCACAGACGAAACCCTCAAACAGCTGGCCCGCGAACGCTACAAGCACTATCGCGCCGCCGGCTTTACGCTGCAGACCCTGCCCGCCCCCCAAGATGGCGACGGATCAGCGCCGAGCCAAGAGACCAAGTAATCATGGAAAAGACCTTCAATCCCAACGCCGTTGAACAGGCGCTCTATCAGCACTGGGAATCCCAGGGCTACTTCAAACCCCACGGCGATACCAGCCAGGATGCCTACTGCATCATGATACCGCCGCCGAATGTCACCGGCAGCCTGCACATGGGTCACGCCTTCCAGCAGACCATAATGGATGCCCTGATCCGCTATCAGCGCATGCTGGGTAAAAATACCCTGTGGCAGGCCGGTACTGACCACGCCGGTATCGCCACCCAGATGGTGGTGGAGCGCAAGATAGCCGCCGAAGAGGGCAAGAGCCGCCACGACTATGGCCGTGATGCCTTCATCGACAAGATCTGGCAGTGGAAGGAAGAGTCTGGCGGCACCATCACCCGCCAGATGCGTCGCCTGGGCACCTCGGTGGATTGGGACCGCGAGCGTTTCACCATGGATCCGGGCCTCTCCCGCGCCGTGCAGGAGGTATTTGTCCGTCTGTATGACGAAGATCTGATGTACCGCGGCAAGCGCCTGGTGAACTGGGATCCCAAGCTGCACACCGCCATCTCCGATCTGGAAGTGGAAAACCGCGAAGTTAAAAGCTCCATGTGGATGCTGCGCTACCCGCTGGCCGATGGCGAACAGACCCGCGATGGTGAGCACTTCCTGGTGGTGGCCACTACCCGTCCGGAAACCATGCTCGGTGACACCGCCGTGGCGGTGAACCCGGAAGATCCGCGCTACAAGAACCTCATCGGTAAGTATATCGAACTGCCGCTGGTTGGCCGTCGCATCCCGATCGTGGGCGATGAACACGCCGACATGGAGAAGGGCACGGGTTGCGTGAAGATCACCCCGGCCCACGACTTCAACGATAACGAGGTGGGCAAGCGTCACGCCCTGCCGATGATCAACATCTTCACCCTGGATGCCCATGTGCGTGCCGTGGCCGAGGTGTATGACTCCAGCGGCCACCCGAGCACCGCCTACCCGGCCGAGCTGCCTGCCGAGTTTGCTGGTCTGGAGCGCTATGCCGCCCGTAAGGCCATTCTGGCCAAACTGGACGAGCTGGGTCTGCTGGCCGAAACCAAGGATCATGTGCTGCAGCAGCCTTACGGCGATCGCGGTGGCGTACCCATCGAACCCATGCTCACCGACCAGTGGTATGTCCGCGCAGGTGTGCTGGCCAAGCCCGCCATCGAGGCGGTGGAAGATGGTCGCATCCAGTTTGTGCCCAAGCAGTACGAGAACATGTACTTCTCCTGGATGCGCGACATTCAGGATTGGTGTGTCTCCCGTCAGCTCTGGTGGGGTCACCGCATCCCGGCCTGGTATGACGAATCCGGCAAGGTCTATGTGGCCCGCGACGAGGCCGAAGTGCGCAGCAAGTATGGTCTGGGCGCCGATGTGAAACTGCGTCAGGACGAGGACGTGCTGGATACCTGGTTCAGCTCGGCCCTGTGGACCTTCTCCACCCTGGGCTGGCCGGAGCAGACTCCAGACCTGCGCACCTTCCACCC
>JBOFBS010000062.1:0-1948 GCA_051645725.1 Aeromonadaceae bacterium | reverse complement strand
GGGCAAGCAAGAGATAGGCAGCCATCAGGGTGATGGCGATCAAGACGGCTTCGAAGATCCGTTGTGTACCTGATAAAGGAGTAAACAGCTTTTTATCGGCCAAACTCCGGCTCCTTTCTGAAAACATGTAATGCAGGGGGATAAGGGGGCCTAGTATCCCTGAAAAGCCCACCGGTTGTCAGCCAGTGCCTGGCGTGGCGGCCATATTCACAACCGACTCGATAAGAAGAAACGAGCGGACCGGCCGCTCGTTTCTGAATGTCGTGACTTGTCGCAAGGCTGGCAAGCCACAGCATAACCCGACTCAACGGGTGCTGATCACCAGACGACTGCTCTGTTTGACCTCTTCCATCACCACATAGGTGCGAGTGTCGTTGACACCGGGCAGACGCAGCAGGGTTTCCCCCAGCAGACGGCGATAGGCCGACATGTCGCTGACTCGGGTCTTGAGCAGATAGTCGAAATCGCCGGAGACCAGATGGCACTCCTGGATCTCCTCGAGCACCTGAACAGCCTTGTTGAACTGTTCAAACACATCGGGGGCACCGCGATTGAGGGTAATTTCCACGAATACCAGCAGAGACGCGTCCAGATAATGAGGGTTCAGAATGGCGGCATACCCTTCGATATACCCTTGTCGCTCGAGGCGACGAACCCGTTCCAGACACGGTGTAGGACTCAGGCCAACTCGTTTGGACAACTCAACGTTCGAAATTCTGCCATCCTTTTGCAGCTCATTCAGAATGTTGCGGTCAATCCTGTCCAAATCCTTTAGCCGACTCTTAGCTTCCATCATTTATTCCATCCTTTGGCTATTTTTTGGTAAGAATCACCAGTCATTTTATAATTATGGTCACAAATCCTGTCAATACCTGAATATGCAAGGCGCAAATGTTGCCAAACTAGCTTGCAACATAAACCACCAATCGATAGTCGAGGGATAGCATGATTATCGGTGTACCTAAAGAAATAAAAAACCATGAATACCGCGTAGGCATGGCTGTGGCCAGTGTACGTGAACTGACAGCACGAAACCATACTGTTTTCGCCCAAAGCGGCGCAGGAAGCGGCATTGATTCAGGTGGTGCAGATTATCACGCTGCCACTGTCGCTATTTTGTCCTGCATTGCAGCAATTTTCACCGCGGCCGGCGTATCCATCAGACTCAAAACATAACGACTCCCCATCCCTGCCTCTTCGTCGCAACTGCCCGGCAATGATTTGGCATTCGCCCTGCAGGATAGCGGGAGGTCACCATCGTGAATGTGCCCATCGGGAGAGCAGCCACCCCAGCGAGATCCCCCCTCATGTCAATGCGCGGCCTGATTAGCTGCCCCCCGCACTAATGAGGCAACCATGGCCTGAGACGCTGTGCTGCAAAGCAGCCGGCAGCGAGGGCCACTGCGCCAAAACTTGTCAATCGCGCCTATATCATCGCCGCCACACCAGCGGGCAGGATCAGCCTGGTGGGCAGCGCCCACTGGCATACACGGCTGCAAGCGCCCTCCCCCACCTCATCAATAGGAATGCGTGCCACGCCCGGCAAGCACCAACGGATACCAAGCGCCACCTCTCACATCATCATGGTGAGAGAGCCATTGTGCTCCTTATCAAGGCGCGCCAAGCCCGGTTGTGGAGCCTTCCGCGACAGGGCATGTTTTCAGCCCTTTCTTACCCCCCACCCACCCCGCCAGCCGATTGATGCAATCGACTCACTGGCCTTTGACCCCTTATCACGAATTACCTACAATCGCGCAAACTCATCACGTCTCGGAAATCACATCATGAGCCAAGTCACTCATAGCAAATTGCTGATCCTGGGGTCAGGCCCGGCGGGTTACACTGCCGCCGTCTATGCCGCCCGTGCCAACCTCAATCCGCTGCTCATCACCGGCATGCAGCAAGGCGGTCAGCTGACTACCACCACCGAAGTGGAGAACTGGCCCGG
>JBOFBS010000061.1:0-2133 GCA_051645725.1 Aeromonadaceae bacterium | reverse complement strand
ACTCACCGCCAGCGAGTGCAGCAGGGCAGTACCCGCCAGCCAGGGCATAAAGGAGGCGTTTTCTACCGGATCCCAAAACCACCAGTCACCCCAGCCGAGCTCGTAATAGGCCCACCAGGAGCCCAGCACGATACCCAGCGTCAGGAATACCCAGGCGGCCATGGTCCATGGACGGGACCAGCGCGCCCAGGTCGCATCGAGGCGACCGGTCATCAGGGACGCGATGGCAAAGGCAAAGGCGACCGAAAAGCCCACATAGCCCATGTAGAGCATCGGCGGGTGGAAAATGAGACCCGGATCCTGCAACAACGGGTTGAGGTCGCGGCCATCAACCGGGAAGTAAGGCAAGGTGCGAATGAAGGGATCGGAAGTAAACAGCACGAAGGCGGTAAAACCAACCGAGATGAGGCCCAGTACGCCGAGTACCCGCGCTACCGCGTCGAGCGGCAGACGACGGCTGAACATGGCGACGGCCGCAGTCCAGCCCCCCAGCGTCAGCACCCACAGCAGCAGAGAGCCCTCATGTGCCCCCCATACGGCAGAGATACGATAAGCGAGTGGCAGCAGGCTGTTGGAGTTTGTGGCCACATACTGCACGGTGAAGTCGTTGTCGATAAATGCCCAGGTCAGGCAGAGGAACGACAGCAACAACAGCAGGAACTGGGCATAAGCAAGCGGACGGGCCGCCGACATCATGCCAAGGCGCCCCCAGCTGGCGCCAAGCAGCGGATAACTGCCCAGCAATATGGCGGTGGCAAAGGCCAGGATCAGTGCGAACTGTCCTAATTCCGGGATCATTGCTTGCTCCCCTTCAACTGCGCCTCGGTATATTGCGGCTTGAAGTGCATGCCGTTGGTGGCATCGGCCACTTCAGGCGGCATGTATTTCTCATCGTGCTTGGCCAGCACCTCGAAGGCCTCGACTGTAGTGGCATCCTTCAGGGTTCCCTGCGCGACAATGCCCTGCCCTTCGCGGAACAGATCCGGCAGAATGCCGTCATACTCCACCGTCACCAGATGACCGCCGTTATCCACCAGCTTGAAGGCTACCTTGAGGCTCTGGGGATCCCGTTGAACCGAGCCGGGCACAACCAGCCCACCAATGCGCAGACGCTGCCCCTCTTCCGGCTTGATTTTGTCTGGCCCTTTCCCTTCCACCAACTCGCTCGGCGTGTAGAAGAGATCGATATTCTGACTCAGGGCATAGAGCACCAGCCCACACACGGTCGCGAGCCCCAACGTGATGGCCAGGATAATGGTGAGGCGTTTTTTACGTCTCGGATTCATAGGGTGTTCTCCATCTGCTGGGCCGCCTTGCGACGAGCCTCGCGTGCCTGCTTGCTGCGCAATTCGCCCAGCAGGCTGCGGGTTTTCATACGGGTGGAAATGACGATACCGATGAGGCAGACCAGAGTCAGGCCAAAGGAGAGCCAGACATAGAAGGCGTATCCGCCCATCGCCAGGAAGTCACTGAAAGAGGCAAAGTGCATGCTTACTTCTCCTGCTCGGCTATCTCTTTGACCCAGGGGCGGTGCCACTCCCGCATCAAGAGCTCGTTTCTAAAGCGCATCAGGGTCAACGCACCGAGGAAAGTGGCAAACGCCAGGATCATGACGAGCAGCGGCCACAGCATATCGGAAGAGATGGAGGGCTTGGCAAACTTGGTAATGGTGGCCCCCTGATGCAGGGTGTTCCACCACTCTACCGAGTAGTGAATGATGGGCAGGTTGATCACCCCGACCAGCGCCAGAATGCCGGCAGCACGACCAGCCAGCACCTTGTCGCTAAAGGCGTTGTAGAGGGCGATGACGCCGAGGTAGAGGAACAGCAAAATCAGCTCGGAGGTGAGACGGGCATCCCAGACCCACCAGGTTCCCCACATGGGCTTGCCCCAGGCCGCACCGGTAAAGAGAGCGATAAAGGTAAAGATGGCACCGACCGGAGCAATGGCTGCTACGGTCATGTCAGCCATCCGCAGCTGCCATACCAGCCCGATAAACGCAGCAATCGCCATGGTGGAGTAAGCCCCCATGGAGAGAATGGCGGCAGGTACATGGATATAGATGATCCGGAAGGAGTCACCCTGCTGATAATCTGCAGGGGCAAAGGCCAGCCCCCAGACAGAACCGATGAT
>JBOFBS010000060.1:0-14640 GCA_051645725.1 Aeromonadaceae bacterium | reverse complement strand
GGTCAGTGAGATATCCAGCAGCTGCGAGGCCTTGCGCGCATCGTCATAAAAGAGTTCGTAAAAGTCACCCATACGGTAGAAAAGCAGCACGTCGGGGTGTTGCGCTTTGAGCCCAAGATATTGCTGCATCATGGGGGTGTGTTGTTCTAGATTTTTCTCGTGCATCGAACGGTTACCCATAGAGATCTTTGTGCGGTGTCTAGACGCCAGGCGGCAGGGCTGGGAAGGGGCGTCGGCCAGGTGACACCTGCTGAAAATGAGGCCTGATGACGAGGATGATCTCACATCAAGCCGGGGTTTGCATCCTCCCTGAGCCTGGTGGGAGCCAAAGCAAAACGAGGCGGTGCCATGGCACCGCCTCGTTCTGGGGGAGAGCCGCCCCGAGGGACGTAACCTATGCCAGCTGGCTCTTAACCTAATTCGCGTTCCGCACCCATCACAAGGATGGCCGAGCCCCAGGGAAGGGGCTCGGCGTGTCAGCGCGTGCTAGTTTGTCGAGGTAGCATACTCAGGAGCGGTTACTTAGTAGGTGTAATTTACCCCCAGCCAGATGGAGCGGCCCAGACGGTAGGTGGCCGAGCTGTTACTGGCAGTATGCGGTGTGGCATTGAACAGGTTGGTGATACGCAACTCTGTGCTGGCTTTTTGATTTTGCCATGCGAAGAACTGGTAGCGAGTGTTGACGTTCATTGTGGTATACGACTTGATCTTGATGGTGTCGTAAACATCGTAGCTTGAGCCATCAATCTCTATGTTATCGCCTGAATCGCCCAGGTAGTCGTAACTACCACGGTACTGGACGTTGGCATTGGTCATCCAGCGGTCGGTCCAGCGAGCGGTCCAGCCAATGGCCGCACGCAGCGGGGCGGCGAAGTTGCTGCGATCATTGAGATCGTACAATTCGTTCATGTCGATCACCCGGCCATCGTAGTAAACCTGGGATTGAGGATCCGTGTAATCAAAATAGGTTGACCCTTTGCCGAAGCTCTTGGTCTCTGACCAGGTGACATTGGCATTCAGGCTATGCTGCTTGATTTGGCCATCCCACTCCAGCGCCAGCCCCTTGTAATCGCTCTTGCCATCATTGGTCATGCTGTAGAGTGTGGTGCTGAGGGTCTTGCCGGTATCCGAGTCAAACTGTTCGGTGATCTTGCTGGTGCTGGCGAAGGTATCGCGGTTGAAGCGATAGATGCCCTTGATGCGCAGATGTCCATCCAGCGGCGCCGGGAAGGTCAGGGCTGCGGTCAGCTCATCGCTGTAGGGGGTCTTGAGGTTGTTTTGGCCATAGTCCGTCGCCCGGGCGTGTGAAAACAGGCTCCAATCCCCCACACCTCCGGTCGCAGTATTGATGTTGCGTCGGTAGGTATAGCTATCTGGATACTGGGAGCGAATAGCATAGCCGACCATGTTGGCAGCATAGTAACGGTTGGCACCCAGTGTCAGGTAGGTGTTATCCAGAAATTCCCAATTGGCGGTGAGACGCGGCGCCAGGTTGTAGTTATCCAGGAAGTCATCGTGACTCAGGCGCGCACCACCACGGAGCTCCCAACTGCCCACAGGGCGCAGATATTCAAGCCACAAGGCGTGGCTGAATAGATCAACCTCGGCATCGTAGGCTTGATAGTAGCTGTATTGACTCAGGGCGACATCCTGACGGCAGGCGCTATCGCCCTCGGCGCACTGTGCCGTCACGCCCGAGCCCATTACTTTGCCGGAGGAGTAGTAGTAGTTATCTTCTGGCCGCTGCTTGCGTGCTTGGGTATAACGCAGCTCGCCACCCACACTCAGGTCCCCCCCGGCCACAGGTTGGTTGAGCGTAAACTGGTAAACCGTGTCGGACTGGGTTTGATTCAGATCGCCAAAGCCGCCCTCCATGCAATTGCTATCGGCACACCAGTTGACAGAATCGGCCTTGGACGGCCAGGCGTAGCGATCACCATCCCAGTCGCGGCTGGCATCGGAGATTTGATAGGAGAGCTTGTGCTGCCAGCTGCGCGCCCCCGTGATGCCGTTGAGCGCCAGATAGGAAGAGAAGCCATCGGTATGATTGATGTTCAGGCTATTGATACTGTCATCCGGCTGCTTTTCACTGCGGTAGGGGCTATAGATGAGTTGGCCTTCAAGGCTCAACTCTGGATTGTACTCGTACAGCGCCTTGAGCAGGAAGTTATTGGCCTTGTCACCCGTCTCGTAACGGGCGCCGCCATAGCTCTCGTCCATATTGTATTTCACTGCCGACTCCGACTGGCTGATAGCCATCAGGGCAAACAACTTGTCACTGAGCGGCATATCCACAGCCAGCGAGGTCTGGTACTTGGAGAAGTCAGGTTTGCTCTTGGTCAACTCGCCGGTACCGGATTTGCGGTAGCTAACCATGCTGTCATTCTGAAAGCCTGCGGTGGCGGAGACGCCGAATTGGCGAGCCGGTTGGCGCAGTTTGATGTCTACCACCCCGCCGGTGAAGTCGCCATGCCGGGCCGAGATGTTCGAGTCGAGTGCCTCCATGCTGCCGATCAAGGTTGGATCGACATAGAGGGTCTGGCTGGTCTGGCCGCCGACTTCGTTAAAGTCATTGGTGTTATGGGATGAGACATCCATGATCGAGGTGGCGCTGACCCCATCAATCAAAACGCTGTTGTCATAATAGTTACCACCCGAGATTGAAAAATCCGACGGGCGGATGGACTGAATATCTTCGGCCTCGGCGGATTGGCGCTCGGTATCCATCTGCACAAACGGCAGGCTCTGCAACAGACCCGTGGTGTCGGTTCCCCCTTCACGGGATGCCGTTATGGTGTCGGCACCGACCACGCTCCGTCCGGAGTCGAGGGGGTCAAAACTTGCGTAGTTGGTAGGGGGGGCTTCGGTGCCGGTACCCGCTGCGCCACTGGTCGCTATCTCTATTGCGCCCAGATCCACCAGCTTTTCTTCCGCTTGGACACTCATCAGGCTGCAGCCCAGACAACTGGCGATCACGGTACGTTTCATAACCATTCCTTGTTACACCTCATCAATGGTTCAGTAGCATATTGTGCTGACGGCTCACCCTGGCTGGGGCTATGAACCGTGATAAGGGGGGGTGAAATCATCAGCAAATACGGTTTAGCTCGGTAAGGAGGTGGATAATATTGCTAATGCGAGTTATTATCAATACCAGTTGAGTTAATGCACCAGAATAAAAATCCAAAAAGAAGTCCAAATGAAGCTTTTTACGTTACGTGTTGCTCTGTGGTGTCACTGTGTATGGTTGGTGTTGTGCTGTTTTTCCGGTCAAGGTGTCGCTGGCGAGCCGACCGAGGTCTCGCCAGTCTGGACGTCGCAACTGATCCAAGGTCGGCTGGATAATGGCTTGCACTATGTGGTGTATCCCAGCAAGCAGGCGGATGAACCCTTCAATCTGCGGCTCATAGTGCAAGCGGGTGCCATCGATGAGGCTGAGCCTGCTGGCGTAGCTCATGCGGTGGAACACATGGTTTTTCGGGAAACGGCCGCCCATCCTGACACCATTCATCGCTACCTTGCCCGTCTAGGCTGGAAGACGGGTTTGCAGATCAATGCGGTCACAGGTCTGGCTCAGACCCAATATATGATCCGCACCCGTCCGCAGGATGCCCTGGATCTGGATGGTGCCATGGCGCTGTTGAGCCAGCTGGCCTTTCATGCCCGCTTTGAAGAGCCCAGCTGGCAGCAGGAGCGCAAGATCATCATAGAGGAGATGCGCCAGCAAGCCGGTGTGGCGGCTCGTATCAATGAACAGAAGCGCGCGATCACTCGTCATGGCTCGCGTTATGCGGGCAGGACCACGCTTGGCGATGCAGGACCTCTGGCCAAGCTCGCTGCCGCTGACTTGCACACTTTCTATCGCCAGCACTATCGCCCGGCAAACATGATCCTGATTGCCTCGGGCCACTTGCAGCCTGTCGAGTTTGAACGCGCGTTACAGCGCTATTTTTCACAGCCGGATGATCCGCAGCCTACGCCTCGTCCCTATGTCGAGCTGCCGTTGCATAAGCAGCTGTTTGTCGGTTTGATCCAGGATACCGAGGGCACCACCAGCCGCGTTGCCATGGGAATGCGGCAGGCCCAGCCCCCTCGATTCACACTAGCGGGAAAAGAGGCGGCCCTGGAGAACTACTTCTTGCGCAAGCTGCTGCGCGAGCACGTCCGGCGTCGCAGCCAAGCGTTGCCTGAGGGCATGACCAGCTGGAGCCTGAGCCTGGATGAGCCGACCCAAGCGCGAGTGACGTTGGCTATGGGGGTCACCACGGCGGACCATCAGGCGGGGCTGAACTTCTTGCTGCAGGAGCAAGCCTATCTGCAACAAAAAGGGTTGGATACTGCATCCTTGTCAACCCTGAAGCAGCAGGCGTTGCGCCAGTTGGAGGCCATACCTGGACAGTGGGCGCGCCGTAACTATGCCCAATGGGAGGACAAGATCACCGAGGCGGTCTTGCACTCCGGACCGATTGAGGAGCCAGCTATCTACCAGCAGCGCACACGTCAGTGGATCGCGGCGCTGACCGCGGAGCGGCTCAATCAGCGACTGCGCAGCTTGCTGGTGGCCGAAGACCAATTTGCCTATTTCCAGGTACCAGGTGGCAAAAGCCTAACGCTGCCAACGGCAGAGGCGATCCAGGCTCGCCGCCAGCAACTGGCCAGTCTGCCTCTGCCTGCCTTACCTCCGTTGCCGACGGCACCCAAGGCTGTCAAACAGCCCAAGGCGCCTCGCTTACCGGAGCCTCAGCTGGCCGCGGGGGGGCGTATCATAATGAAGCGCCATGAAGGGGCTCTGCCGCTTATCGAATGGCAATTGGCCAATGGCGATCGAGTGGTCTGGTTACGTCGGCCGACCTCGGATGGCAAGCTGCTGGTGCGTCTGCAAAGCGATGGCGGCTATCTCAATCGCCGCTACTCGGCCATCGATAGCCAGAGTGCGGTACAGATCTGGCAACAGAGCGGTTTTTCGTTCTGGTCGCCAGAAAAAAATGCCGCCTACCGCGCATCGGTGACGCCACCGCACTGGTCCTGGGAGCTGCAGGCTGGACATCTGGATCTGGCGGCACGCATTCAACCGACACAGCTACACCCCTTGCTCCGGGAATATGTCCACAGCCTGACATCGGGGCGTATCGCCAACTATGTACTCGATGAGGTCAGGCCGTCGCTACTGGCCCAGGCCGCGCGCCCGGCGTCACCCGAGCAGGTCGCCTGGCAGCGTCTGCTGCAGCCGGCAGGTGCCGAGTCGAGTCAGTCGACCACCACGGATCCTCAGGCGCTGGCCCGTATCGCTCGCGACCACCTGCATGCGCCCGTGCGCCTCTATCTGCTCGGCGAGTTTGAGGAGTCGGAGCTGCAGTCCCTGATCCTCCGTTATCTGGCCCCCTTGTCCCGCCAGCCCGCGCTGAGTTCGGCCCGTCAGCCGCAGCAGGCCGGTGTTCGCACTCGAAGTGTGAGTGTGTTGACATCGCAGCGGGCCACAGTGCGTATGCAGGGGGCCACGCCTATGACCTGGACGCCAGAGCGTGCCTTTGTGGTCTCGAGCCTCAATCCGGTTGCCCAAGCTGCCCTCAAGGCGGAGCTCAGACTCAGGTTGAGCGGTGTCTACAGCGTCCGCTTCGAGATGACTCTGGATCCGGAGCTGGATCGGGTCGTATCGGAACTGAGTTTCAGCTGCGCACCAGAGCGGGCCGAGGCACTGCAACAGGCTGCCGAACAGGTCCTTGCCCGGCTCGATCAAGCCGTTGCCGCCTATCCGCTTGTGCGCCTGCAGCAGGATGTCCGCTTTGCTGAACAGTTGCGCCTGCAGGATGACAATACCTGGCTGCGTCGCCTGATGCTCAGCCATGACGCCTACGGTGATGGCCGTTATCTACAGACGATGACGACCTTACCTGAGCGCATTGAAGCCGCGCAGCTTACCCAGCTGGCGCAGCAGATCTTTCCGCAACCAGACCGGGTTTGGCTGATCCAGCAACCCGCTACCCACGCCGTTTTGGAGTAATGCACAATGTTTCACAGTTTCTTTCTGCAGCGTCGCTGGCTGCACTGGTCGTTGCTTGGCACAGTACTGATCCTGGCGACCACCTGGTACAAGGTGCAGCTGGATGTCGAGGTCAATAACTGGTTTGGCGATTTTTATAATCTGATCCAGAAGGCTCTAGCCACCCCTCATGCCATCACACAACAGGCCCTGTTCGAGCAGCTCTGGGTATTCACCCGTCTATCTGTGATCTACGTGCTGGTGGCGATAGTACTGGAATTCTATATCCGCCATTTCGTGTTTCGCTGGCGTACCGCCATGCATGACTATTACTGTCAGCACTGGCACCTGGTCCACCATATTGAGGGGGCTTCCCAGCGGGTTCAGGAGGACACAATGCGCTTTGCCCGCATAGTTGAGGCGCTGGGCGTCTCCTTGTTGCGTTCGGTCATGACCCTGATCGCGTTTCAACCCCTGCTTTGGGGTCTGAGTAGCCACGTCAGCCAGGTGCCACTGTTTGGCGAGATCCCTCATGTCCTGATCTACGTTGCTGTCATCTCGGCGTTGGCGGGGACTGTGCTGCTGGCACTGGTCGGCGTCAAATTACCGGGTCTGGAGTTTAACAACCAGAAGGCCGAAGCCGCCTTGCGCAAGGAGCTGGTTCTGGGGGAGGACGATAGCACGCGGGCAACGCCGCCGAGCCTGCGCCAATTGTTCAGCCAGGTGCGTCACAACTACTTGCAGATGTACCGTCACTACCTCTACTTCGATCTGGCCAAGTGGTCCTATCTGCAATTCTCGGCGATCCTGCCCTATGTCATCCTGGTGCCGACCATTGTCAGCGGGACCATCACCTTGGGCATACTGCAGCAGATCCAGCGCGCCTTTGGTAAGGTGGTGGGTTCGCTACAGTTTCTCGTCAACAGTTGGTCGACGATAGTCGAGCTGATCTCTGTCTACAAACGTCTGCACTCCTTCGAGGTCCTCATCCAGCAGGCCCGTCAAACGGAGAAGCCGAGTGAGACGCACATCGCTGAGAGAACCTCCTGATGCCGCTTCTTGCCGACTCTCGAGCCTGCGTTGTGGGGCGATCCTGTTGCATGCGTGCCATGATGGATGGATGCTGAGATAGCGCCATGACTGCCCCTCGTATTCACCAAATTTGCCTGCTGCTCTCGCTGCTGTTGCATGCCGGCCTGTGGTTGCTGTGTCTCTCTACACCGCCACAGGCTGTGCCTGCCGTTGCCGAGCCGAGTCCTGTCATCCGCTTTGGGCTGGTAGCCGCTCATGCCGGGGAGCCGAGCCCGGCCCAGGTTGCCCCTGTGATCACGCCCCCGCCGCCGCGCCCGGCAGAGGTCAAACCAAGCCAGATCCAGGCGCCAGCAAAATCCAGGCCTGTGGTCAAACCGGTGAGTAAGCCTGCGGCCCGGCGCACAGTTCCCGAGCCTGAGCCTATCCGTCCGGAGCGTCAGCGCGCCCCTGCACCTGTCAATCCACCCAGTGTGATGGCTAACAAGGCCGGAGACAGGGGGGCGCTTGGCTCGCGCCGTAGCGATAACAAGCAGCGGGAGAGCGGGTTGCAACAGCAGGCTGGTGGCGCGCCCGATGGTGCGGCATTTGACCTTCTGGTGCGTCGGCATCTGCTGTCACGCAAGCAGACACCGAGGCTGCTGGGTGGCCGACGCAGCGGGGCTGTGGTGGTGGAGTTTGTCATCGATCGCCAGGGGCGGCTGCTGCGTCAGTTGATGGGCAAGACCTCTGGGGTCCGGGAGTTTGATCACGCCGCTCGCACCCTGGTGCACAATGCCGCCCCCTATCCCAGTGCGCCAGCGGATCTGCCGTGGCAAGAGCGTCGCTACCGGATCGAGATCCAGTATCAAAGCCGTTAAGGCGATGGCTTTCTCCTCGCTTGCCGCGCTTGGTTGGCCAGCGGCATAATGAGCGGCCATTTGAATAAGCAGGCGAAAAACCATGCAAGAATCTATCGAGGCATTGGCCGTGCATCTGGGGCTGGCCCTCAAGGGGCGTGGCTGGATGGCGAGCACGGCAGAATCCTGCACTGGCGGTGGGGTTGCCTACGCCATCACTGAAGTCCCGGGCAGTTCCGCCTGGTTTGATCGCAGCTTCATCACCTATAGTAATGAGGCCAAGCAGCAGATGCTGGGGGTGGACGAGGCATTGCTGGCGACGCATGGCGCTGTGAGTGAACCCGTGGTCCAGGCTATGGCATTGGGCGCGTTGCGCCACTCTCAGGCGCAGTTAAGCGTTGCTATCAGTGGGGTTGCCGGGCCGCAAGGCGGGTCACCAGATAAACCGGTTGGTACCGTCTGGATGGCCTGGGCATGTGGAGAAAAGAGCGAGCAGGCCGTGGTGAATAGCCACTGTTTTCATTTTACCGGCGAGAGAGGGGCCGTGCGGGAACAGGCGATCCTGGCTGCGCTACAAGGAATGTGTAAACTTATACAGTAAAATAAACTTGATACTGTATGGGTAGACAGTATACTCATGTATATCAACTCTATCGTGTGACCGACTTAAGCCTCCGGCGGAGATTTAACATGGATCAAAACAAACAGAAGGCCCTGGCTGCAGCGCTTGGGCAGATCGAAAAGCAGTTTGGCAAGGGCTCCATCATGCGGATGGGGGACAACCAGGCTCTGGATGTGGAAACCATCTCCACCGGTTCTCTGTCACTGGATATCGCACTGGGAATTGGCGGTCTGCCCTGCGGCCGGATTATTGAAATTTTCGGCCCAGAGTCGTCCGGTAAAACCACTCTGACCCTGCAGACCATAGCCGAGGCCCAGAAGCAGGGTAAGACCTGTGCCTTTATCGATGCCGAACACGCGCTGGATCCTGTTTACGCCGCCAAGCTGGGGGTCAAGGTCGATGACCTGCTGGTTTCTCAGCCTGATACGGGCGAACAGGCGCTGGAGATCTGCGACATGCTGGTTCGCTCCGGTGCCGTAGATGTGGTGATCATCGACTCGGTCGCCGCGCTGACGCCCAAAGCCGAAATCGAGGGCGAGATGGGTGATACCCATGTCGGTCTGCAGGCTCGTCTGATGTCTCAGGCGCTGCGCAAGTTGACCGCCAATATCAAAAATGCCAACTGTCTGGTCATCTTCATCAACCAGATCCGGATGAAAATTGGCGTGATGTTCGGCAACCCCGAGACCACAACAGGTGGTAACGCGCTGAAGTTTTATGCCTCTGTGCGTCTGGATATCCGCCGTACCGGCGCCATCAAGGATGGTGATGAGATTGTCGGTAACGAGACGCGAGTCAAGGTGGTCAAGAACAAGGTGGCTCCCCCCTTCAAGCAGGCTGACTTCCAGATCCTCTATGGTGCCGGTATCTCGAAAGAGAGCGAGCTGGTTGACCTGGGGGTTAAGTGCAAGTTGATTGATAAATCGGGGGCCTGGTATGCCTACAAGGGCGAGAAAATTGGCCAGGGCAAGTCCAACGTCATGAAGTTCTTGCAGGAGAATCAGGCCATCTCCCAAGAGATTGAACAGCAATTGCGTAGCCTGCTGCTCGCCAAAGATGGTCCGAAACCTGCTCTGGAGGCGGAGGAGTTTGCGCCTTCTGCAGAAGAGCGGGATGACCTGGCATACGATGAGTCAGATCTCTAATCGCATTCAGGCCGGCATTTGCCGGCCTGATAGTTTCTGGGCGCCAGCACTCAGGTGACAAGGGGTAGCAAGGGGGGGAGAGGATGGATAGCAGTACAGCTATGGTCACAGATGATCCTGAATTCAAACTGGCCATGGCGCGCGCTGTGCGGTTGCTGACACGGCGTGAGCACAGTGGCCAGGAGATCCGTAAGCGTTTAGCCGATGAGTACTCCCCCAGGATAATCGAGGCCGTGGTACAGGCTTGCCTGCAGCGCGATTGGCTCAATGAAGAGCGCATGCTGGCCTCGGCCATCCGGGCCCGGGTGGCCAAAGGGTTGGGGCCTGTGCGTATCGCGCATGAGTTAAGGCTAAAGGGCTTGTGTCGCGATGCCATTCAACAGGCGCTGGCTAGTGAAGAGTATGACTGGTTTGCTCTGGCCCGCGAGCAGGCCAGACGCAAGGTGCCCAGCCCTGGAGCGCTTGAGCGCAGTGCTCGGGCCAGGTTGTTAGGTTTCCTGCAGCGCAGGGGGTTTAACAGCGAACAGTGTCGTTATGCCTGTCAGCCAGATGAAACGTGATAGCAGCAGGTTGCCACATCTGCATCGGGCTGCGGCCCTAGGCTAGCGCTTTGAGATACCCAGACGGCTCGCTTTTAAGCCGGTTGCTGGCGGCCAGAGCGCTTCGGTGCGTGACAGCACCATTGCATTGCGTGCTCACATGGGTCTGATTTCTCGTCGCGCCACATCAGGGGAGGGGAGTCCGGTTGTCTCCGCCATGACCTTGCCAACTCCTGTTTGGGCGGAAATGTGGTGCGCTATGTCTCGTCAACTGGCTGCAATATGGGGGCCAGCCCCTTTCGTGTCGCTCTTTTCCCGCTCTTGGTTTTACTTTAGTCGGGATAACTTTTAAATTATGCCGATTAGCCTCTACCTCATTTCAGAACCAAGCAGGTTTATACATGCACATGTCTACGTCTGAGATACGCACTGCGTTTCTCGAGTATTTCCGCTCTGAGGGCCACCAGGTGGTCGCCTCCAGCTCTTTGGTCCCCCATAACGATCCGACCCTGCTGTTTACCAACGCCGGGATGAATCAGTTCAAGGATGTATTCCTGGGCAGTGATATCCGCACTTATAGCCGTGCCGCCTCCTCCCAGCGTTGCGTCCGGGCCGGTGGCAAGCACAATGACCTGGACAACGTAGGGTACACGGCGCGTCACCACACCTTCTTCGAGATGCTGGGTAATTTCAGCTTCGGTGACTATTTCAAGCGTGATGCCATTCACTATGCCTGGAAATTTCTGACCACAGTGCTGCAGTTGCCCAAAGAGAAACTGCTGGTCACTGTCTATGCGACAGATGACGAAGCCTATGATATCTGGGCAAATGAAGTGGGCGTACCGACCGACCGTATAGTTCGCATCGGCGATAACAAGGGCGCGCCTTATGCCTCCGATAATTTCTGGCAGATGGGTGATACCGGCCCCTGTGGTCCCTGCACTGAAATTTTCTATGACCACGGTGCTGATATCTGGGGGGGCCCTCCAGGCTCTGCCGAAGAGGATGGCGACCGTTTCATCGAGATCTGGAACGTGGTCTTCATGCAATTCAATCGCCAGGCGGATGGCACCCTGGAGCCGCTGCCGCGCCCCTCTGTGGATACCGGCATGGGGCTGGAGCGTATCTCGGCTATCATGCAGGGCGTGCACTCCAACTATGAGATCGATATTTTCCAGGCGCTGATCAAGCGGGCTGCGGCTATCGTTGGCATCACTGATCTGGCTAATAAGTCACTGCGGGTTATTGCCGACCACATTCGCTCCTGCTCGTTCCTGATTGCCGATGGTGTCATGCCCTCCAATGAAGGGCGAGGCTATGTTCTGCGCCGCGTTATTCGTCGCGCCGTGCGCCATGGCCGCAAGTTGGGGGCACAGGATGTCTTCTTCTTCCAACTGGTGGCTGAATTGGCCACTCAGATGGGGGATGCCTACCCTGAACTCAAGAGCCAGCAGCCTGTGATTGAGCGTGTACTCAAGCAGGAAGAAGAGCAGTTTGTGCGGACGCTGGACCGAGGCCTGGCGCTGCTGGAAGAGGCTCTGGCCCAGTTGGGCGAGAGCAAGCTGGTCCCGGGTGAAGTGGTCTTCAAGCTGTATGACACCTACGGTTTCCCTGCGGATCTGACCGCCGATGTGGTCCGTGACCGCGACTACACCATAGATGAAGCGGGCTTCCAAGCCGAGATGGAGAAGCAGCGGGAGCGTGCCAAGGGGGCCTCCAACTTTGCTGTGGATTACAACAAGCGCCTGAAGATAGATCAGGAGAGTCACTTCATCGGTTATGAGCAACTGGCGGCCGACGAAGAGATAACCCTGCTTATCCAGCAGGATGAACAGGTTGGCGTGATCCATGAAGGGGAAGATGCCCTGGTGGTGCTGGCCAACACCCCTTTTTATGCCGAGTCGGGTGGTCAGCTGGGGGATACCGGTTTGCTGCGCCAGGGCAACAACGTCTTTGCCGTGACCGAAACCCTGAAGCTGGGCCAGGCCATAGTGCACAAAGGGTATGTCGAGTGTGGTTCATTCCATCTCAACGATCGGGTTGTGGCCGAGGTGGATGCAGAGCGTCGCCAGGCAACGGCGGTACACCACTCTGTGACCCACCTGTTGCATGCGGCACTGCGTCAGGTGCTGGGTGATCACGTCGCTCAGAAGGGATCTCAGGTCGGTCCGGATCGTCTTCGTTTTGACTTTTCCCACTTTGAACCCATCACGACCGCTACCATACGTCGGGTTGAGGAGCTGGTGAATCGCCAGATACGTCAAAACCATGAGATTGGTACTCGCCTGATGTCTATCGATGATGCCAAGCACAGCGGAGCCATGGCGTTGTTTGGCGAGAAGTATGACGATGAAGTGCGCGTTGTTGGTATGGGGGATTTTTCCACCGAGTTGTGTGGTGGCACCCATGCCAAGCGAACCGGCGATATCGGTTTCTTCAAGATCATAGCTGAGAGTGGTGTGGCGGCGGGGATTCGCCGTATAGAAGCTGTGGCTGGTGAGTCAGCCATCAACTACATGCATCAACTCGGTGAGCAGATTGATGAAACCGCCTCCCTCATCAAGGGTGATCAATTCTCTATCGCTACCAAGGTGCGTCAGTTTATGGATCGTACCCGTTTGCTGGAGCGTGAGGTTGAGCAGCTCAAGGCCAAGCTGGCGTCTCATGCCGGAGCAAATCTGCTGACGCAGGTGGTGAAGGTCAACGGTCAGCAGGTGCTGGTGGCTGAACTCGAGGGCGTGGATCCCAAGAGCTTGCGCACCACGCTGGATGAGTTGAAAAACCGCATGCAATCCGGGGTGTTGCTGCTGGCTGCTGTGGCTGAGGGTAAGGTTAGCCTGATCGCTGGCGTGACCCCTGATCTGACTGCCAAAGTCAAGGCGGGTGAGCTGGTCAATCTGGTCGCACAACAGGTGGGGGGTAAAGGCGGTGGCCGTCCTGACATGGCTCAGGCTGGCGGTACACAGCCAGAAGGTTTGCCTGCAGCCCTGGAGCGCGTGATCCCCTGGCTCGAAGAGCGTCTGTAACTCAGCTGAATGCCGCTAATCAGATAGATTGAGCGATATTCGAACCGGCTCTTAGGAGCCGGTTCTTGATATCGCCCGCTAAAAGCTGGTCATCAGTGAGGTCGTTGCGGTGCCCGCCTTGAGCGCTGTGTTTTCCACTTCAGTGGATAGGCTGTAATCCTATCACTTATGGAGCGTCCACCATGCCCCACTCCTCTGTCTCTGGTGTTCTCTTTGACCGCCATGAGGCGAGCCTAACACTCTTGGGGTTACCAGATAGACCCGATGTGCTCGCCAACGTACTCGGACCGTTAAATGAGCTCGCTATCCCGGTTGATATGATAGTGCAGAAGCGCGTTGGTGACGGTAGCTGCGATTTTTCTTTCACTGTGGCCCGGGATGATTATTTTCAGGCCTATGCGCTCATGCGAGAATGGTCTTCCAAGCTGGAGGCTCGGGAGCTGCAAGGCCAGCCGCAGTTGGCTAAACTAGCTATAGTAGGGGAGGATATGTGGGAGCACCCCGGCATAGCCCGGCGTCTCTTCGTTGCGCTTGGTGGTGAAGGGATTGCCATTGAGCGTATTTCCACCTCGCAGCACAAGTTGCTTCTGACTATTGATGAGCAATTTGTTGAGCCTGCTCTTAGGGTATTGCACCAAGCGTTTGCCCTAGGTTAGTGAGTTGTGCAACAAATGTAGGGTAAATACGTTAAATGGTGCGGTACTTCTTAATTTTTTTTGCCATTTCATGGATAATGGCGATTCATTAATCTGTTCCATCGGAACCAAGGAGCAACTGAATGCTGATTTTGACTCGTCGCGTGGGTGAGACCCTGATGATTGGTGACGATGTGACGGTGACCGTTCTGGGTGTGAAGGGTAACCAGGTACGAATCGGGGTGAATGCACCAAAGGAAGTCTCGGTACACCGTGAAGAAATCTACATGCGTATCCAAGCCGAAAAGGGCGACGATGACGTAGTAGAGGGTAATTATTAAGCAAAAAGGCGGCCTAAGGGCCGCCTTTTGTTTCTGTCACTGGGGACAAATTCCCACGAAATTTCAGGCGATTGTCTAGATGATGTGCAATCTGCCTAAATGGTGTGCGAACAGATGGGTGAGGGGAAAAAAAGTTTGACATATTTTTCCTGCACAGTAATATCTGCCCCGCAACAACGGTGAGGTGGCCGAGAGGCTGAAGGCACTCCCCTGCTAAGGGAGCATGCGGTCAAAAGCCGCATCGAGGGTTCGAATCCCTCCCTCACCGCCATTGCTTCTGCATCCGTAGCTCAGCTGGATAGAGTACTCGGCTACGAACCGAGTGGTCAGAGGTTCGAATCCTCTCGGATGCACCATTTTCAGGACAATCTATCCCACCAGTTTTGTGCATCCGTAGCTCAGCTGGATAGAGTACTCGGCTACGAACCGAGTGGTCAGAGGTTCGAATCCTCTCGGATGCACCATTATTCAAGACGTTCTATCC
>JBOFBS010000059.1:0-8483 GCA_051645725.1 Aeromonadaceae bacterium | reverse complement strand
AAAGCGGTAGCGGCGACTGCTATGGCCCGTCATTACCGTCATATCCTGCAGATGACAGGCCCCCCCCTCTTCACAAACAGGACAGTCGTGTGGATGGTTGGTCATCAACCACTCCACCACACTCTTGCGAAATGCCTTGGCCTCTTCATCCTCGATGGAGATGTAGGTACCGTCACTGGCAGGTGTCATGCACGACATCACCAGGCGGCCGCGTTTGTCATCGGCATTTTGATACTGCTTGACCGCACACTGGCGGCAGGCACCCACGCTGCCCAGGGCCGGGTGCCAGCAAAAATAGGGCACATCCAGGCCTAACGAGAGACAGGCCTGCAACAGGTTCTCTGCACCATCTACCTCAAATTCCTTGCCATCTACATGGATCGTGGCCATAGCAATGTTTATCCCTTGTTCTGTTCACGCCAATTCACACCAATCGGGCGACTACCAACGCTCACCGAGCAGGTTGGGTTGAATACCCGCCAGGGGGTTACGGCTCTCTTGCGACGATGCGGCAATCCCGGCCTCAAACTCGGATCGAAAATACTTGATGGCACTCTGCAGCGGCTCCACCGCACCGGGCGCATGGGCACAGAAGGTCTTGCCCGGGCCCAGGGAGCGACACAGCTGCTCCAGGGTCTCGATATCCCCAACCTGCCCCTGCCCCTGCTCCAGAGCGCGCAAGATCTTGACGCTCCAGGGCAAACCATCACGGCAGGGAGTACACCAACCACACGATTCGCGGGCAAAGAACTCTTCTAGGTTGCGGGTCAGGGAGACCATGTTGATGCTGTTATCCACCGCCATGGCCAGCGCCGTGCCCAGGCGGCTGCCCGCCTTGCCGATGGAGTCAAAATCCATGGGCAGATCCAGGTGCTGCTCGGTCAGAAAATCGGTGCCTGCGCCACCCGGCTGCCAGGCTTTGAGGGTGTAGCCCGATTGCATACCGCCTGCATACTCCTCCAATATCTCCCGTGCCGTGGTGCCAAAGGGCAGCTCCCAGAGACCAGGGCGCTTCACTCGACCGGAGAAGCCCATCAGCTTGGTCCCGGCGTCTGTGCTCTTGCCGGCGCTGAGCCCCTTGTACCAGGCCGCACCGTTGAGCACTATGGCAGGCACGTTGTTCAGGGTTTCCACATTGTTGACACAGGTGGGTTTACCCCAGGCCCCCACCACGGCGGGGAAAGGCGGCTTGGCTCGCGGGTTGGCGCGACGCCCTTCCAGCGAGCTGATGAGCGCCGTCTCTTCGCCACAGATGTAGCGCCCGGCGCCAGTGTGAACGAAGAGTTCAAAATCAAACCCGCTGCCCAGTATGTTCCGGCCCAACAAGCCCGCGGCTTTGGCCTCATCGATTGCCCGGCGCAACCGCTCGGCCGCCACCACATACTCGCCTCGCAAGAAGATGTAGCCACGATAGGTCTGCAGCGCCCAGGCGGCGAGTATCATCCCCTCGATAAGCTGGTGGGGCAGTTGCTCCATCAAGAGGCGATCCTTGTAGGTGCCCGGCTCCATCTCATCGGCATTGCACAACAGGTATTTACGATCGAACCTGGCCTCCATGGGCATCAGGCTCCACTTCACCCCGGTAGGAAACCCAGCCCCGCCCCGACCGCGCAAACCGGCCTCTTTGACCAGATTGGTCACCTCCAGCGGCGCCATACCCTTGATGGCACGCTCTGCCGCCACATAGCCCTGCTTAGCCCTGTACTCATCGAGCCAGACCGGCTGGCTATCGGCGCGCAGACGCCAGGTAAGCGGCTGCTTCTCTGCGGTCAAGATCATGGATAGTGCTCCAGTAGACGCTCCAGATCGGCTAGGGTGATAGCCTCCCCGGAGCCGAAGGCGTGGGTGTCATCGTCTATCATCAGGGTGGGTCCCTTGTCACAGTTGCCCAGGCAGCAGACGGGCAACAGGGTAAAGCGGCCATCGGCTGTGGTTTGCCCCAGACCAATCCCCAGTTTGCTCTCCAATGCTTGCAAAACTGACTGGTAACCCGTGATGAAACAAACCACGCTGTCGCACAGCCGGATGATGTGACGCCCTACGGGTTGCCGGAAGATCTGGCTATAGAAGGTCGCCACCCCTTCGACATCGCTGGCCGGTATCCCCAACTGACGGGCTATGGCGTGAATGGCACCGTCAGGCACCCAACCTCGCGCCTTCTGCACTATTTTCAAGGCTTCAATCGAAGCGGCCCTGGCGTCCTCATAGTGCCCCTTCTCGTGCTCTATGGCCTCGCGCTCAGCACAGCTCAGTTCAAACGGCTCTGCCTGGCTGTTGGAGGCACAGCCTCCGGATTGACACTGGCATTGATGAGTCATAATTAGCGATCCACATCTGACATAACAAAATCGATACTCCCCAGATAGACGATAAGATCTGAGACCATGCTGCCGCGGATCACCGAAGGGATCTGCTGCAGATGGGCAAAGCTGGGAGTCCGGATCCGGGTGCGATAACTCATGGTGCCGCCATCGCTCGTCAGGTAATAACTGTTGGCCCCCTTGGTGGCCTCTATCATCTGCAGCGACTCACCCGCTGGCATCACAGGCCCCCACGAGACCTGTAAGAAGTGGGTGATAAGGGTCTCGATATCCTGCAGCGTGCGCTCCTTGGGTGGCGGTGTGGTCAGGGGGTGATCTGCCTTGAAGGGGCCGGAGGGCATGTTCTTCATGCACTGCTCTATGATGCGCATGCTCTGGCGGATCTCCTCGATCCGCACCATGGCCCTGTCATAGGCATCGCCATTGGCACCGACGGGCACCTCAAAATCGAACTGCTCATAACCGGAATAGGGACGCCATTTGCGCAAGTCGAAGTTCAACCCCGTGGCACGCAAGCCCGCCCCGGTCACGCCCCACTGTAGCGCCTCCTGTGTGGTGTAGGCGGCAACGCCTATGGTGCGCCCCTTGAGTACGCTGTTTTGCATGGCGGCCTTGACATAGTCGTTCAACCGCTTGGGCAACCAGTCGAGCAGGTTCTCCTGGATCAGCCGCTGCCACCCCTTGGGCAAGTCGTGGGCCACCCCACCGATGCGGAACCAGGCCGGGTGCATACGCGCCCCCGTGATGGCCTCTATGATGGTGTAGATCTTCTGCCGGTCGGTGAAGGCGTAGAAGACAGGCGTCATGGCCCCCACATCCTGAATGTAGGTCCCCAGGAAGAGTAGATGGCTGTTGATGCGGAAGAGCTCACTCAACATAACCCGGATGACATTGACCCGATTAGGCACGGTAATGCCAGCCAGCTTTTCCACCGCCAGCACATAGGGCAGGTTGTTCATCACCCCGCCCAGATACTCGACTCTATCGGTGAAGGGAATATAGCTGTGCCAGGATTGGCGCTCGCCCATCTTCTCGGCACCTCTGTGGTGATAGCCGATGTCAGGCACACAATCGTGGACCTCCTCCCCATCCAACTGCAGCACGATACGAAAGGCACCGTGCGCCGAGGGGTGATTGGGACCCAGGTTGAGGAACATGTAATCTTCACTCTCGCTGGAGCGGCGCATGCCCCACTCTTCGGGCTTGAAGCGCAGCGCCTCCTGCTCCATATCCTGCTTGGCGGCATCGAGCATGAAGGGGTCAAATTCGGTCGCCCGGGCCGGGTAATCCTTGCGAAGTGGGTGTCCTTGCCAGCTCTTGGGCATCATGATGCGGGTGAGATGGGGGTGTCCGGTGAACTTGATCCCCAACAGATCCCACACCTCGCGCTCATACCAGTTGGCATTGGCATAAAGCTCGGTGGCGGAAGGCAGCGTCAGGTCGGCCTCATTGAGCGGCACCTTGAGCATCACATCACTGTTCCGCTCTATGGAGAGCAGGTGATAGAAAACGGTAAAGTCAGCCTCAGGCAACCCCTCTCTGTGGGTACGCACCCGCTCATCGACACCGTGCAGGTCATAGAGCATCACATAGGGCTTGGCGACCTGCTGCAAAAAGGCCAGCACAGCCAGCAACATGTCGCGGGGCAACCAGATAACGGGTATGCCCATGCGCGTGGTTTGCACCACGAAGTGCTCGGCCCCGAAGTGGGCCAAGAGCTCGATCACTACGGCCGAATTGGCATGATCATGGGGTTGCCAGGCCTGCATGCCGGGGTTAACGGGAAATTGATCTGTCAGTCTCATGACCGCTCCCTAGATCTCGTCTGGTGTGCGCAGGTTAGTGACGGCAATGCGTTCACCACGCTTGCGCTCCCGCTCTGAGTCCATCTGTGGCCGATAGACGCCTTGATCTCCTACCACCCAAGAGAGAGGGCGGCGCTCCTTACCGATGGAGTCCTGCAGCAACATCAGCGCCTGCAAAAATGCCTCGGGCCGTGGTGGACAACCGGGAATGTAGACATCCACGGGGAGGAACTTGTCGACCCCCTGCACCACAGAGTAGATGTCATACATGCCACCCGAGTTGGCACAGGCGCCCATGGAGATGACCCACTTGGGTTCAAGCATCTGCTCATATAATCGCTGGATAACCGGCGCCATTTTGATGAAGGGTGTGCCGGCTATCACCATAAAGTCCGCTTGACGTGGCGAGGCGCGGATCACTTCGGCCCCAAATCGCGCCACATCATGGGGAGCGGTGAAGGCCGTGGTCATCTCCACATAACAGCAGGAGATACCAAAGTTATAGGGCCACAGCGAATTCTTGCGACCCCAGTTCACGGCGCTGTGCAGCACATCTTCGACCTTACCCATCAAGATGCCGCGTTCAGCCTGCTGCAACAGGGGATCATCCACACTCTGCTTCTGCTCAATGGGATAGCGGTCATGGGTGGCATCAGGGTCGATTCGCGTCAGGGTGTACTTCATACGAAACCTCAGGCAGATGGCGGCTGTGACTGGTCAGTTCGTGTCTGACGACGCGAGCGCAAGGGTGTCCAGTCCAGCGCACCGATACGCACCAGATAGATGAGACCCACCAGCAGCAACAGGATAAAAATGGCGGCTTCAATAAAGCCCATCCAACCCGTTTCACGCACGGAAACGGACCAGGCAAAGAGATAGAGTGCCTCGACATCAAAGATGACGAAGAACATGGCTACCAGATAGAACTTGGCGGAAAAACGCAGCCGGGCGCTACCAACTGAATCGACCCCTGACTCGAAGGGTTTATTTTTGGCACGGCCAAAAGCCCGCCCCCCCAAGAGGGCGGCCAACCCTATCATCACCAGACACAGCCCCACTCCGGCCAGTAGATAGACACCAAAAGCCCAATGTTGAGCCAGTAGTTCCGTAGTCATACGATCGTCCTTAACCCAAGTGTTGAGTGCGCCCCGGATGGCAGAGTCTTAGATTTGTCGTACCCATCATAGGTGATGGAAGATGTAGGAATTGTGAGACTTTCCGCAAATTGTGACGCAATCGTTAACCAGCAGTTAAAAATCCTTGGGATATCACATAGATAAATCACCCTGGATCCAAATCGTCGCGCCACACCCCACTCCTCTGGCAGGGAAAACCACGGGACAAAGACCATTTCGCAACTTCATTTATTATGTTAAAAGGTGACAACAGGAGCAGAATTAACGGCTGGGTATACAATTAAGAGGTGGATCCTCCCCCAGAGCCCCACTCCTGCCGGGGCCTCATGGGGATCACAAGGCAGGCGCCCATGTCACAACAACGCTCCCCTTACGCCATGGCAGCACGGCGATACGCCAAATGGGCTGTAGCCTTGTTTGCCTTAGTACTGTTTGCATGTTCAACTGTGAATATTGAGTGGAATGATCTTACCGAACCACCACAGATCACCCACAACTACTATGTCCCACCGCCCATCAAGGCGCAGCTTGCCAATTCGCCCCCCTGCTGCTCCACTCTGGCCGAGCTGCCCTACCAATCCATACTCCATCAGGGCAAGCAGAGCATAGCACTCAACAGCAGTAGCCCCTCATTCCACTTCGATTCGGGGAAGAGTTACTTTGCCGCCTTCAGACTCCCCAACTGGCCCCGCCCTTTGACCCTCAGGCTCGATAGCCTGAAAACGACGCCACCAGGCAGCTCAGATAGCGTCATCCTCTACCCTCTGCTCCTGGTGCTTGACCAACACTATCAGATCATCCAAACCAGCGAGAGTGTTGAGTTTGACGAGAAGTGTCCACTCATGGATCCCGTCCCCCTCCTCAGTAGCGAATTCACCCTCGATACCTCGGCCGCCAACCCGAGCTACATTGTCATTCTCACCAGCGATGCCCTGCGTCAAACCAGCAGACGTACACAATGCGGTTCCATCGTGCATGAATTCAGCCCCATGGGTGAGATCGAACTGACCATCAACAGCCTGGGATTCGGTGATGGTAACGTCACATACCGAGGTGAATATTACTGGTTCCCCAATGCTCACGGCCTGGATGATGTCAGCTCATGGTCTGGCCTGTTGGATAACCCCGGCACCCTGCTACTAACCGGAGATGGCCTCCATTTTGTCGAGCAAACCGAGCAGGGTAATGTGCAAAAACTGGCAATCCCCAACGAGCGTATCCTCACAGTGGCTCGTGAGTTTCACAATGGGTTTAGCCAGCTGGAGTTACTGGTTCTCGGTCTATCCGCCCCCACTCCTGGCGAGATCGAATACCACACCTTCTCGGCAATACGCGGGGTCTCGGTTTATCCGTTACAAGATCAACTTCAGCTGCGCATCAAGGCGGACCGCCACAAAGAGAAGGTCGGCATCGCCGTGATCAATTCAGACCCAGTGGTCAACATCAAGCTGCCACCGTCAGCGGCCAGCCAACGTTTGCTCGATGACGCCATAGAGGGAGGACTCATAGGCGTTACTCCCTGTGAAATCTGCGAAAGCAGGCTTTGCACACCTGACGTTCTGCTGCCTTGTGCCGCACTCTTTGCCGTAGGCTCAGTGGTGGGGGGCGTGGTGAGCATAGGGGATCAGCTACTCGCGCATCCGCCCCAAAGCGCCTCATCACAGCCATCGAGCTACTCGGCCGCCGCCACAGTCTCTGCCATGCAACGCGCCTCCGCCTCGGGAGTCGCCGGTATGCCGCTCATGAAGTGCCTGGCGCAACACCTCGATACCTCCGCCCAGGGGGATAATTCCAACTCGTTGTGGCATAGCCAGGGCCGACAGGCCGAAGTTCACGATATTGGCTGGAGTGATAGTGCCAAAGATAGCCGAGATCCCTATCCGGCCCTGAAGGCGAATGGGTACACCACCATAGCCGAAATCCGTATCGACTCGGTGAGCCTGCAAACGCAAGATCAGCCTGATGATGCAACGAAAGAAATCCACAAGGATCCGTTGGTCCATCTGCGGATTGCCGGCAAGCTCCGTTATTATGATCTAAACCGGCACCTGAGCCAGGATATGGAGTTGCTTTGGCTCAGTAGTGACCACACTTGGGCCTTCTGGGGAAAACAAACCCCTGCCGACTTAAAGCACACGCTGGAGCAGGCCTGTGACGTTTTGGCCAAGCAGGCGATCCGCCTGACCCGAGTGGCCTGGGAGCGGAGGTAGTTGCACAGACTGATGACAAAAGAGGATTTTTCCAACGAAGTGAGCCGCTTATCGCTGTTCGCACCGAGGTCAATATGGTTTACCATGGGTTGCGCTCAGGATGGCCCCCCGCTTATTCGCTGCTCTCGAGCGTGACAAGCTAGTACAATTTGATGTCTGCAGAGTACCCATACCTGCAACATTTGGTCCCTTGCTGAGATTGCCTGATACCCCATGACGCCATCCAATTCGCCAACATTCTACTTTCATGACTACGAGACCTTTGGGACGCATCCAGGTCGAGATCGTCCGGCGCAGTTTGCCGGGATCCGCACCGATGCCGAGCTCAACCCGATCGGCGAGCCGCTGATGATCTACTGCCAGATGCCCACCGATTACCTGCCCGAGCCAGAAGCGTGTCTCATCACCGGCATCACGCCACAGTTGGTCAATCGTCAGGGGGTAAATGAGGCAGAGTTCATCCGGCGCATTCATGCTGAATTCAGTCAGGCCAATACCTGCATCCTGGGCTACAACAACATCCGCTTCGATGATGAGTTCACCCGCTATACCCTCTATCGCAACTACTTCGACCCGTATGGCTACAGCTGGCAGCAGGGTAACTCGCGCTGGGATCTGCTGGATGTGGTCCGCGCCTGTTATGCCCTGCGTCCTGAGGGCATTAACTGGGTCTATGATGAGGAGGGCAAACCCAGTTTCCGCCTGGAGTTGCTGACCCAGGCCAATGGCATAGGTCACGAGCATGCCCACGATGCCCTCTCGGATGTCTACGCCACCATAGGCATGGCCAAACTCATCCGCGACAAGCAGCCCAAGCTGTTCGACTACCTCTTCAAGCTACGCAACAAAAATCAGGTCAAGGCGCTCATCGATGTGATCAGCATGAAGCCCCTGGTCCATGTCTCTGGCATGTTCTCCCCCTGGCAAGGCTGCGCCAGCTGGGTCTCCCCCGTCGCCTGGCACCCCACCAACGCCAATGCGGTGATAGTGGTCGATCTCAACCAGGATATC
>JBOFBS010000058.1:0-2051 GCA_051645725.1 Aeromonadaceae bacterium | reverse complement strand
GCCCCAGCCATCGTTCCAGCGGCCATGGTCGCCAAATGCCAGTACGGCAGGCGTCAGCAGTAAGCCCTGAAGGGCTATTATCCATTGATGCATCCCATACTCCTTACACGGCATAGCCGAGGATATTGTTCATAAAGCCTTGAAAGGCGAAAAAGCCGATCAGCGCCCCGATGGCCTGCGGCCCCATCAGCCAAAATATCTTGGCTTTGAAGGTCTCGACTGCACCGCTGGTCGAGATCCAGTCCGGGTGAGTAAAACGGCGAAACCACTCCCCTATACACATGCCAACCCCGGTAAAAAGCGTGCCGAACACGAAAGTGGCGGTCAGCCCCCAAAATCCAAGCCAGGGAGCTTTGCCGGTCCAAGCGATATTGATGGTCAGGGCCAGAAAAAGCAGGCCCGCGATAACAAAGTAACGTTTCATGATGTCTCCTTATGGATAAAAAATGACTTTTCATTTCCCGTTGTGAGGCGGTGGTTGTTCAGCGGGAAATGAGGGGGGTTGAGTATTGGGTGATGGATTTCCTTTCGTTCTGAAATTCCACGCCAAAGCACCATGTTCAACCTATTTGGTTGATCCTCACCTTTCAGAGTTCTTCATGTCAACAGGTCTATACCCAACCATGCAAGTTGGTTGGAGGACTTATGACAGATATCAACTTTGAGCAGTTAGCCAAAAACGTGGGTAAAGCCATTGGGCGTCAGCGTAACCAGGCCGGGTTTACCCAGGAGCAGGTGGCTGAACACCTCAATATCGGGATGGAGGCCGTCTCCCGAATGGAGCGGGGGATTGTGGTGCCGACCGTGGTGCGGTTGGCGGAGCTCGCTCAGTTGTTTGACTGTGAGCTGGCGGATTTTCTGCGCGAGACCAGTAACCGCCCGACCGAACAGGGCATTGTGCTGAGCCAGCAACTGGCCCGGCTCGATGATGCTGACCGAACTCTGTTGCTGGAAACAGTAGAACGGTTGGTGGAGCGGTTGGCTCGTTCCCGCTGATCACCCGCCATTTACTGGGGGAGAGGATGGAGTCCCTTTCCCCAATTTGTTGGTGAGTGGACTCCTTCTTGGTTGCGGCTTCTGCGGTGTTCTGGTCGCTTGGCCTGGCGGGGCGTTAAGCGAAGTTGTCGCCACAACGCCATTGATACCATTTACCTCGTCGCTGTTGGCTTCGGGATAGAACTCCTCCAGCAGCATCGGCACCTCTTCATCGATATCTTCAAACTGGCCGTTACGCAGCAACTCATGAGCAGCCAGCTCCATCTGCTCGATGGCCAAGCCTGCTTCTTGGTCACGCTGTGCCGCCTCTTGTGCTTGCCTCACTGCCTCAGTCAGGCTGGTCTCTTCCCGCAAGGTCAAATCCACGTAGTAGACCGGCGTGCGGTAGGACTGGGTAGTGCTCTTGGCTCGCAGCCGCAGGGTGAGCGGCAGATAGCGGGTATGGCCACCGCTCACAGCCTCCAGGTACTTGAGCCGTGCCGCCAGAGTGCGCACCGAGTTGTAACCGGTGGTGCGGAAGATAAAGCTGCCCAGCTCATCCCCTTGCCCCTCCACAAACAGGTTCAGTCGCCCGTACAGCTTGCAGCCCTGTTGCCCGGCGAAGGCGCAGCGCTCTGGTCCAGGGCAGCTGACCTCCTCCATGCCTTGTGCCCCCACGCGTCTTGCCACCTCCCCATTCCCGACACACAGCGGCCTGCCGGTTTGCCGGTCAAAGGCGCTGTATTCCGCCCGCAGATTCAAGTCGCTGTCGTTGAACAGCACCCTCACTGGAATGGCGCGGATCTTGGTTTGCTCCTGCCCCTGGCCACTTTTCTGCGATGAGTAGTGTTGATGCAGGGGATGGAGCAACCATCCCCCCTTGTGCTGTATCTGGGTGGTGAGGGTGAAGCTGTCGTCCTTCTCCGGGACCCACTTATCCTGCTTTTGCACCAGCTTGCCGAGGCAGATCCGCCCAATCACGGGCGGGGTGATCGCCAGTCCTTTGATCATGGTGTTTGCCTCAAGGGTTGAATGGTGAAACGGCGCACGCCGGGCACCGGTTTGACGTAACGGGT
>JBOFBS010000057.1:0-3392 GCA_051645725.1 Aeromonadaceae bacterium | reverse complement strand
TGAGTTTGATCCAGCAGGTGGTTGAGTTCAGCTTGTAGCTCCTGCAGATGGCTCACTTCACTTTCCCGTACCGATGGATTGACGGCTTTGAGCGCCGTGAGTCGATTAAGATCGGCGCCCAGTGTTTGCATCATGCGCTCGCGCGCCTCGGCAACTATGGTCGCCAGGCGGGGGGCAGCCACGGTTTCGGCTTGTGCGATCAAACCATGAATAATGGCTTGCGATGCCCCGACCAACTTGCTGCCCAGATGGCGATTTACCGGGCTGAGCTGGCGATCAAATGCCTCAAAGTTGACCTTCTCCGCCAGGTTATTACCGTTCTTATCCAGCAGCAAGCGGATGGGCGTTGGTGGCAGGAAGCGGTAGAGCTGAGGATGGCTAGCCGATTCGGCAACGAAAATGAGCTCAAGCAGGATGGCGCCAGCTGGTAATGTCTTGTTTTTCAACAGAGCCACAGAGCTGGAGCCAATCTCGGATCCCAGGATCAGATCTATGCCGCCACGGATGAGTGGGTGATCCCAGGTCACGAAGGTGAGATCATCCCGACTTAGCGCCGTCTCCCGCTCGAAGGTGATGGTCATGCCATCATCCGGTAGGCCAGGAAAACTGGGCACCAGCATGTGATCGCCAGGCGTGAGCACTATGGCATCTTCTCCTCTGTCATCCTGCTGAATACCAATGTCATCAAACAACTGCAGGGCAAAACTGATGAGGCTGGTATCATCATCTTCCTCTGCCAGTTGTTGCACCAGATCCTGCGCCGCTTGTCCCCCGCCAGAGTGGATCTCCAGCAGTCGATCGCGCCCCTGTTCCAGCTTGGTTTTCAATGCTTCGTGCAGGGAGCGGGTTTGGCTAAATAGCGGTTCAAGCTGGGCTTCATCGGTGACGTTTTCTGCCAGCAGAGTAAAGAGATCATCTCGAACCGCTTCATAGACAACCCGGCCAGTCGGGCAGGTCTCTTCGAAGGCATTTAGTCCCAGGTGATACCAGTTTTGTAGTGTTTCCTGTGCCGTTCCTTGTAGATAAGGCACATGGATTTCCACCACGTTACGCTGGCCTATGCGATCCAGCCGTCCGATTCGCTGTTCAAGCAGATCCGGATTGAGGGGGAGATCAAAGAGCACCAGATGGCGAGCAAACTGGAAGTTACGCCCTTCAGAGCCGATCTCGGAGCAGAGCATGACCTGAGCCCCGGCCTCCTCCTGGGCGAAATAGGCCGCCGCCTTATCCCGCTCGATAAGCGACATCCCTTCATGGAAGACAGAGCCCCGGATCCCCTCGCGGGTCCGGAGGGCATTTTCCAGCGTCAGAGCCGTTTCGGCTTCGGAGCAGATCACCAGTACCTTGTCATGACGAGCAGACTTAAGCAGAGAGAGTAGCCAGTCAATTCTGGGATCGAACTGGGTCCAGGTGGCCGCTTCGCCCTCGAACTGTTGGTAGATCTTCTCCGGATAGAGGTAACGGCGTGCTCGGGTCTCTACATCGCCAGTATTGCCCCCCATCATGCCCATTACCTTGATTGCCGTCTTGTACTGCTCCGGCAGCGGCATGGCATAGAGATTGAGATGACGCTCAGGGAAGCCTTGAATGGCCGCACGGGTATTGCGGAACAGGATGCGCCCCGTGCCGTGGCGGTCGAGCAACTGGCGTAACACTTCTCCGCGCTGGCTTGGGTCGGCGAGCTCACTCAGTTGGGTGTCTCCGAGGCAGTCTTGCAGCAGCGATTGCTCATCGGCTTGAATAGGTGTGCCATCTAGCAACTTTTGCGCAACATCGGCGATTTGACCGTAGGCCTGCTCCTCAGCCTGGAACTCTGTGTAGTCATAGAAGCGCTCAGGGTCGAGCAGGCGCAGACGGGCGAAGTGGCTCTGATGGCCAAGTTGATCCGGCGTTGCTGTCAACAAGAGTACGCCCGGAGTATCCTCAGCCAAGGCCTCAACAATTTGATAGGCGCGGCTGGGGCTCTCTTCGTTCCACTCCAGGTGATGGGCCTCATCTACTACCAGAAGATCCCACTGGGCCTCATGCACTTCATCAAAACGGCTGCGCTTCTTACGCAACCACTCTATGCTGCAGATCACCAACTGTTCGGTTTCGAAGGGGTTTTCGGCATCGTGGGCCGATTCTACGCAACGCTCTTCATCAAACAGGGAAAATGCCAGGTTAAAGCGACGCAACATCTCAACCAACCACTGATGCTGCAGTGACTCAGGCACCAGGATCAGCACACGTTGTGCCCGCCCTGACAATAGCTGCTGATAGATGATCATCCCTGCTTCTATTGTCTTACCAAGTCCCACCTCATCAGCCAGCAGAACTCGCGGTGCGTGTCTGTGTCCCACTTCGCGAGCGATATGCAACTGATGGGGGATCAGGGCAACGCGTCCTCCGGCCAGGCCTCGAGTCTCGCTGCGTCGACGCGCATGTTGATGGTTGAGTGCTTGATAGCGCAAGGTGAAGCGCGAGAGTCGGTCAATCTGGCCGGCAAAGAGTCGATCTTGAGGCTTATTGAATTTGAGAAAATTACTCAAAAAGACCTCTTTGAGCGTGGCCGGCTCCTGAGTGTCTTGTCGTATTCCATTATATATAAGCAGACCATTCACTTCCTCTACCGAGGTGATAGTCAACTGCCACTCATCGTGGCTGGTAACTGTATCGCCCGCGTGGTACTGCACGCGAGTGACGGGCGCATCGTCCTTGGCATAAATCCGATTCTCGCCGCTGGCGGGGAACAGCAGGGTCACCATGCGTCCCTCTATGGCAACCACAGTGCCAAGACCCAGATCGGTTTCGGTATCACTAATCCAACGCTGGCCAAGTGCAAAAGACATCAACAACTCCAAAGCCACAAAATTACTAAGAGAAAAAAGGCGCGCCATGTTACCCGAAGAGTGGGGTGTGATCATCTGGCGTATGCGGTTTTCGCCTGCGCTTGTCTGTGGCGGTTTATGGTCGGTACAGGCGATGACGGAGACTCTCTCTCTAAAGATAGAAGAAGATATCAGTAAGGTGACCTTGCCTTAGGAACAAGAGTAGGCGGAGCGATTGCTGATGAGGTCATAGAACAATGGGGAGCAAGTGTGGTTTTGCTGCATAATTCGGCGTTAATCGGCTGTCATGCTGGTAATTTGAGCGAACGATGCGGTATCTGCGTTTTTTTGTGTTTTTCGCTTGCGCTCGAGTTCGAACTCCCTATAATGCCGCCTCGCTGACACGGCAAAGCAGGCACTCTTCGGAGGCGATGCGGCGGTGCTAGCCGGGCCGAAATGCCCCAGAGCAAAACGCAGTAAAATGTGCTTGACTCTGACACTGGGAAGCGTAAGATGCGCATCCCACGACAGCAACGCTGTCACGCTCTTTAACAATCAAATCAAGCAATCTGTGTGGGCACT
>JBOFBS010000056.1:0-2752 GCA_051645725.1 Aeromonadaceae bacterium | reverse complement strand
ACAAAGTTGAGCCTCAGTTATTACAAGCAGTTAGTATCCTATCAGAAGTAATGCAAAGACGGGTGGGGGAGAATGAGAAGTTTTTATCTCTTCAAGAACAGTTAGCAACATTGAGAGCTCAATTAGATGTTGAGAGTAGAAAGAAAGATAAAGCTGCTCAATCCATATTAGATTTTGACGATGATGCTACTTTTCGAAACGCATTTGTAAAGAGCAAAGCTAGCTGCAAAGTCTTAGAAGAAAAAATACGCGAACTTGAAAACGAGCTCATGAGTCTTGAGTTGTCAGAAAAAACAATTCTCAATCTACTGAAACCAGAGGAACTGATCAGTACTGAGCAACGTCAACTATTTAATAGCCAATTAAAAGCAGTGCTGAAAGAGATCAAATTTAGCTACGATGGTTATGATCTAGCCGCAGTATTCAAGGGGTTAGATGATCAATTCATGCTAGAGCAAGCTTTCAAACCCAAGCTGGCAGGCAGTAGCGTTAGAGATCTCAGCGGGGAGGAGTTGTTAAGGACAACCTCGGAAGCTCCCTACATTGATGCTGCGTGGGTGAAGGGGGAGATTGAGGAATACGCTCTCCACCGGAAAGATGTGTCAAGCGGTCTGGATGATGAGTTCGAGGATTTGAGTTTACAAGAGTCAAAGTGAAGGCATTACAAGGGGAGTTTGGCGTGGTAGGTATCTTTGTTGGGCACCATTCACAGGGGATCATCGACCCAAGAGCATTGCTGTCACAGATACCTGGCTTCAATGGGCGTTACAGTCAGTACGTCAGGCGGGCAATCGCCAACCTCCGGCAGGTGCAGGGGCTTGACCTGCCGGAGATTCCCGAACCCGGTAATGGATTGGGGACGTGGACTCCCTTACAAGCCTTGGCTGTGTTGACCTATGGCCCCAGCTTTCACCTGAACGCAGTGTTGATAGCGGAAATCGAGCGGTTGACCGGACAATCATTACCACGAGAGGAAGGTCAGAGCCGCTATGAGGCAGCATTTTACACAGAGTACCTAGTTTCGTTGCTTGCTTGTTTTGAAGAACAGCAGCCAGGTTTGCAAATGCAGGTGATCCCGCAATTCTCTTGCGGCCCTTACCGAATAGATTTCCGAGTCGATTTGCAGTGGTTCGACCCAGACGGAAAGTATTTTGACAAACCGATCCGGCAGGAGGTGTACTTGCTGGAGTTTGATGAAGCCTATCATCTGGAGCCAGCGAACCGCCAAGCAGACCACCAGCGTGATGCCTACATCGAGCAGCAGACGGGCCTCAGACCGCTCAGGATACGGCACGAGGAACAAGAGCTGTGGGCCACCATCTGTCGTGCTCAGGGACGCATCCTAAGCGTGGAGGAGTACCTGCAAGGGCTGTTGATGGCTATGGCAGAGCCGGGCGATGGCCGACATCTTGATATCACGCGAGATTCTGCCCAGAGTGCTTATACCTGCGATCCAGCCGGGTATCTACGATATCCAGCTCAGCCGGGACGAGACCTTAAAGCGATTGCAGAGCGGCTTGACTGGCGGTTGAGTCAGAGGCATAGCGGTAATCTGGCATATCACCGTCTGACCCCGCCGCGAGTGACTGCCAATCGACACATTTCGGGGTGATGTGTCTGGTCGATTTGAGTCTCATCGACACATCCGACAGCGTGTTCATGGGCTTTTCGGCGGTATGTGTCTGGTGTTCCAGCTGTTCCAGCCCGATATATATACCCGTTTAGTTACTCTGACTCTTATCTATTTACTGCACCGAGGGGGGAGCTTACCAGCCACCCAAAGGAGAGATTTCGAGAAGATTGCAACGATCTTGCCCGGTTGATTGCCCGGCAAAAACAATCCCAAACCCCACCAGCACAAGGAAAACGAGCAGGCAACATTCAGACCAAACGCCGGTATAAGCCAGATGAAACCAACACCATAGGAGAATCCCATGGAATACATCACATCTGGCCCCTTGTCGGGAGCCATCCAGCAAGGAGAAGGCGTATGAATGAGCAGCAAGGAAACCCGTTACTGAAAGCGTTGGAGGCGGCACTGCTAGCAGCCTTGGGCGTCCTCATCAAGGAGGCCGTCAACTCGATGCAGACACCGCCGCCCCCGCCGAAGGAGCCGGACGCTCAATAGACCATGCCCGTGTGACAGACCGGAAGCCCCTCGGCAACCCCTGTCACACGGGTTGGTTTTCGAGTTTTGACACGTTTTTCTTGCAGGGTCTTGAGCCTATTGGGAGGCCATCATGGCAATCATCGGGTATGCCCGTGTCTCGACCACGGGGCAATCGCTGGAGCAGCAACTGACAGCTCTGGCGGGGTGCGAAAAAGTCTTTAACGAGAAGGTCAGCGGTAGCAAGACGGATAGGCCGCAACTACAGGCAATGCTCGAATTCGTCCGCTCTGGAGACGTGCTAAAAGTCACCAAGCTGGATCGTCTGGCCCGGAACACCCGGCACTTGCTGGAGATCACAGACCAGTTACACGCCAAAGAGGTAACATTACAGATCCAGAATCTGGGCATCGACACGGCGACACCAACGGGCTAGCTGATGCTGACCATGATCGGAGCCATCGCCACGTTCGAGCGGGAAATAATGCTGGAGCGTCAGGCGGAAGGGATTGCTTTGGCGAAGGCTAAAGGGGTCTACAAGGGCCGGAAGCCAATATCGAATAATATATAAGAAGAGATCTGGCTGTTATGTAATCAAAACTTAAGTAAAAGAGAAGTAGCAAGAAAAGTTGGTGTCAGTGAAGC
>JBOFBS010000055.1:0-13914 GCA_051645725.1 Aeromonadaceae bacterium | reverse complement strand
AGCCGAGGCGGCGTGAGTGGTGTTGCGAGCAACCTCGTTGACCGTGCTGCCCATCTCATTCATTGCTGTTGCCAGATAGGTGATTTCACTTTGTTGACGCTGCTGGCCATTTGCCGACTGCTCGGCTATCGCGCTTACCTCTTCAGCTGAGCTGCTGAGTTGTTCTACAGCCGAGGCGAGCTCTTGCACCAGGGTTCGCAGATTATGTTGCATGCGACCAAACGATTTTGCCAAGGTGCCTATCTCATCATCACAGAAGCGGCTGTAATCGAGATTGGAGGTGAGATCACCATTGGCGACTCGTTCTGCCTGCTCCAGTAGACGCAGGATAGGTTTACGGATGATGTTGCCCAATCCCCAGGCACAGAACGCCACCATGATCAATGCACACCCTATCAGGCTCCCGATCAGCAATTTGGATCTGGCATATCGCTCATCCCCATCTGCGCTGGCCGCTTCGGCATCTTGTTTGTTAGTTTTGATAAGCTCCGCTACCTGTGACTTGATGTTGCGGAATAGTTCATCTCCAGGGCCATTGAGCAGGTTAGCCGCTTCACTCAATTTTTGTTGTTGATGCAGGTTTACTATCTGTTGTTGCTGCTTGCTGTAGCTTAGCCATTGATTTTGCAGATTGGCCAGCGAGGTGGCATGTTCGCTCGATAAACTCAGCTGTTTTAGCGAGGTTAGCGTCTGGTCTATGCTGCTTTGATCTTGTTGTAAACGTTCGGCATAGAGTCTGGTCTGCGCCTCATCGTGTTTCTCCAGCATCCGCAGTTGGCGACGTCGAAAATCTGAGAGTTTTACATCCAGAGTGCTTACGGCTATCAACCTGGGCAGGTGCTGCTCTACGATAACTGTACTGCTGTAATTGACCTTATCCAGCTCGATGATGCTTAACGCTCCCAGAACTATGACGATCAGGGCCATGAGACTAAAGGCGGCCAGTAGCTTCTTGCCTATGGGGAGATTCAGAAAAAAAGACATAGCATGTTCCTGCGGTAGATGGACGCTAACCAAGCATAGACAGACGGTTTGTGTCTTGCGGGGTCAATAGTACAGAGTGTGCGCAAAGGCACAGAGATGTTGACTTGAGCTGTATGTGACGAGAGCGACTTTCGGCGTTAACCCGCGGCCAGTTCTCTATATCGGTTGGTTTTTGTTTATCCGAGCCTTGTTACGCTCTCTGTCTTGACCACTTCTGGGTGGTTGCGAAGCTTGTTATTTGCGGTTTGCGCGCCATGTCGGTTAATGGCCATCTCCTGCTAGTCGCATCGAGCCAGGCTGTTAGAATGTGGGGAGAGAGATTTGTTAGGGATGACGGATGAAATTAACCAATCAGCTGGTGGGGCTGCTCTGTCTGTGTGTCGTGGGGAGTGTGACCTTGCTGCTCGTGGTGGCCTCGTTCAGCTTTGATGCGCTGACTAGTCACAACCAGCAATTGGAGCTGCAGGCGGTCGTCGATATCATTGAAGAGGAGGCTCTTCACAATCCAGATGCCCCTATTTTACAAGCCTGGATCCCGCCTATTCTTGAGGCCAATGGCGTCAAGGAGGTGATGGTTTATCTGGGGGAGGTGCCCATCTTCTATTACTACGATGAGCACTATCAGGATGTAGAGCACAGGCTGCGTCCCATAGTGTTGAGTGGCCGACATACCCCCTCGTTGCGCGTGAACTTCTCCGTGTTACCCCCCATCCTGACTTTTGAGTATATGCTTCGGCCTTTTCTCTATCTGTTGATCGGTCTGGCTCTGGTGACGGTGGGGCTCTGGTGGGCCATGAGTTGGGTGCGGCGCCAATTGCGCGGGGTGGAGTTGCTGGCGGAGCGAGGTTTGCGCTTACTTCAGGGGCAGAGCCATCGGCTCTCTCATGACTTTCGGGATGAGTGGCCAGAGCCGGTTAGCCGGGCGCTTACCCTGTTACAGAGTGAGCTGGAAGATGCCAAAAAAGAGCGCAGCCGCTTTGATACCTTCATTCGCCGGAATGTATTTATTGATAAAGAGTTAGCCATAGGTAACCGCATTTTCTTCGATAACCGTCTGGAGGCGGCCATCAAAGATGCCGAGAGCAGTACGGGTGCCATCTTGCTGGTGGAGTTGGAGGCGGTGGAATCGGTCAGCCAGCGTGAAGGTAGCGAGCGCGGCCAGGCTTTGCTGCTGGAGTGCAGTCACTATCTCAACCAGCATGTGCAGCGCTTTCATGGCGGCGTGTTGGCTCGTTATGCGGGCAATGTGTTGGCCCTGCTTATTCCAAACCTCACCAAACAGGAGACGCTGACAACGACTGAGCAGTTGTTGCGTAGTCTGGATCGCTTGCCGCTACCAACCTATCTGGATCTGGAGCAGAGCCTCTATATCGGTGTCGTCTGTTATCAGCCTGGTGAACAGCTGATGCAGTTGGAGGAGCAGGCCGAGCAGGCGTTGCGCAGTGCTCGCTTGCAGCAGGAGCGAGGTTACTTTCTATATGACAAACCGCTACGTACCGAGGCGACCGATAAGGGAACCGTGCGATGGCGGACACGTTTGGAGCGACTGTTTTCCGGCAAACAGTTGCACTACCAGCTACAAGTCGCTATGGCTGGTGATCCTGAGAGACCCATACTGCAGGAGTTGCTGGCTCTGCTGCCTGACGAGCAGGGGCGGTTGCTCTCGGCTACCCAGTTCTTGGTAATGGTGGAAAAGAGTGGCATGCAACTGCCATTTGATCGGCTGATGACTCAACAGGCACTGACGCTCTTGCCCAAGGCCGAGCGTCAGAAGTTGCCGATAGCCATCAATCTGCATCCGCAGACGCTGCTGGATCGGGAGTATCGGCACTGGCTGTTGATGCAGCTTCTGCGCTTGGGTAAGCGTAAGGCCGCTTATCTGGTGATTGAACTCAACGAGGCACAGCTTTGTCGTTATCAGCCTCAGTTGCGGCTTCCGCTGCGGGAACTGCGTCTGATGGGCGTACGGCTGTCGGTGGATCATGTGGGACAAGAGGTCAGCAGCATTCACTATATTACTGAATTTGAAGTGCGCTACCTCAAGCTACATCCTAGCCTCATTCGCGATATTCGACATCGGCCACTGAATCAGATGGCGATTCGTTCTTTAGTGGGGGGGAGTGCCAGTGGCGATGCCCAAGTCATTGCGGTTGGGGTTGAAACAGTAGATGAATGGCAGGTGTTACAGTCACTTGGCGTCACGGGTGCTCAGGGCTTTTTGTTTGGGCAGCCTGAATTGGTCGCAACCTAGATCACAAAACCGAATGGAATTTGGGGATGACGTTGCTTTATGGAATGGCTAGATTTTTGCTAGGGCGCCATTTGTCATACTATTGACTGATTAACTCTATTTAGAGCATGTGGATTGACTCACCATGATGGAATGGTTCAGACGTTTGTTGAAACCCAAGCAGCACAACGCCCTGGCTTTAGCCCTGGGGCAGGAGTGTGTGTTGTTGGTACAACTCTATCCGACACCTCTGTTCCTGCGTGAGCCTTGCCAGGGGCAAGCCGAGTGGCCGCGGGCCATCGCCGCTCTGCTCAACCGGGTCGCAGATCCCAACTGTGAGGTGTTGGTGCTTTTGGCACCGGCGTTTTATCAGCAGGTGCAGATTGAAAAGCCAGATGTTCCTGAAGAGGAGTTGGCAGGGGCACTGCCTTGGGCCATCAAGGATTTTGTCTCTGAACCCGTATTACAGCTAAGTTGTGACTATTACGATATGCCCACCAGCCCCGCATCGCATCCCAAGCTGGCGGTCGTGGCCGTAAACAAGAACCGATTGCAGCTGATTGCCGACAGTGTAAACGCTCATGCCCGCCTCTCCCTCATCACCACTGAGGAGTTGGCGCTGGCGAATCTTCCCTCTCAAGAGGCCAAAATAGAGTTGATGCTCTATCAACTGCCGGGACAGGAGTTAAGCTTGCTGGCGCTCAGCGGGGGGCAGCTCTGTTTCAACCGCCAATTGCGTGGTTTTAGCCAACTGGGGCAGCCAGGCATAGTGGCGCAGGCACCTGAGCTGTTGGATAACCTGGCGCTACAGCTGCAGCGCTCTTTGGATTATCTGAGTGGGCAGCTTAAGTTGGGGGAGGCCACTCGCATGCAGGTGGCGCTGGCATCCGGTGACCTCGGATCATTGGTGCACTATCTGGCCAGTAACTTTTCCATGCCCGTGGTGGCCCTGGCGAATCCCGCTGTCGTGGCGGGGCTGGAGTATCTGCCTGCCTTTGCTCTGCTGCAAGGGGAGGGGCGTCCGTGAAGCTGCGTATCAATCTTTATAGCGATGAGTTTCGCCCCCAGAAACGCTATCTGGCGTTACCGCAGTTGTTGCTCTATTGGCTTCTGGCTGGGCTGCTGCTGTTGGGATGTGGTGGTTATTTGCAATGGTTGCTGGCCCAGCAACAGCAGATCACCGAGCATCTGGCATCGAGTGTGACCATTCAAAACCAGGAAGCGGAACGCCTGGCCCAGGAATTAGCGGCGCGTCGTCCCGATATGGCTCTGCAGCGCAAGGTCGCGGACGCTCGTTCTGACCTGGAGGCCAAACAGGCCTTGTTAGACAACTTGGCTGGACGTCAGCCCTTGAAGAGTCAGGGGTTTGCCATGGTGCTAGAGGATCTGGCCCGGCTTCAGGGGGTGGGGATAGCGCTGCAACGTATCCAGCTGAAGGATGAGCGTATCTTCCTGCAGGGAATGGCGCGGCGGAGTCAGGATGTCCCGGCCTGGGTTAGCCAATTCAACGGCACCCAAGCACTTTCCGGGCGGCGGTTCGATGAGTTGCTGATGTCGCGAGATAGCTCTGGTCATCTCGTATTCCAGCTTAATGGACATGCCCTAGTGCAGGAGAGAAATTGATGGTGCAGGAGTGGCAACGAGCGTGTGCCTGGGTGGCCGCACTCTCCACCAGAGAGCGGGTTCTGCTGTTGTTGACCGGGTTGCTGTTACTTCTGTTACCCGCGCATAGTCTGTGGCTAGAGCCTGAGTGGTTGAGCTACCAGAAGTTACTGCAGCGGGAGCAAGAGCTGAGCCAGAGCCTGCAGTTGCAGCAACAAGCGAATCAGGCCAGTCGTTCCAGATTGCTCGGTGATCCCAACCAGGCTTTACGGGGGGAGCTGGGCACCCTGGAGCAGCAACTGCAGCAGGTAGATCAACGGCTACGACAAGAGACACTGGACCTCATCGCAGCAGAGCGAATGCCTCAGGTATTGGAGCGGGTACTGGCCGGCTCGGGACGTTTACAGTTGCTTTCCCTCACCTCCTTGCCCCCAGAGCCTGTGCTGGCCGGGAGCAAGCCGTTGAATCTCTTCCAACATGGCTTGCGGTTGCAGCTGGAGGGGAGCTATTTCGATGTGTTCCAGTATCTGCGTGCCCTGGAGGGATTGCCGGAGCGCTTCTATTGGCGGAGCCTGGATTATCAGGTGACTCGTTATCCTCATGCTCAGGTAACGCTCGAGCTCTATACCTTGAGCACCAGTAAGGAGTTTATTCGTGGCTAGATGGTTGCTGTGGCTGGCCCTGCTGCCCTTGGGTTGGTTGGGGGCCCAGACGTTGCAAGACCCGACGACCCCGCTAGAGGGCGCATCAACGGCCAAGGAGAGTCAGAGCCGTCGCTTGCCTCAGCTGCAGGCTCTACTGCTGGGGCCCGCTCGCCACAAGGCGTTACTCGATGGCCAGATCCACCATGTCGGCGATCTGATCGGGGCTTATCGGTTACAAGCTATTGAGTCAAACGGCGTTATTTTGGCGCGGGATGGCCAGCAATTTCGCATCCCTCTTTACTCAAGCAAGGTCAAAGTAGAATGAACAAGCTCTCTGTTTCTCGCCCTCATTCCTATTCGTTACTCGCGCTAACCTTGCTGCTGGCGGGGTGTGTCACTTATCAGCATCCTGAGCCCAAGGAGGCCAAGCAGGTTCTGAAGGAGGCATCTCAGGGGGCCAGTTCGGCTGTGAGTGTCCCGGCTGAGGTGCAGGCTGAACTGTTGCCGGCTAATCCGTTGCAACCCATGGCGGCTCCCATAGTGGCCGAGCGACGTTTTCGCGTAGCGGCCAAGGAGGTTCCTGCACCCGAGTTCTTTGCCTCGCTGATGCAGGATGGTCGCTATAGTGTGGCGGTACACCCGGGTGTAGAGGGGCTCATCACCCTGGATCTGCGGGATGTGACCCAAAGTGAGGTGTTGGATACTGTGGCCAGCATGTATGGCTTCGACATCCGCCGAGTGGGCAACGTCTATCATGTCTATCCAGCCGGGCTTCGCGCCGAGAGTTTCCCTGTCAATTATCTGATGCTAAGCCGTAACGGCAAGTCACGAACCAGTGTGACGACTGGTGGCGTCACCGAGCAGCAGGGGGGGAACAGCACCTTCAGTACCGGTAGCAGCGATAGCAACAGCAATAACAATAATGGCAGCAACAGTGCCAGCTCTGTCACCAATACCAACGGAACCCAGATTGAGACCGATAGCCAGAGCGATTTCTGGCGCGACCTGGAGGTAGCGCTGGTGCGCCTGGTTGGCAATGGCAATGGACGGGCCGTGATCTTGAATCCGCAGGCCGGCCTGGTGACGGTCAAGGCCATGCCAGATGAGCTTAAGGCGGTGCGCGATTTTCTTGGACAGTCGGAGCGTCATCTCAAGCGGCAGGTCATATTGGAGACCAAGATACTCGAAGTGCAGCTCAATGAGGGTTACCAACAGGGGATTCAGTGGAGTAGCCTGAGTGCAACCTGGAATGGAAACAAGGGGATCTCCGGAGGCCAAAGCCTGGTGGCCTTGCCCGCGGTAACCGATGCAACAGCCGGCAGCCTGGGGGGCGGGGCCAGCTTCAAGGTCTCTGACGGAAATTTCAGTGCCATAGTCAACTTGCTGAAAACTCAGGGTGACGTGAACACCCTCTCCAGCCCGCGCGTGACGGCGACGAACAACCAGAAGGCAGTGATCAAAGTCGGCAGTGACGAGTATTTTGTCACGGGTGTCTCCTCCAACGTGGTTGCCACAGGCAATAGTGCGCCTGTGACCTCTCCTACTGTCGATCTGACCCCCTTCTTTTCGGGGATAGCGCTCGATGTGACACCACAAATAGATGAGGCCGGCAATGTGTTGTTGCATGTCCACCCTTCTGTCATCGATGTGACGGAGCAGGAAAAAAACATCAACCTGGGTAATGAGTTCTCCACTCTCAAGCTGCCCATGGCCTTTAGCAATATTCGCGAGTCAGATACGGTCGTGCAGGCTAAATCGGGAGATGTGATCGTCATAGGTGGCCTGATGCGTACCAGCAAGCAGGAGGAGGTGAGCAAGGTGCCCTGGCTCGGCGATGTACCCTGGTTTGGGGAGGCCTTCACTAACCGCAAGCAGAGCAACGTCAAGACCGAGTTGGTCATTATGCTCAAGCCCCAGGTGGTAGAGAGTGATACCTGGCAGCAGGAGCTGCAGCGTTCGAGTCAATTGTTGGATAAGTGGTATCCGGAGCAGCCTTAACTCGTGTATCTCGCTCATTTTGGATTGCGTGCAGCGCCTTTTGGCCTCACGCCGAACACAGAATTCTATTTTGGTCTTCCGCCCCATGAAGAGGCGTTGCAGGTGCTGCGTGTTGCCCTGTCCCAGGGGGAGGGCTTCATCAAGGTGACGGGTGAGGTAGGCACCGGCAAGACGCTCTTGCTGCGTAAATTAATGGACGAGTTGGGGACCGAGCATCAAGTCGCCTATCTCCCCAATCCCTATCTGACCCCGGAGGAGCTGCGGCAAGCTCTGGCATTGGAGTTAGGCATAGAGATGTCGGCCCAGGAGCTGGTGGTGACCGATGCCATACAGCGGCGGTTGATCGCGTTGCGGCAGGCTGGGCGCCCCGTCGTGCTGTTGCTGGATGAGGCGCAGGCCATTCCGGATGCGACCCTGGAGGCGATCCGCCTGTTTGGTAATCTGGAGACTGAGTCAAGCAAGCTGCTACAGGTGGTGCTGTTTGGGCAACCCGAGCTGGATCGACGCCTGGCCGCGCCAGGGTTGCGGCAACTGCGGCAGCGCATCACCTTCTCCTATCGTTTGCGCCCTCTGCTGCTGGATGAAACGCGGGCCTATCTGGAGTACCGATTGCAGGTCTCTGGCTATCTGGGGGCCCCGCTCTTTTCACCGCGAGCCTTGGTGCGCCTATGGCGTGCGGGGCGAGGCATTCCCCGCCTGATTAATATCCTGGCGCACAAGAGCCTGATGCTGGCCTATGGGCGGGGAGAGCGTTGGGTGCGCCCTCGTCATGTGAGCATGGCCATGGCGGATACGGATGATGTCATGGCGCCACGGCAATATGGCTGGTGGCTGATTGGGCTGTTACTGGCCATCCTGTTGCTGGTTTGGCAGCTGTGGCAGACAAGAGGAATGGTATGAGTGTAATTAACCAGATGCTCAAAGATCTGGAACAACGCCAGGAGCAAATGACACCAGGTCGCTATCAGCCGCCTCTGCGGGGGCGACGCATCTGGTGGCGGGCCTGGCCGGCGCTGGGGTTGCCTCTGCTGGCCTATGGCGCGTTATGGCTGTGGTCACAAGTCGCACCGCTTGAGGCGGTAACACCAGGCGGGACAGCCTCGCCTGACTTGGCGGTCGTGGCAACAGAGGGGGGGGATCAGGCGGCCAAGTCGGAAGAGGTGAAGCCTGCGCCCAGTGCCGCCCTGCATCAACCTCTGACCATAGCGGAGCCCGCGCCGGTGAGCCAGGCCGCTCGGCCGGCCTCACCAGAGCTGGCTCCCGGCCCCAGCACTATGCCAGCCGGGGGAACGGCACCGCAACTTGAGTCTGCCGAGCCTGCCGGCCGCACGGCATCGGCACAAGCCCAGGCCGAGGTTGTGCCTACCCAGGCGCTTGAGAGTGCCGTGTCGGGACAAGCACAAACAGAGCTCGCTCCTGGCGCGGCGTCAGGTCGTGCCGAGTCGGCGCAGGTTGAGTCGAGAGATGATGGGGCCTTGGCTCAGGCCAGTGACGATGAGTTGCTGGGGCCTGATCTCTATGCAGGCCGGGAGGCATCGGATGCCGTCACGACACAGCCAAGCGTCGAGCCTCAAGTAAGCGTAGAGCCTCAAGGTTCGCTGGAGATCGAAGAGGTTCAGCTCACCCCCAGCCAGGAGGCGGCGCTGCAGCGGCGCAAGGCGAATCAGGCCATAGCCAGGGGCGATCTGGCACAGGCACGGCAAGCCCTGTTCCGTGTCTTGCAACAAGAGCCGCAGGATCATCTCTCGCGTCAACGCCTGGCGGGGTTGCTCTATGGTGAAGAGCGGTTGCAGGAAGCCAGTGCACTGCTGGAGCAAGGGGTGGTGCTCGCGCCTCACCATGCTGATTTTCGCTTGCTCTTGGCACGGATAGCCCTGGCCAGGGGGGAGAAGTCGAGTGCCTTGGCTTACCTCAACAGCCTCGAACCCGAAGTGAGGCGTAACCTGGATTATTATGCTACCCGGGCGGCTCTGGCTCAGGAGCTCGGACACTACTCAGCCGCGGCCGCTAGCTATTTGCAACTTACCCGCGCACAACCTGCTGAGGGACGCTGGTGGTTGGGTTTGGCGATTGCCTATGACAAACAGGGGCGGCAACTGGCCGCCCGGGATGCCTATCTGAAGGCTCAAGGTGCCTCTGGGCTCAGTGCGGCAGCGCTTAATTTTGCCCAGCAAAGGTACGCACAATTGGAGCAGGGGTGATGAGCAAGTCCAGACTAAAAATGCGACTCGGTGATCTCTTGGTTGCCGAGGCCATTATCTCTGAGGACCATCTGCAGCTGGCACTCAAGCAGCAGCGCCAGACGGGTCGCAAATTAGGGGCCATCTTCATCGAACTGGGATTCCTGACCGAGACTCAGTTGCTCCATTTTTTAGCGCAGCAGATGGGGATCCCCTTCTTTGACCTCTCCAAGCTGACCATACAGCCCCATGCGGTCCAACTCATTCCTGAAGTGCATGCCCGCCGTTATCGTGCCCTGGCGGTCAATTGTACGGAGCAGGAGGTCAGCGTGGTGATGTCTGATCCAGCTGATCTGGTGGCACTCGATGCGCTGGAGGCCATGCTGGCTCCGCTTAACCTCAAGTTGGCGGTCGCCCGGGAAGGGCAGCTGCTGGAGTACTTTGATCAGCTATATCGCCGCACCAAGGAGATAGAAAACTTCGCCGAGCAGTTGCAGGAGGAGTATCAGTCTGTCGAGTTTGACATGGGGCTGCCGGACTCTGCGACCAGTGAGAGTGAGGCCACTGTAGTCAAACTCTTGCGCTCCCTCTTTGAAGATGCGGTCCAGGTGCGAGCTTCAGATATTCATATCGAGCCTGATGAGAAGGTGCTGCGCATCCGGCAGCGTATCGATGGTGTGCTGCATGAGAGTGTCTTTAACGAGGTCCGGATAGCGCCGGCACTGGTGTTACGCCTGAAGCTGGTGGCCGGACTGGATATCGCCGAGAAGCGTTTACCCCAGGATGGGCGCTTTAACATGCGAGTACGAGGCCATGAGATCGATGTGCGTATCTCCACCATGCCGGTGCAGCATGGCGAATCTGTGGTCATGCGTCTGCTGGATCACTCTGCCGGTCTGCTCTGTCTTGAAGATATTGGTATGCCAGAGCACCTGCTGCAGCGGTTTCGCCGTCAGCTGAAACGTCCTCATGGCATGATAGTGGTGACCGGGCCGACGGGCAGTGGCAAAACGACCACTCTGTATGGGGCGCTTTCGGAACTTAATCTGCCGAGCAATAAGATAGTGACGGCAGAAGACCCGGTCGAGTATCGATTGCCCCGTATCAACCAGGTACAGATCAACCCCAAGATTGGCCTCGATTTCTCTAGTGTACTGCGCGCTACCCTGCGCCAGGATCCCGATATCCTGCTGGTTGGCGAGATGCGGGATCAGGAGACGGTAGAGATAGGGCTAAGAGGGGCCATGACAGGCCATCTGGTCCTGACGACCCTGCACACCAATGACGCCATCTCCAGTGCGCTGCGACTGATGGACATGGGGGCGCCCGGCTACCTGGTTGCCAGCGCGTTGCGGGCCATAGTGGCTCAGCGTTTGGTTCGACGCATCTGCCGTGACTGTCATGAGCCCCATCATCTGGATGCAAACGAGTGGGTCTGGTTGACTAACCTGTTTGGTGAGCGGGTCAAGAGTCACACCTTCAGCAGAGGTCGGGGTTGCCAGAGCTGTAATTTTACCGGCTACTCGGGGCGGATCGGGGTATTTGAAATGCTGGAGCTGGATCAACCCATGATGGATGCCTTGCGACGCAGCGATCCGGAAGGTTTTGCCCGGGTGGCGCGCGAGCATGTGGAGTATCGCCCCTTGGTGGAGATGGCCTATGAGTATGCCGCCGAGGGGATTACGACTGTCGATGAGTTATTGCGGCTGGCAGAGGTAGTGAGCTGATGGCTATTTTTGCCTATCAGGGGCGGGATAGTCAGGGACGGGCCGTTCAGGGGGAGCTGGAGGCCGTTAACGAGCAGGCTGCCGGAGAGCAGCTGTTGCGCCGTGGTATTTTACCGACCGCCTTGCGCGCCACCAAGAGTCGGGGGCGCAAGATAGAGTGGCAGTTGTTATTGGAGAGCCGGGTTTCCATTGAGGAGCTGGTGATCTTCACCCGTCAGATGTATGCCCTGACCAAGGCGGGCATTCCCATCATGCGCGCCATCCATGGTTTGGCGGAAACGGCACACAGCAAACCCTTGCGACGAGCCCTGGAGGCGCTGACAAGCGAACTGGGCAATGGCCGTCCCCTTTCGGTTGCCATGCAGGCTCATCCCAAGGTATTCAATAGCTTGTTTCTCGCCGTGATTCATGTGGGCGAGAATACGGGTCAGCTGGAAGCCTCTTTCCTGCAGCTATCCAACTATTTCGCCCTGGAGCTGGAGACGCGCAAACGCATCAAGACGGCCATGCGCTATCCCGTACTGGTGCTGGGGTTTATTGTCGTGGCCATGGTGATCCTCAATACCCTGGTGATCCCCACCTTTGCCAATATGTTTGCCCGCTTCGGGGTGGCGTTACCCCTGCCAACCCGTATCCTGCTGGCCACATCGCACTTCTTTGTCCAGTGGTGGTGGCTAATGCTGGTGGGGAGCGTGGGCACAATCATGCTCTGGTTTAACTGGATCCGCTCTCCGGCCGGCGCGCTTAAGTGGAGCCGTTGGCAACTGAGGATCCCCATCATAGGCAGCATCATAAATCGCGCCTTACTGGCCCGTTTTTCCCGCACGTTTGCCATGATGTTGCGTGCCGGCATCCCCCTGAATCAGGCCTTGACCCTGGTGGCGGAGGCGGTCGATAACGCCCATGTTGCCCAGCGTATTCAGCAGATGCGCAGTGGTGTGGAGCGAGGGGAGAGTCTCTACCGCACCGCCGACAATAGCCAACTCTTCACCCCTCTGGTCATGCAGATGTTTGCTGTTGGCGAGGAGACGGGGCAGGTGGAGGAGTTGATGCAGGAGGCCGCTGAATTCTATGAGCGGGAGGTGGACTATGACCTGCGGACTCTGACCGCTCGCATTGAGCCTATACTTCTGGTGATAGTGGCGTGCATGGTGCTGCTGCTGGCGCTGGGTATCTTCATGCCCATGTGGGACATGATGAGTGCGGTGCGAGGACACAGGTGAGATATGGCCTCATCACAGCATGCCGATGCCTCTTTGTTGCGACTTTTTCATTTTTTGCTGGCGCTCCTGATTATGGTGTTGCTGATGTGGGGCGTGGCAACCCAGTTTGAGCCTAGGCGTCAGGATGCCCTGCGGCTTATCTTGCAGCAACGGATGGCTGATTTTGCCGAGCGTGCTGAACTGCTGCATGGCGAGTGGTTGTCGCAGGGACGTCCCAAGCAGATATTTCATGATTTGGCCGGGGTCTCGGGACGGTTTGAGATGAGTGAGGCGGGCTGGCCCCGCGACTGGCTGCCGCATAGTGGTACGTTAACTCAAGAGCCGACTACCCGCTGCATGCGCTTGTGGCGAGGCTTGCTAGGCAAAGAGGGGGAGTTAACTCCACCTGTGCACTCTGGTGAGAGCGCGATGGATGTCTGCCTCTTTCATCAGGGCGAGTTGAGCTATCGCTACGATGATAGCCGCGGTTTTGTGAGCTACAACGATATGCAAGGGGGAAATAATTCTTGGTCTGGCCAGAGTTAACCATATAATCTGTCAATTATAACAGGGGTGACAAGATGAAACGACGCCAGGGCTTCTCGTTGATTGAGCTGGTTATTGTCATAGTGGTGCTGGGTATTCTGGCTGTTACGGCACTGCCTCGCTTTTTGGATGTGACCGAAGAGGCGAAGAACGCCAGCGTTGAAGGCGTCTCTGGTGGTTTTGCAACCGGGGTCTTGCTGGTGCGCTCCCAGTGGGAGGCCAAGGGACGTAGCAAGGAGGATGGTCTTAATACTATTCTTTATGATGGAAACCGTTTCTACCTCACATCGCCTACTCAGAGTGAGGAGGAAAATGGCCTCATATCACCGGGTTATCCCGTCGATACCAGTGCCAGCGGCAGTGTGGATGTGACGCCAGGCAGTCTGACCGCGACTCGCTGCCTTAACATCTGGAATGGCTTGTTGCAGAACCCACCCAAGGCGGTGGCAGATTTTAAACAGGTGGCTGCGGCCAAGAATGATCTGAAGTTTTATGTGTCGGTCGAGGCGAATGGTAACGACTCCCTGTGTCGTTACTATCTCATCAATGCCCTGGATAAGAATGCCAATGGTCAATATGAGGAGCCGGCAAATCGGACGGACAGATTCAAGAGTTTCAGTTATCGCCCGGCATCAGGCCAGGTGGTAACGCATATCAATAACTGATGTTTTTTCAAAAGAAGAAGGATAGCAATATGAAGCGTAGTGCAGGTTTTACCCTGATTGAATTGGTCATAGTCATTGTCATCCTTGGCATACTGGCGGTTACCGCCGCGCCAAAATTCCTGAATTTGCAGGGCGA
>JBOFBS010000054.1:0-3075 GCA_051645725.1 Aeromonadaceae bacterium | reverse complement strand
TGCTTGCCGTCTCGTCCGTTGCCCTGCATCGTTTTAATACGTTAACAGATGGAATCAATCAGTTTGTCGAGCAGCAAGCACGGATTGAATTTCTTGCCCAACGAGCTAATCAATACTCTCAGAACGCAGCACTGCATTTGCTGCTTCTTCTGCAAACAGACGAACGTTACAAGCGTGTACCCCTCTATACAGCGATGGACTCTGCACTGGCTGCATCCGATGCCGCTATTGAAGGATTAGAACGGGCTGCATCAATGGGGGGAGATGTGGGTGATATTGACCAACTCATAAACCTGCGAAAGCATTATGGTGACTCTTTTCAGCAAACGGTGGAACGAATCGAAATTGATGGCTTGTCTTCCGCTCGCCAACACTATGAAGAGCAAACTGATGTACTTCTTAAAGCATTGCTTGTTCAGACACTACGTATTGCAGAGCATCAGCAAGAACTGATGCAAAGTGGGGTTATCGCACTCAAAGACGATGCAAACCGAGCGCGTTTGACCGTTATTATCCTTGCATTCAGTGCGCTCGTCACTGGAAGTGTCTTGGCGCTGTTGATTGCCAGAAGCATTGCCAAACCTGTACACAAAGCTGTGATGGTCGCTGAGGCTATAGCTGGAGGGGATTACCAGTGCAAGGTGCCTTTAGGCCTAGGCGTTGAAACGAAAGCACTTATGCGGGCTCTTGATACCATGCGCCGTAGTATCTCGACCCGCGAGCAGCATATTTTGCGGCTAGCGTATGCGGATCCACTTACTGAGCTCCCAAACCGCACCTGTTTTATGGAGGCGCTGACAGAGGCGGCTTTACAAGGTAGTGGCGCTTTAGTGCTCATCGATATTGATAGATTTGCCCAAATTAATAATGCTCTGGGCCATCTGGTGGGCGACAGGCTCCTACAGGAGATGGCTCAACGTTTACTCGCCATGGTTGCTGGCAAGCACTTGGTGGCGCGTTTGGGAGGCGATGAGTTTGCGCTACTTATCAAAGAGGTCGATTACTTCAATATCCTTGATAATGCCCAAGAGTTACTGGGGCAACTCCGTAAGCCTATTGAACTGGATGGTCAACGCCTTGACGTTGAGGGCAGTCTGGGGATCGCGATATTTCCAGAAGATGGTAATAACAGCAGCTTGCTAATGAGGCGAGCAGGTATGGCAATGCGTCATGCCAAACGCCGCCGTGACGGTTTCGCCTTTGCGTGCAAGATTGCAGATGAATCCCCCCATGAGCAATTAGCCTTGATTGGTGAAATGCGAGATGCCTTGATCAACGAGGAGTTTGTCGCCTTCTTTCAACCCAAGTTGGAGCTTGCGAGTGGCCTCGTCAAGGGAGCAGAAGCATTATTGAGATGGCAACACCCAACCAAAGGGTTGGTGCCACCTGGACGCTTTATTCCGTTTGCCGAGCAAACGGGATTTATCCGTGAGATCACGCCATGGTTATTAGCGCATGTGATATGTCAAGCGGCTTCCTGGCACCGAGAGGGACACGATATCGTCACGTCAGTCAACTTGTCTACGCTCGACTTGACATCCCCAGACCTAGTACCAAAGGTCATAAAGTCACTGCAAGAGAATACCTTACCTGCTCAGCTGCTTTGTCTGGAAGTCACTGAGAGCGCACTCATGGATGATCCTGATATTGCGTTACAGCATTTGAAAGAGCTTGCCAGCCTGGGGGTGAAGCTATCCATTGACGATTATGGTTCAGGGCAAGCCTCTCTCGCTTATGTGAAGAATTTACCTGTGCATGAATTGAAGATTGACCGCATTTTCGTGAGCGGTGTTGACCAGCATTTTAGAAATGCAGCTATTGTCCGCTCCACCATTTTGTTGTGTCAGGAACTGGGATTGTCAGTTGTCGCGGAGGGGGCCGAAACCCAGGAAGAACTTGCATGGTTGAGGGCCAATCATTGCGATACCGTGCAGGGCTATGTTGTCGCCAAGCCAATGCCCGCAGAGGAATTTGCTGGTTGGGTTACTGCCCATCATACTCACAATAGGGAGGATGGTATTTTTCCTCACACAGTCGAACTGTATACAGAACAAAAATAAAGAAGTATTTACACCTTGTACTTATCACCTGAAAATTAAGCGGTTTATTTTTTTAGCTTGCATGAATACATTTCTTCATCGGCCAAGCACAGTAGACTGTCTAAATTAGGAGGGGTGAGAGCATCGTATACAACGATACCTAGTGAGCAAGAGAGTTGATAAGGCTTGCCGCTGGTGTGGTTAAAATTCTCTAGTGCATTATAAAATCTCTCTTTTATCCGTGAGCTATGTTCATGACCCGTGCCAGGTAAAAGAACAACAAACTCATCGCCACCTAAACGAGCCGAAATATCGGCATCTCTAAATACGCGACACAGTAATTCAGCCATCTGGCATAAAGCATCATCACCGACATTATGCCCATATGTATCATTGATCACTTTGAAGTGATTAAGATCTAAAAATAACAGCGTGACTGGATTTTTTACGCGAAATGCATATTTCAAACTTTTGTCGGCAAGGAGCATGAATCCACGGCGGTTGGTAATCCCCGTCAATTCATCGATTGTGGCCATCTGGACGGCTCTTAGCTCACTTTCGACCATTGATGCCAAATCTGCTAGCATGGCTTGGTCTTTATCACTCAATGACCTGGGCTTTCTGTCTATAATACAGAGGGTGCCCAGTTTCAGGCCATCTCCCACTTCCAATGGATGGCCCGCATAAAATCGGATGTGAGGCTCCCCAGTGACTAAGGGGTTGTCAAAGAATCTGGGGTCTTGAGTTGCATCTTCGACTACGAATAGCTCCTCGCCGAGGATCGCGTGACCACAAAATGAAATCTCTCGTGGTGTTTCCAGGACAGGCAATCCACAGCACGATTTGAACCACTGTCTGTTTTCATCAACTAACGAAACCAGCGCAATGGGTACATCAAACATATTACGAGCCATCCTGGTTATGCGGTCAAAACGCTCTTCTGCTGGGCTATCAAGTACAGCAAGACGGCGTAGCGCATCTAACCGCTGCTTCTCGTTATCTGGCACTACAGGGCTTTGCATCAACATCTCCTTAC
>JBOFBS010000053.1:0-2332 GCA_051645725.1 Aeromonadaceae bacterium | reverse complement strand
CGCCGGGATCGCCTGTTCTTGCGGTAAACAGACATCCACCTCCGGCCAATAGTGCTCGGTGTGCCTCGCTAATAAAGTGCCCTGCTCAATGAGATGCGCCAAACGCATCAGCAAAAACTCATGCCCTGGTGAATCACTCAAGCATGCTGCAGCTCTGGCCACCAGCATCAACGCTTTATTCCATCCCTCATCTGCAGCATTGAGCAAAACCGCATCATAAAAACTCTCTGGCGCGCTGATAATTTTCCCTTCACTGCGATAACGAAGTGGCTCATTATCCGCTTCCAATTGTTGCCACAATCGAGTCGCGGCCTGAATATCCGCTGCGGTCACCGGCTCAGCATGCAGCTCACACTCAGCAAGATGCGCAGCCGCTGGATATTGCGCTGTATAAGGCAGCGTAGCGCCGCTACTTGTCCGGCCACGAGCAGCATAGCGCACAACGTGGAATAACCCTGCCTGCTGTGGCGGCACATGGCGCAACAGCTGACAGCGCATCAACTCATCTTGCAGTGAATCCGAGCACCATAACCAGACCGGTGACTCATGTGCCAACCATTGCGGCAGCATGTCCAGTGGACGCTGCATATTATTCAACACCAGACTCAGTTCATACGGGGTGAACGGAAACGCGGGTTTGCCACGCATCAACTCACGCCAATAGTGTCGACGATCCAGTGACAGCCGACCATGGCACAGGGCATCGCCGAACAAGACCACTTTGTCTTGATGACGCCCCTGACGTCGTAACATATCCCGCAATACTGACGCGCAGTGGTGCTCAGAAATGATATGCATGTTTTCTGTAACCATCTGGCGATCCGCCCTCTCATTCCAAACCGTAAGTAACCCTTTGACTGGTTATACGACAGGATAGTTGTATGTAAAAACAATGGAATGAGAGATTAGTTAAAAAAAAGACTGCCAGAGGCAGTCTTTTATTCTAAATTGATAGCTTAATCACAAATACTGGCCGGCACGCAGCGCTTCAATACGCTTGTCCAGTGAAGGATGGCTCATAAACAGCTCGCTAAAGCTCTTCTTACCGCCATTGATACCGAAGGCCATCATGGAGCCCTGCATTTGCGGCTCATAGCTGGTTTTCAGACGCTCCAGCGCCGCCACCATCTTGTCACGGCCCACTAATTTGGCAGAGCCCGCATCAGCATGGAATTCGCGGTAACGGGAGAACCACATCGCGATAATGCTCGCCAAAATACCGAACACCAACTCCAGCACCATGCTGACCGCAAAGTAGATCATCGGGTTACCGTTGCTGCTCTCTTCCTCATCGCTGTTAGACAGGAAGCCTGCGGCAACTTGGGCGATGATACGAGAGATAAAGATCACAAAGGTGTTCAGCACGCCCTGAATCAGGGTCATGGTCACCATGTCACCGTTCGCCACATGGCTCACTTCGTGTGCCAGCACTGCTTCCGCTTCATCACGGGTCATGTTCTGCAACAAGCCGGAGCTTACCGCTACCAGCGAGTTATTACGGCTTGGACCTGTGGCAAACGCGTTAATGTCCATCGATGGATAAATCGCCACCTGTGGCATGGCAATACCGGATTGCTGCGCCTGATGACGGATAGTTTCGACCAACCAACGCTCCACTTCGTTGGACGGCTGCTCAATCACCTCTCCCCCGACGGAACGCAGAGCCATCCACTTGGAGAGCATCAGAGAGACCAGTGAACCACCGAAGCCGAACAAGCCAGCCATAATCGCCAGACCGGCAACACTGCTGGACTGAATACCGGTCAGACTCAACACCAAACCAAAGACCAGCATCACTGCCAGGTTGGTTAATAAAAACAATGCAATACGCATCATAACTGCTACTTCCTTAGACTCTCAGTTAGGGGGAGTTGATGGGATAATATGGGATGAATGTCATCTTTCAAGGGGTGATGACATATTTTTTTGCATTTTACCGATCTATATCAATGCAAAAGTGCGCACAACTAGATGTGCATCACGTTATCTTCAAATGAAATGAGCTATGTCACGCTCTACGACTATAGTCTTATTGCCGAAGTACACTTGGTGCACGATAGTTATGGATACCGATACTATTCATGCCAGCGTGAGCATCATTCATCTTGCTGGCATGCTTGAACCGTTTGCACTCGCCTCTCTTCGTGCGTTTCTTGATGAGAACTTACTCGTAAAAGATAACCGCAAGAGATAGCCGATACACAGTGTATGGAATACTGAATAAGGAGCAGATTATGGCAGACAAAGAGAACTATCTGGTTGCGATCGATATTTTGCGCTGCCATCTGGGGAAAAGTTACGAAGAAGCCTGCGAAGTCCTTGGACTAGACGC
>JBOFBS010000052.1:0-6049 GCA_051645725.1 Aeromonadaceae bacterium | reverse complement strand
AACGGGGCGGCCACGCCATCCAGGTGCAGCCCCTGTACTGGCAACTGGCGGATCAGATGCCAGTGGTGCTCAACGCTGCCGAAGTAAGTGGTGAGCAGCAGCTTGCAGGGGCCCTGCAGTGTGGTGAGGGCATGGTGGTAGGCCTGTTGCCACTCGGGAGGGAGATCCAGCACCAGGGCCGGCTCATCCAGTTGCACCCAGTCACACCCCAGAGCGGCCAGGCGCGCCAGCACCTGTTGGTAGACGCTGAGCAGTTGCGGCAGCAGGGTCAGGCGATCAAAGTGGGCGCCCTTGACCTTGCCGAGCCAGAGGTAGCTGATGGGGCCCAACAGCACGGGTTTGACTCTGTGACCCAGGGCTTTGGCTTCGGCCACCTCCTCAAAAAGCTGGAACCAGCTCAGGGCGAAGGTTTGTCCGGCGGTGAACTCGGGCACCAGATAGTGGTAGTTGGTGTTGAACCATTTACTCATCTCGCTGGCGGCGGCCGGCTCACCCGTCGGGGCGCGGCCACGGGCTATGCGAAACAGGGTGTCCAGGTCGATCTGGCCTGAGGCGGCGCGATGGCGGGCCGGCACATTCCCCAGCAGCAGGGAGGTGCCCAGCACCTGATCGTACCAGGCAAAGTCGCCCACCGGCAGCAGGTCGACCCCTGCCTCTTGTTGCCACTGCCAGTGGCGCTGGCGCAGCTCCCGTCCTGTCGCCAGCAGGGCCTCCTGGTTCAGGTTGCCAGCCCAGTAGCCCTCCAGGGCGCGTTTGAGTTCTCGTTGTACCCCGATGCGGGGGAAGCCCAGGGTGTGGGTCAGGTTGCTCATCTTCTCTCTCCGTTTAGACGTCCAGATGTTTACATGTCCATTCTTCTCCATTAGGGTAGTGGGACGCTATCGCAACCTCTGCAACTGGATGTTGAAGGTTTCTCATGATCGAACTCAAGCACCTGCGCACCCTGCGCGCCCTGCAGCAGGGGGGCTCTCTGGCGGCTGCCGGGCAGCTGTTACACCTCTCGGCCTCGGCACTCTCCCATCAACTGGCGGAGTTGGAGCAGAGGGTTGGCACAGCCCTCTACCTGCGCAAGAGCCGCCCTTTGCGTTTTACCCAGGAGGGGGAGTGGCTGCTGGCGCTCGCCGATGAGTGTTTGCCCCGCATCGATGAGCTGGAGCAGCGGCTCAAGGGGCATCTGCGTGTCAAACAGCCACTGCGGCTGGCCATCGAATGCCACAGCTGCATCCACTGGTTGGCTCCGGCGCTGAAGGGGTTGCCGGAAAGCTGTGGCTGCGAGATTGAGTTTGTCACAGGCCAGAGCTTTGCCCCCCAGGAGGCGCTGGTACACGGGGAGCTGGATCTGGTGCTCACCTCAGATGTGCAGCCCAGTGAACATCTCTACTATGCTCCGCTTTTCGACTACGAGATGCGGTTGGTGTTGGCTCCTGACCACCCTCTGGCGCAGGTCGAGTCGGTGACGCCGGCATTGCTGGCACCCGAGACCCTGCTCAGTTACCCGGTGGCCAGCGAGCGGCTGGATGTGATCCGCCAGTTTTTGCAACCCGCCAGGCTGCAGCCCTCGCGTATCCGTCAGGGTGACAATACGTTGATGCTGGTGCAGATGGCGGCGGCAGGTTGGGGGGTGGCTGTCCTGCCCAGTTGGGTGAGTCGGGAGTTTGAGCAACAGGGGCTGGTTATCTCACGCCCCTTGGGAGAGGGACTCTGGCGACGCCTTTATGGCGCGCAACGGCTGCGGGATAGAGAGAATCCTGAGCAGTTGGCGTTGCTCGCTCGGATCCGGCAGAGTCGTAATACCATGGTGTCGTTATGACCTCATTAATCCGTATTTAACTCAGTCATTCTTATTGCAATCCGGACATTCACACTTATAGTGAGGGCTTCTTTTTTCTTCTCATCGGGTGAAAGTATGTCTTCCAAGTTCAAGTTATTGGCCGCAGTAGTGCTGGTCGTCGTTGTCGCACTATTTGTTCACAAAAATTCCACTTCCGTTCCAGCCACGGATACCGTATCCCAAGATTTAGCCCGTCTCTCCGCCTCTGAGGTAGAAAAGCAAGCCCGCATGGCGATGAGCGAGCTGCTGGCTGCAGAGCAAGAGGCTGCCATCCAGCAGGCGGCAACCAAGTTGCGAGAGCTGGCGAGCGCTCCGGCACGTAAAGGCATAGCGGCTGGGGAGTTAGTGGCCCAGATTGGTACAGTTGAACAGAAATGGGTGCAACTCCAGCAGCAGTGGCAGCAACTGAAACAACAAAAAGAGCAGCAGCTGAGCCAACTGCAGCAAGGGGACTTGGCGATCGAGATGTTGGTGGCCCCTCAGGCCAGCAACGATGCCTATCTGGATGGGTTGTTCAAGCAGTACAAGGGCTACAGTGAGACCCTGCAACTGGTGTTGAAGGCGCTGTTTGCCGAGCAGAAGTTGGCTGCGCAACAGGCGGCTTATGTTCGACTGCAGGGTATGGCTCCAACGGCACTGGATAATGTGCGGGTTTTGGGGTTAGAGATCCCGGCCCTGGCGGCGAGCCAGCAGGTGAAAAACGGTACGGCCGCACTGCAGCAGTTGCTACAAAAAGAGGGGACAGTCGCTCACTGGATCGCCATGACGACTCAACAGCAAGAGCTGGTCAATCAGAGTGAAGCGCTGCTGTCGCAGTTTAAAGCGCGTAACTGATCCCGCCCTCGCGCCGGTTATTTTGACTCAACTATGCCCCTTCCTGGCTTGTGTGCCGAAGATCAAAAATTAGGTTAATGGCAGCAGGCTTAAGGATGTGGGCATAGTAGTATCAGAGGGCAAATCGTAATCAGGCATCATGATGAGGGGTGTGGCTCTTGCCCCTCCGCCAGCAACGCCTCTGTTACTACCATGTTTGCAGACTCAAGGTGCTCTCTGATTCATAACCGATGATATGCGGCGTGAATTGGGCCCAACCCAGTCGTGCCAATGTGGCGTGATCCATCATCTCATCCAAGGTGGCGATTATTATGACAAAGAGTGCTTATTCATCTCTGGATCTGGCATCAGGCTTGGAGGGGACGCCTCAGGAGGCGAATGGTCAACCCGAAGCCACTGGATCCCATGCTCTCGCCCCATCCACCTTGAGTCCCTCTGCAGCAAGCAAACCGGCTGCGACCTGTCGTCAGGACGAGGCCGAGCTGGATCTTCCTGTCTCGATGACGCCCACCTCGGCGACCCGTATGGGTAAGCGTGTGAGCTGGAGTGCCACGCGCAACCTCATGGGCGTTGAATTGTCTGAGCTCTTCTCCTCAAACGTCAGGGGCGTGTCGGATATGGAGTTCGACACTCCAGAGGAGGCTCATGCCGAGCGTGAAGTGAGCTGGCGTATGCGTAATCCGGATGTGCCACAAGATGGGGTGGGTCAGCTGCGTTATCAGGCTGAGTCAGGCGATCTTGAGGCCGAGTATGCCTTTGGCATGGTTTACACCTATGGGCGTGGTGTGCCCCAGGATGTGGTGCAGGGGGCCTTCTGGTTGCAACGAGCGGCAGAACACGGCCATGCCCAGGCTCAACTGAATTTGGCAAAGCTGTATGCACAGGGTGCGGGCGTACCTAAGGATGAGGTTCAGGCTGCGGCCTGGTATCGGCGCGCCGCCGAGGCGGGTGATGCCGACGCTCAGTATCAAATGGCGCTCATCTGCCGTGAGCAGGGGTCACCTTTCTTTGATCCCATTCAATCCTTGCGCTGGTTGCAGAGTGCGGCCAGTCAACAACATGTGGATGCCCTCGCCCTGTTGGCCCTCTGCTACCAGAAAGGGGATGGGGTTGCTGCCGATGGGGGGCAGGCGCAGTACTACTATCAGCAAGCGGCTGAGCTGGGTAATGCTGAGGCTCAGTATCAGATGGGTCTTTTTTTGGATGAGCAGAGAGAGTATGCCAAGGCGCTGAACTGGTTGCGGGTGAGTGCTGATCAGGGGCATCCCAAGGCCGAGTATGCATTGGGTGTGATGTATGAGCATGGCCGTGGCGTACCTCAATTCCCGCAGCAGGCTTGTGTGCTCTATCTGAAGGCGGCCGAGCAGGGGGTGGTCGATGCCCAGTATCGGCTGGCCAGCATGTGTTTGCAGGGGTTGGGTGTACCCCAGGACTGGAATTTGGCTCAGCAGTGGTTCCGCAAGGCGGCCGAAGCGGGTCATAAAGAGGCGCAGTACAATCTGGCGTTGATGCTGGACAAGAGTGCCGAGCCACTGGAGGGAGAGGAGCTACAGGGGCGTAGCGTAGCCTGGAAGCTGAAGGGGCGAGCCAACAATACCCTGAATCCAAACCTGCTGCGCGAGATCTTCTTCTGGTACAAGAAGGCTGCCGATCAGGGGCATAGTGAGGCGCAATTCGCCCTCTCTTTGCTCTACGAGCAGGGGCGGGGGGCCGAAGAGAGCATTCATCTGGCGCTGCTTTGGATGCGCCGCGCCGCCGAGCAGGGGTTGGCTGCGGCTCAATACCGTCTGGCCCTCTGCTATGACCGTGGTGAGGGGGTCGCTAAAGATGAGACTCAGGCGTTGCTTTGGTATCAAAAGGCCGCGGCGCAGCAAGATGCCCAGGCGCTTTTTGCCTTAGGGCGGTTGGCCGGGCAGGGCGAGACGCCTGATCTGACGGCCGCTTTCCACTATTACCAACGTGCTGCCGCACAGGGACACCTAGAGGCTCGCTATCAACTGGGTCTCTGCTGGGAGTTGGGGCGAGGTACAGAACAAAACTGGGCTGCGGCAGAAGAGGCCTATTTGCCTGCGGCACAAGAGGGGCATGTAGAGGCTCAATACCAACTGGCGACTCTTTATACGCAGCAACGCTTGGGTGAGGCTAGTGTAGGGCAGGCAGCCCATTGGTGCCGCCTGGTGGCAGAGCGCGATGATCTTCGCGGTCAACGCATGTTGGCTCGCTGTTATGAGCTGGGGTTGGGGATTGCAGCCGATCCCGTCGAGGCCGTTGTCTGGTATCGCAAGGCTGCCGAACAGGGTGATGCGGCGGCGCTCCTGGCTCTTGGCAGCTGCTATGAACGGGGGGCCGGGGTTTCCCGCAGTTACCGTGAGGCGGCGGCTTGTTACATAAAAGCGGCGGAGCAGGGCTTTGCCGAGGCACAGTTTGCGCTGGCTCTGCTCTTTCGTCATGGCCGAGGTGTGGAAAAACAGCCGCAGCAGGCTGCCAACTGGTTGCGCCGGGCGGCCACTCAGGGACATCTGCGGGCCCAGCTGGCGCTTGGTGAGCTCTATGAGCAGGGGGTGGGTGTCTATGTGGATTATCACCAGGCCATCAGCTGCTATCGTCATGTTGCCGAGTCTGGGCTGGCCGAGGCGCAAATTCGCCTCGGGCGCATGTATCGTCAGGGACTGGGCGTACCGCAGGATTATCGCCAGGCCGTGACCTGGTTTACCAAGGCCGCGGATCAAGGGGATGCCGAGGGGTGTACCCAGCTGGGTGAGCTGCAACTGCAAGGTTGGGGCTGTGAGCCAGATGAGTGCAGAGCCCTGCAACTCTTCCGTCAGGCGGCAGATCAGGGCCATCCGGATGGTTGTTATCATCTGGGCATGCTCTACGAATCTGGCCGGGTGGTGGATCCGGATCTGCAACAGGCTCTCTACTGGTTGCGCCTGGCTGCCGATCAGGGGCATGTCCGTGCGCTCTACCAGCTTGGGGTGATGTTCCTGCAGGGACGGGGTGCGCCGCAGAATTATCATCAGGCTGCGGCCTATTTCTCTCGGGCAGGAGAGCAGGGGCATGCTTTGGCCCAGTATCAATTGGCAACGCTCTACCACAAGGGGCAGGGGGTACCGCAGGATAGCCAACAAGCCTATGTCTGGAGCTCCCTGGCCGTGGCGGCGGGTTGTCGCCAGAGTGAGGCTGAAGCACTGCGCGATGCGCTGGCCAAGCAGTTACCTCCGGCCCAGTTGCGTGAAGCCCAGCGGGAGGCGGCACTCTTCTTTGAGCAGTGGCAATTGATCCGCTAAGCGAGCCAGCAATAAAAAACGCCAGCATATGCTGGCGTGTTTTATTGCTGGCTGCTCGTCAAGGCTTGGCCGGGGGGTTGGTTTGAGAGGCGGCCAG
>JBOFBS010000051.1:0-2774 GCA_051645725.1 Aeromonadaceae bacterium | reverse complement strand
ATCCTCATCTCAAATAACCCTCCCTTGCGGCAGGGGTTAACAATATAAATCAGTAGGCGCTTGCGCCTTGCTCCCCTCCCCCGCTCGCCCTGAGCCTGTCGAAGGGTGAGCCTGTCGAAGGGTGAGCCTGTCGAAGGGTGAGCCTGTCGAAGGGTAAGCTGAGAGGGAGCCTCGCCCGTCTGGGGTGTCGTTCATGGTTCGACAAGCTCACCACGAACGGTTATCGACAAGCTCACCACGAACGGTATCAACACGCTCACCACGAACGGATTGCTATCTACCGGGAACGGGGGGTGGCGCCGTCCAGATTAACTCAACGCCTGCTTCTGCAGCGCGACCAGCTCGGCGATACCGCCCTTGGCCAGCTCCAGCAGGGTCAGCAGCTCCTCCTGGCTGAAGGGCTCGCCCTCGGCCGTACCCTGCACCTCGATGATCTTGCCGCACTCGGTCATCACCACATTCATGTCAGTCTCGGCGGCGGAGTCTTCCACATACTCCAGATCGCAGATGGCTCTTCCCTCATGGATACCCACAGAGACGGCCGCCACCATGAACTTGAGTGGGTCATTCTTCAGCTTGCCCTGCTCCTGCAACCAGCGCAGGGCATCCACCAGCGCCACACAGGCACCCGTGATGGCCGCAGTGCGGGTGCCGCCATCGGCCTGGATCACATCACAATCTATGGTGATGGTGTACTCACCCAGCAGAGTGAGATCGACGGCGGCGCGCAGAGCACGACCGATCAACCTCTGTATCTCCAGAGTGCGCCCGCCCTGCTTGCCTGAGGCCGCTTCGCGGTTCATGCGCGAGTGGGTTGAGCGCGGCAACATGCCATACTCGGCGGTGATCCAACCCTGCCCCTTCCCCTTGAGGAAGCGGGGGACACCCTCCACCACACTGGCGTTACACAAGACGCGGGTCTGACCAAACTCAACCAGCACAGAGCCCTCGGCGTGGCTGGTAAAGTGACGAGTGATGGTAACCGGGCGCAACTGCTCGGGCGTTCTGCCATTGGGACGCATGGGATCTTCCTGCTTAATCGTGAATGGCCGCCAGTATACGGGATCAGCCAACGCTTTTCACATGACGGGCATTTTCCTGATGAGAGGGATATAATCGCCCCACTTTTCCGCCGACTTACGAGATCCGTATGATCCACAGCATGACAGGCTATGCCCGTAAAGAGTTCAAGGGCGATTGGGGCAGTGCCGTTTGGGAGATCCGCTCCGTCAACCAACGCTATCTAGAAACCTACCTGCGCCTGCCGGAACAGCTGCGCGGTCTGGAGCCGATCCTGCGGGAACGCTTCCGCAAACAGCTCGAGCGCGGCAAGGTCGAGTGCAACCTGCGCTTTGAAAGCCAGACCGCCAACGCCCAGATCCACGTCAACGAGGCACTGGCCGAACAGCTCATCGACAACGCCCTCTGGGTGATAGACCGCGCCGGCCAAGGCCAGCTCAACCCGCTGGATGTGCTGCGCTGGCCGGGCGTCATCGCCGCCCCCGAGCAGGACATGGATGAACTCAACACCACGCTACTGGCCGGTTTTGACGAGGTGCTGGCCCTCTTTATCGAGAGCCGTCAGAGCGAAGGGGAGAAGCTCAAGGCGCTGATCGAACAGCGCCTTGAGGGAATACAGGGCGAGATCACCAAGGTGCGCGCCCTGATGCCCCAAATTCTCGACTGGCAGCGCCAAAAGCTCATCGACCGCCTGGCCGAAGCCAAGCTGGAGCTGGAGCCGACCCGCATCGAGCAGGAGATCATCATGCTGGCCCAACGCATAGACGTGGCCGAAGAGCTGGATCGCCTCGGCATGCACATTACCGAGACCCACAAGATCCTGAAAAAAGGGGGCGCCTGCGGCCGTCGTCTCGACTTCATGATGCAGGAGTTCAACCGCGAGTCCAACACGCTAGGCTCCAAGTCCATCAACGCCGACACCACCCAGAGCGCAGTCGAGCTCAAAGTCCTGATCGAGCAGATGCGCGAACAGATCCAGAATATCGAATAAGCCTCAGCCCGCTACACCGCCAAAGCCCCTCACCCAGGGGCTTTGGTGTTTGGAATGAATGAGAGAGGGCAGTCACTTGAGTGAGTTATTTTCGCTAACTACTCGTTGCCCATCACTCGGACGTTACATATAATCAACGCATAAATGGACTGGGAGAGCCCGGTCGGCGTCATAGCCTCGGTGAGTATCATCGGGGCTTTTCGCTTTTTGGCGCAGGGTGGATCTTCAAGCCCCAATTCTCGAAGCCAATCCCCACCTGCTCTCGCCCTCCGCAACAGAAGAACTTGCGTTTGAGCACATCAAAAGCACGGTTTGCCTGTTCGGGCCGAAGAACACTCATGCCAACGGGCCGCGCCACCAAATCAGCCAATTGCAAACCCGCTGAATTAGCCTTCTTATCCACAAAGATCACGTCAAAGGGAAGCCGGATACCCAATTTATTCGACCCATCGCAGAGCCGTCGAAACTCAAGTTCCAATTCCTGATCCTCTTTATTACCCCGGCGCTCTACCACCACATGGGTAAGTCGCTCATCTTGTTGCTTCTCTTGCATCAGCTCATGCAAGGTTTCAAGACAGAAGCCCAAGGCAATATGGTAGGGATTGGCTGGAGTTGTCGAACGCCGCAGCTGCTCTTTATCCACCACACAAGAGATAAGAATGAAATGGCTGTCATCAATGATGCCATGCAGTTCCTCAATAAAACGAAGCTTGTGCTGGCGGTTTGCAAAGCGAAAATCACCCTTTTCCTTACGGATCTCATG
>JBOFBS010000050.1:0-7209 GCA_051645725.1 Aeromonadaceae bacterium | reverse complement strand
CGTTCGCACGCCTTACAGTATGATGCCGCGCAGTTGCTCATCTTTGCGATCGAGATAGTGAGTGGAGTGAATACGGCGAATGGTGCGTGACTTGCCACGAATGAGCAGAGTCTCTGTGGTAGCCAAGACACCATCGCTGAAGATCCCCTCGAGCAGGTCGCCCTTGGTGATCCCGGTGACCGAGATGATGACGTTATCCGTCCTGGCCATCTCTTCGAGCTTGAACACCTTCTCCACCTCGACACCCATCTTCTGGCAGCGAGCAATCTCGTCGGCACCCAACTTGCGATTCTCTTCCGTGTCGCCCTTCACCTTGTGGCGCGGCCACAGACGACCCTGCATGTCGCCGTCCAGCGCCCGCACCACGGCAGCGGAGACTATCCCTTCGGGAGCACCACCGATGCAGTAGAGCATGTCGACTTCGTTATCCGGCAGACAGGTCAGTACAGAGGCGGCCACATCACCATCCGGAATGGCAAATACCCGCACCCCCATCTGCTGCATCTGGCGAATGGCCTCTTCGTGACGCGGCTTGGCCAGGGTGATCACAGAGAGGCGGCTGATGGGCTTATCCAGGGCCTTGGCCACGGCAATAATATTATCTTCCAGCGGCTTGTTGAGGTCGATAGCGCCCTTGGCCTTGTGGCCAACGATCAGCTTCTCCATATACATGTCTGGGGACTGCATGAAGCACCCCTTGTCACCGGCGGCCAGCACGGCCACGGCATTGGCCTGCCCCATGGCGGTCATGCGGGTGCCATCTATGGGATCCACGGCGATCTCGACCTCATCACCACCACAACCGACTTTTTCGCCGATATAGAGCATGGGAGCCTCATCTATCTCCCCCTCACCAATGACGATCTCTCCATCGATCTCTATTTGGTTGAGTACATAGCGCATGGCCTCGACAGCCGCTCCATCGGCTACGTTCTTGTCGCCCCGCCCAAGCCATTTATAACCGGCCAAGGCCGCCGCTTCAGTTACCCGAGAAAATTCAATCGCCAGTTCACGTCTCATAGCTTCAGTACCTGTGGAATGTCAGGAGAGTTCGTCAAAACCCCCTCATTTTAACATACCCAAGAGGCTTTGCCTGATTGATTACCGCCACTTGGTAGAACATTCCAGAGCGCATTGCTGCGAAGAAGTTCCCAATACATAAAAAGTTCATATTTGAGTAACCATTCTGTCACGCCCACTACCTAGCATGGCCCTCGAAGTTAACCCTCACTGATTACCAAAGTTTGTAAAGACAAGGAATGATGATGAAAAAGCTGACTGCTGTTGCCGTAGCCCTGCTGGCCGCTACTTCTGCCGCCCAAGCCGCCGAAGTGTACAAGAACGAGCGCATGGCTCTGGACATGTATGGCCGTATCTACGCTGGTCAATTCATGGGAACCAAGAAGGGTGCCGGTACTAGCGCGACTCAAGACTACAGCGAAAAAGTGGGTGCCAACCAGTTTATCCGCTTCGGCGTCAAGGCTGACAGCGCCATCACAGGCACCATGAAGGCCATCGCTCAGTATGAAATCCAGAGCTATATCGGTAATAGCGAAAAGATCAACAACGTTTCCTGCTCCAGCTCCACTTCTGAAGCCGCTGATGGTAAACATACCACTACCACTAGCTGTAAAGACGATGCCCTGCGTACTCGTCTGGCCTTCGCCGGTGTGAAGTCTGACAACTGGGGTCAAGTCACCTTCGGTCGCCAGAAGGGCGCCATCGCCCAAGTCTCTGACTGGACCGACGTGAGCCTCTCCGATGGCTACGGTTATCAAGCTCTGGGGGTTGGAACCGACACCTTCGGTACCGTTCGTTCCTCTGACCTGCTGAAGTACAGCGCCAAGTTTGGTGATCTGAAGAGCGGCAAGTCCAACAATGGCGCACAAGTTGACGTCAGCTACAAGTTCGATGGCAACAAGGTTGAAGAGACCAGCAGCGCCTCCGCCGACCAGGCCTACGGTCTGTCTGCCAGCTACACCCTGATCGACAGCCTGAGCTTCGGTGCCGGCTACAACGTGGGCACCCGTGACAAGACCAACGAAGAAGATGCCAAGCTGTGGCTGCTGGGCGTGAAGTTTGACAACAAGTCCTGGTATGCCGCCCTGAACTATGCCGATGGTAGCGACTGGCTGGCCACTGGCACAGACCACACAGGTATTGAAGCGGCTCTGGGCTACACCTTTGCCAACGGTTTCGGTCTGCTGGCCATGTACAACAAGCAAGAAGCCGAGAAGTCTGGCAAGAAGTATGACACCGTTGACTACTACACCCTGGGTACCCAGTATCAGTTCAACAAGTCACTGCGCGCCATCCTCGAGTACCGCCTGCAGAACCTGGATGCAGAGGACTACACGGCTGCCGGTGGCAAGGCTCCTTTTGCTACCAAGGACGATTACCAACTGGCTGTTCGTTACGACTTCTAAGCCGAACGAACACCAGCAAAAAGGCGCCTTATGGCGCCTTTTTTCATGCTTGGAAAGCTGTGCCTCATGCCTTACCGTGACTATGGTACTGAGTCACTATCTCACGGGAAGAGCGATAGACATCCGGCACCTGATCCAGGCCATTGACCGTGATGCCCAAATCACGCAGCCGACCATCCTTCAGGGCGTAGATCCAGCCATGCACGGCCAACTCCTGCCCCCGCTTCCAGGCATTCTGCACTATGGTGGTGTAGCAGACGTTTGCCACCTGCTCCAGCACATTCAGCTCGCACAGGTAGTCCTGACGCTCGCCCAGCTCCGCTATGCCCTCTATCTGTTCATGATACTTGAAGTAGATATCCTTGATGTTGCGCAACCAGTTATCGATGAGCCCATGCTCCACATTGCTCATGGCCGTCATCACACCGCCGCACTGGTAGTGGCCACAGACTATGATGTGTTTCACCTTCAACACATCGATGGCGTACTGGATAACCGAGAGGCAGTTGAAATCGGTGTGGATCACCAGATTGGCCACGTTGCGATGTACAAACACATCCCCCGGCAACAACCCCAGCAACTCATTGGCCGGCACTCGGCTGTCGGAGCAGCCAATCCAGAGATATTCTGGCGCCTGCTGGGCTGAGAGCTTGGCAAAAAAGTGGGGATCTTCGGCATTGATCTTCTCTGCCCACTGTCTGTTTTGCTCAAACAGGTGATTAAGTAGCTTCATCTCTATCTCCCTAATAACGGCAGGCAAAAAAAAGGTCTCTCACCGAGACCTTTCTTATGCTCATGCTCAGGCTTGCTTTAAGCCTCCAATGCATCCTTGAGCTTCTTCATGGCGTTCTTTTCAAGCTGTCGGACCCGCTCCGCCGAGACCTGATAGTGGTCGGCCAGCTCCTGCAAGGTCACCTTGTTATCATCCAGCCAGCGTGCCCTGATGATATGCTGGCTGCGCTCATCCAGTGCGGCGAGAGCATGGGCCAATCTATGCTCGGCATGATGTTCCCAGTTATCGTTTTCGATCATGTGCGCCACATCGGAGGATTTATCCTCCAGATAATGCACAGGAGCAAAGGCGGCGGTCTCACCATCGTCATCATCGTAAGCATCGAATGCCTGATCCTGGCCGCTCATCCGCGCTTCCATCTCCACCACCTCCTGGGGAGAGACGCCGAGATCGGCTGCCACCGCCTGGACCTCTTCGCGATTGAACCAGCCAAGATGCTTCTTGGCCTTGCGCAGGTTGAAGAACAACTTGCGCTGGGCCTTGGTGGTCGCCACCTTGACCATGCGCCAGTTGCGCAGCACATACTCGTGGATTTCAGATTTGATCCAGTGCACGGCGAAGGAGACCAGGCGAACCCCCACACTGGGGTCAAAACGTTTCACCGCCTTCATCAGGCCTATGTTGCCTTCCTGGATCAAGTCCGCCTGAGGCAAACCATAGCCAGCATAGCTGCGGGCAATGTGTACGACAAAGCGCAGGTGCGACATGACCAACTGACGAGCCGCTTCCAGATCACCCTGTTGCTGCAAGCGCTCCGCCAACTCACGCTCCTCTTCAGCAGAGAGCACGGGGATCGTGTTCACCGCCTGTATGTACCCCTCCAGGCTGCCCTGGGGGACGAGAATCATGGATTGCTGAATAGCACTACTCATTGCGAACCTCTTAACCAAATCTAGAGCCAGTCTAACATGGCTGGCGCCACCCGAGGAAACGATCTCACCGCGAGTTTGGATCAATTTATATACATAAAAAAGGGGGAAACTTGCAAGTTTCCCCCTGAAAAAAGCATGTCGCGAATAACTGTTCAACAACAATCCGCCATGCTGCCCGAGCCAGGGAGAACCCTCTCTCTACGCTCAGATCTAACCCTCGCTACTCAGAGTGGCAGAGTGGCCAAAAAGTTCCGCAATAAAGAGTGTCAAATTGATCATTCCTCACACTCTGTACGCCTTTTCATACAAAAGTCAGCTGGGCTCAATCTCGCGAATATGGCGTTGTACCGAAAACCAGGCGGCCAATACTCCCAGCAGGGTGCTCAGCAGCAACAGCGCCCCCCCCTCCTGCAGGGTCAGACTCGCCAGGCTGAACTGGCTCTCGTAGAGGGCCGCCAGATCGCGCACCACCTTATCACTCCACAGCATCAACACCTCGCTCAACCACCAGGCCAGCAAACCGCCAATCAGCCCATACCAGAGCCCCAGGTAGAGGTAGGGACGATAGATGAAGGCCGATGTCGCCCCGACCAGCTTCATGACCTCAATCTCGGCACGATGCCCCAGTATGTTCAGGCGCAAGGTATTCGCCACAGTCAGAACCAACCCCAGGATCAGCAGGGCGGCTATGCCCTGAATGGAGTGACGCAGCAACTTGATGATCCCCTCCAGCCGCTCCAGCCACTGCATATCCAGTTTGCCCTGCTCCACCTCAACCTCTTGCGTCAATCGGCTCAGCAACTCCTTGGCCCCAGCAGGGGTGCGATACTCCAGCTGAGGCGTCACCTCCAGCACAGGAGGCAGGGGGTTGGCACTCAAGTAATCCACAGCGCCACTGAAGCCTGAGAGTTGGCTGAACTCCTCCATGGCTTGGGCAGGCGAGATATAGCGTACCTGCGCCACCTCGGGCATGGCTTTGACACGCTCGCTCAAGGTCAACGCCGAGGCTTCAGCCGTCTCTTTACGCAGATAGAGGGTGATCTGGGTGCCACTCTGCCACTGGGCACTCACCGCCTCGGCATTCTTCAGCACCAGATAGAAGGTGGCAGGCAAGGCCAGGCTGATGCCGATCACCCCTATGGTCATCAGGGAGGTGAGAGGTGAGAACCAGATACCGGCAACCGCACGCTTGGCCTCTTGCAGATGATGATAGAAGAAGAGCGAGAGTACGCGAGATAGCGTGGATTGATGACGCTTACGCTTCATGAGCACCTCCATGAACGCCATCGCTGATGAGGCGTCCCTCTTTGAGCGTCAGGGTTCGGCAACCACTGCCACGGATCAGCCCCTGATCGTGGGAAGCAATCAGCACAGTTGTCCCCACATCATTGAATTCGGTAAAGAGCTGCATGATATCGGCGGCCAACTGCGCATCCAGATTCCCCGTCGGCTCATCCGCCAGCAGCAGAGGGGGCGTGTTGACTATGGCCCTGGCTATCCCGACCCGCTGCTGTTCCCCACCTGAGAGCATGAGTGGCAGGTAGCGCGCCTTGTCGTGAAGCCCCACCTTGTCCAGAGCCGCCGAGACGCGCTTCTGCGCCTCAGCCGGAGTGAAGCCATCGATGACAAGGGGCAGAGCCACGTTGTCATAAACGGAGCGATCCATCAGCAGACGGTGATCCTGAAATATCATGCCGATCTGCCGACGAATATAGGGCACATCCTGCCGGGCGATACGACTGACATCGTGTCCATGAAAGCTGACCCGGCCATCACTGGGCCGCTCCATCACGGCGATCAGCTTTAGCAGGGTACTCTTCCCGGCCCCCGAGTGGCCGGTCAGAAAGGCCATCTCCCCCTTCTGCAGGTGAAAGCTGACCCGTTGCAAGGCCTGATGGCCACCAGAATAGAGCTTACTCACCTGTTCAAACCGGATCATAATTTAGCTGACTTCCTTACTAACAAAGGCCTGATGGCCACCAGAATAGAGCTTACTCATCTATCCCAAATTCAAAACGGATCATGATTTAGCTGACTTCCTTACTAACAAAGGCCTGATGACCACCAGAATAGAGCTTACTCATCTATCCCAAATTCAAAACGGATCATGATTTAGCTCGCTTCCTTGCTAAAGAGTGCCTCGATGAAGTCCTGGGCCTGGAAGGGGCGCAGATCTTCAATTCCTTCTCCCACCCCGATGTAACGGATGGGAATACCAAACTTGTCGGCGACGGCAAAGATGACCCCACCCTTGGCGGTACCATCCAGCTTGGTCAGCGCTATGCCCGTGATGCCTACCGCTTCACCAAACAGCTTGGCCTGACTTATCGCATTCTGGCCCGTGCCAGCATCCAGGGTCAGCATCACCTCGTGAGGGGCGGCGTCATCCAGCTTCTTCATGACCCTGACTATCTTCTTCAACTCCTCCATCAGGTGCCCCTTGTTCTGCAGGCGGCCGGCGGTATCGGCGATGAGGACATCCACATTCCGTGCCCGCGCGGCCTGCATGGCATCAAAGATCACCGAGGCGGAATCGGCCCCCGTATGCTGGGCTATGACCGGGATCTGGTTGCGCTGTCCCCACACCTGAAGCTGCTCCACCGCCGCCGCCCGGAAGGTATCACCGGCGGCCAGCATGACAGACTTGCCTTCGGCCTGGAAGCGCTTGGCCAGTTTGCCTATGGTCGTGGTCTTGCCCACACCATTGACCCCAACCATGAGGATCACATAGGGCTTCTTGCTGGTATCAATGAGCAGGGGCTGGTCAACCGGTTGCAGTATCTCCCCCATCTCCTGCTTCAGGAGATCATAAAGCGCCTCAGCATCCTTGAGCTGACGGAAGCTCGCCTGCTGGGTCAGGTTCTTGATGATGCGCCCCGTGGTCTCGACACCCAGATCAGCACTCAAGAGTTGGGTTTCGAGCTCTTCGAATAGCTCCTCATCCAGTTTCTTGCCCCGGAACAGCGCCAGGAAGCCAGCCCCTATGTTCTCCCGGGTACGCATCAACCCCTGAACCAGGCGACCAAAGAAGCCACTGCGCTTCGGTCTATCCTGCGTCTCGGGCTGCAGAGCGGGCAGAGGGGCCTCACTTTCAGCTTCAACCTCGGCTTCGGCCACC
>JBOFBS010000049.1:0-6661 GCA_051645725.1 Aeromonadaceae bacterium | reverse complement strand
CTGGCGCTGGCCGCCGATGGCGAGATGCCAACTTTGGGTGGCATACGGCTGGAATTTCTGCTCTTTGCCGCCACCCTGCTGGGGGTGGCGCTACTGCACCACTACACAATGTGGGTCTCATTGGCCGGGTTAGCCGCTGTGGTGATCAGCAAGTATCTCTGGCTGGAGGAGTTTTCACTGCTGCATCATCTGCTGGGTGGAGAGGGTCAGGAGGGGGAGTGGCGCGTGCTGCTCAACCTGCTGGGGTTACTCTTCGGTTTTGCCATCTTGGCCAAGCACTTCGACGAATCACAACTGCCCAGGGTGCTGCCCAACTATCTGCCCGCAGACTGGAAGGGGGGCTTTGCCCTACTGGTGATGATCTTCGTCATCAGCTCGTTTCTCGACAACATAGCCGCCGCCATGATAGGTGGGGCCATCGCCTTCGTGGTCTTCAACAAGCGGGTGCATATCGGCTACCTGGCCGCCATAGTCGCGGCCAGCAATGCCGGAGGCTCGGGTTCAGTAGTCGGCGATACCACCACCACACTGATGTGGATAGATGGAGTCAGCCCCCTGCATGTCCTCAAGGCCTATGTGGCCGCCGGGGTTGCCCTGCTGCTATTTGGTGTCATCGCCGCCCGACAACAGGCCAGGTATCAACCCATCATCAAGGAGGCCCAGAGCTATGCCACCCTCTCCTGGCCCAAGCTGGGAGTGGTCGCCCTGATACTCCTGCTCACCATCCTCACCAACTACGCCTTTGACTTCCCAGCCCTGGGCGTCTGGATTGCCATCCTGCTCGGCGCCCTGGTGGTGAAGACCCCCTGGGGAGAGCTCAAGCATGCCGCCGCCGGCACCATTTTTTTGATGGGACTGGTCACCTGCGCCTCCTTGATGCCGGTCGAAGAGTTACCTCCGGCCACCTGGCTCTCCACCTTTTTCCTGGGCTTTGTCTCGGCGATATTTGACAACATCCCCCTCACCAAACTCTGCCTGGAGCAGGGTGGCTACGACTGGGGGGTGCTGGCCTATGCGGTGGGGTTTGGCGGCTCCATGCTCTGGTTTGGCTCCTCAGCCGGGGTGGCGCTGGCCAACATGTACCCCGAGGCGCGGTCGGCACTAAGCTGGTTGCGCCACGGCTGGCATGTGCCCCTGGCTTATGTGCTGGGTTTTTTCGTGATGCTGGCCATAGTGGGTTGGACCCCGCAGGCACCACATAAGGCTATGCCTCAAAAGGAACAACCAGCCCAGATGGCCCCCTCGGCCAACCAACCACAGAACTAAATAACCGCGCCTGTCTATGCCGAATCGACACGCTATGCGGCATCGACAAACTAGCACACGCTAAGACGCCGTAAGGGCCCCACCGCGCCACCCCAGGCGCGGTGGGGCAGCTTAGCGTCCCCCCCTCACTGTGATGGCGATCGACTATTCGGCACAGCCAGTTAGCAAGCCTCACGCTGGGGGTGTGCCGTCGTCACTGGATGATGATCCACTGGCGAGCCCATCCTCTCCCCCCAGGTCGGGCTCTACGAGCTGAGGCGAAACAAGAGGCCAACACAGCTCCGCCGGGCCTGTGTTCAGATGCGCCTGACTCAGCCAGCGGTGTAACAGGGAGGCCCGCCGAGCCTTGCGCTTTTTGATCCGCCATCGCACCAGACGCTGCATGAGTTTGCTCCTAATCAGCCTGGGTGGGCGGTATGGGTTCGGATAGGGGGCCATCCGATGAGCCACCGCTGGCGAGCGGCAAGAGATGGTGCTGATAGAACCAGCCCAACCCCACCAGGGATAACCCCAACCCCAGAAACGAGGCAGCCCGGTAGAGCCCCTGCAGATCGCTCATATCCCACAAGAAGATCTTGAGTACGGCCAGGGCGAGGATCAGCAGCGCCGCCTGCCTAACCCGAGATTGATTCAACCAGGTCCCGGTTAGCATCAGCACTATGGCGGCCAGCAACCAGACCGCCGAGTAGGTGTACTGCTCAGGGCCATAGACCAGAGGGCCATTGAGCCAGCTCCCATGCCACCATTGCCGTACCGCCAGTGTCAGCCAGATGAGCCCCATCAACAGGGCAAAGCCCGCCAACGCCTGCCGCAGAGGCGGCGGGAGTGGCCAGGGCAGGCAGAGCGCCACGACCGCCAGGGCCGCGGGCAGGCCCCAGGCCAGCAGAGTGAGATTGAGCAGAGGCCAGGGCCCCACCTCTTGCGCCTGCCATACCGGGTTGTAGGCCAGGCTCGAGCCTAACAGGGTCATCACCAGCATCATGCCCAGAAGCAGGGGCGATGCCAGAGCATAAACCCGCTGCAAGGTGCCCGCTAAACGCGCCTTGTAGCCATAGATAAGCCCCAGCGCCCCCCAGGTGACACTGCTTAAGGCCGTATCGGCCAGACCGTAGGGAGCATCGAAGGGGTGGCCATCCGAGAGCCAGTAGCGCCCCTCCAGGGTTAGCCAGAGGGTCAACAGCTGCAGGGCTCCCGCCTCCAGCCAGGCCTGGGTCTGCAAGCCCGGGCGTAGTGGCAACCAGCGAGCCGCGGCAAAGAAACAGAGTACGGGAATGCCATATCCATAGAGGCTCCAGTGCACACCGAAACTCCCCAGCAAGGGATAATCCAGCAGCCAGGGATTGAGCGAGAGTCGGCACACCACCACCAAGGCCAGCAACTTGAGCAACCAGTGGGGGATGCAATCAGCCTCATGGCGGGCCAGGTAGGCCAATCCGGCCAGTTGCAGCGCCAGCAGCAGGGTCAGACTCTCCTCACTAAAATAGGCGAGAAAGGCCAGAGCCAGGGCCCCCTGCCCCCCCGCCAGGAAGGCCACCCTGACGCCGACCCGGAACTGGCTTCGCCACATGGCCAGGCTACTGGCCGCCACAAACAGCAACAGGGCCTGCACAGGCCAGACAAGTGATCCAGCCTGCCAGAAGCCCGTTTCTGGCGCGCACAGATAGAGCAGCGTCAGCACCAGTAGCGGCGAGCTTACCAGCAGCGAGGCCCACAGAGCGGAGCGATAGAGACGTGGCAGCGCCCAGAAACAGAGCCCCGCCTGCAGCAGGGCTATGCCCAGCATCCAGCGCCATACCGCAGCAAAGTGATCCGAGGCCAAAGGCAGCAAGAGCCCCTCCTCTCCCACCTTGGCGGCAGGATAGAGCAGCAAGGCCAGCGCCAGGGTGAGGGTCGCCATCCAGGCCAGCAGATCCAGAGCCGCGACACGCAACGCCAACCAGGTGAGGGCCAGCACCCCCAACGCCAGAGTGAGCCAGCTTGCCGCGCTATAGGCAAAGAAGGTGAGCAGCCAGAGCAGCAGCAGAGCACAGAGCAAGACGACCCAGTGAATATCCTTGATGAGGGCAGGAGCTCGGCGCCAACTCAAGGGCCAGCGCAGCGCCCGACTGTGCAGGCGCCAACCGAGGCCAGGCAGGGCAACGAAGGCGTAAAGAGAGAGCCCCAGATAGGTGAGCACAAAGCCCTGCTCATCGCGGTATAGAAAAAATACCCCGGCCAGCAGCCAGAGGAAGTGGCCAAGCAGCGTACCCCACCATAACCAGCGCCGCTGCACCCGATACTGCAGTCCAAGCGCGGCCAGGGAGATCAGGGCCACATAGACAAGCAAGCCCACCAGGGAGCCACGGGAGGTAGTGACCAGCACAGGCACCAGATAGCCACCCAACAACCCGAGAACCGCCAGCAACGGCCCCTGGCGCAAGGAGAGGAGCAAGGCCAGCAGGGAGACAGCCGCCAGCAGCACAAATGCCAGCCCGGGCGCCAGCAGCCCATAGCGCTCAAAGGCGGTCAGCAAAGCCGCGTACAGAGCGATCACGCCGCCTCCCGAGAGGGCGGCCGGCACATAGTCGGCCTGCAGAGTCGCTCCGTCGGCAGACCTTGCCGCATCGCGTCGCCGTAACCACTCACTGGCCAGCAGTAGAAGCACGCCGAGTATTCCTCCGGCCACTACCCGCCCCTGAGGCCCCAGCAGCGAGTGCTCCACCCCGAACTTGACCAGAAAGACACCCCCTAACGCCAGCGCCACGCCGCCGACCCACACCATCCAGCGCGATGCCCAGGCCCGCTCCACGCTCTGTACTGACCCGGGGCGAACCAGAGGCGAAACCACCTCAGAGCGCAGCGCAGTCACCTTGGGCATGGCGGCATTAGGCGGAGTCACCACCGCAGAGGGGGAGAGAGAGGGGACAACCGTCAGCTCGGGTCTGGATGTTGTCGGTACACTCACCTGCGGCGCTGCCGAGCTCTCCTCACCACTCGTCGAGCGCCCCAGGCTGGCCTCCAGCGTGCGCAAGCGGGCATTGAGCTCTCGCACCTGTTGTTGGAGTAGCGCCAAACGCGCCAGAGCCAACAGCCCCCCCATTCCGCCCACCAGCAATAGAAGGAGCGCCACCAAGCTGATCCACCCAAGCCATCCATCCATCTGCAACTCCTTACTCCCCTGGCCAGATCCTAGCCATCCTTATTTGCACCCTAGTCAAGGGTGGTGACAACTGCAAGCCTACCCACTCCGGAGTGCGGAGAGCTCAGCCCGGCGGCTCGCTCGCCGCCATCCGCGCACCAGAGCCGACACTCTCCTACCCATTGTCGGACAACCGACAAGCCAACCCCACAGTCAACACTAGCAATATCATTACAAAACAATCGGTTAAGAAATGTCTACTCAGTAGCACTCTTCTTGCAGCAGTGCAGACAGCCTCATCATGTGCAAGGAGAGAGAACATGGCCAAAGTCGGCATTTTTTTTGGAAGCGATACCGGCAAGACCCGCAAGGTTGCCAAACTGATCCATGACGCCTTCGGCAGCGAAGACGTTGCAGCCCCCATCAACATCAATAAAGCCAGCATAGATGACCTGCTGGCCTATGACTGCCTGATCCTGGGCACGCCGACGCTGGGCGATGGCGAACTGCCAGGTCTGGATTGTGATTGCCAGGCCGAAAGCTGGGCCGAGTTTGTCCCCGATCTGGAAGGGGCCGATCTGACAGGCAAGACAGTCGCCCTATTCGGTTTGGGCGATCAGAAGGGTTACCCGGATGCCTTCGTCAACGCACTGGGCGAGCTGTTCGATATCGTCAGCAACACTGGTGCCAACATGGTGGGCTACTGGCCCAACAGCGGCTACGAATTTGCCGACTCCTCCGCACTGGATGGCGATGACTTCGTGGGTCTGGTCATAGACCAAGACAACCAGGCTGGCCTGACCGCCGACCGCGTCAGCACCTGGGTCAGCAGCATCAAACCCCTGATGGGCGTTTAACCTCCCCCCCACCAGTGCTGACTGGTGGGGTCTATCTATTCCCCTGCGCAACGACACCTCTTTTTTGCGTCCCCACGCAACCGCATGATGAATATGCCAACTCGCTAACTGACTTCTCCTCAATATAGGGCCAGAATAGGTCCCATATCCGGTCAACTCTGACCCGAGAGCATGAGGATGGGGCAATATGATCATAAGCGACAAGATACTCACTGAGCTGGATCGGGTGGTGCTGGGCAAGAGCACTGAAATCCGCCTGGCACTCTGCTGCCTGCTGGCTCGCGGCCATCTGCTGATTGAAGACTTGCCCGGGATGGGCAAGACCAGCCTGGCCCATGCTCTGGCCACCTGCCTGGGGCTTAGCTACCAGAGGGTACAATTTACCTCCGACATGCTGCCGGCCGATCTGCTGGGCCTCTCCATTTTCGACAAGGAGCAGCAGGAGTTTGTCTTTCACCCCGGCCCCATCTTCACCCAGGTGCTGCTGGCCGATGAGATCAACCGCGGCAGCCCGCGTACCCAGAGTGCCCTGCTCGAAGCCATGGCCGAGCAACAGGTCTCGTTGGATGGCATCACCCGTCCCCTGCCTGACCCCTTTTTCGTCATCGCTACCCAGAACCCGCAGGATCAATCCGGAACCTTTGCCCTGCCGGAATCCCAGCTGGATCGTTTCTTGATGCGCATCGAGTTGGGCTACCCGGATGCCAACGCCGAGCGCCAGATGTTACTGCGCACCAGCTACCCCAAGGTCACTCCCCAGCTGGATCAGAGGCAATTGCTGGAGCTGCAGCAGCAGGTGGCCCAGGTCCATGCCAGCGATACCCTCCTCGACTATCTGCTGGCCCTGGTCAATGAGACCCGCCGCCCAGGTGTGGTGCCCAACCCCCTCTCGCCACGCGCCTCACAAGGCTTGCTGGCCGCAGGCAAGGCCTGGGCCTTTCTGGCTGGCCGCGACTATCTGCTCCCCGATGATCTGCAGGCGGTCTTTGCTCCTGTGGCCGAGCACAGGCTGCGCAGCGGCCAGGGACAATTTGGCACGCAAAGCAGCCTCAGCCGTGCCTTGCTGGAGCGAGTGGACCCGGTCAGATGAGTACTCTGCATGCCCTCTGGCGACAGCGTGTCGCCCATTGGTTGGCTCGACGCATTCCACCCGCGCCGAGCCTGACCCTGGGCTATCGCACGCTCTTCATCCTCCCCACAACCCTGGGGTATCAGTATCTGCTGCTGCTGGGCACCCTGTTTGTGCTGGGCACCAACTACCAGAACAACCTCATCCTGGCCCTGGCCTATCTGCTGCTGAGCCTGTTTATCACCACCCTCATCTACTGCCACCAGAATCTGGTCGGCCTGGAGCTCAAGGCCCTGCCCAGCACACCGCGCTTTGTCGGGGAGAGCGCCAGCTTCGAAGTAGCCCTGAGCA
>JBOFBS010000048.1:0-8493 GCA_051645725.1 Aeromonadaceae bacterium | reverse complement strand
CTCAATGGAAAGAGCAGGGGCTCAACTCCGAGAACTTCGTCGCCTTCAACCTCACCGAGAAGATGCAGGTCATTGGTGGCACCTGGTATGGCGGCGAGATGAAGAAGGGGCTCTTCTCTGTGATGAACTACCTGTTGCCGCGCCGAGGGATCGCCTCCATGCACTGCTCGGCCAACGTGGGTGAGGCAGGCGATGTGGCCATCTTCTTCGGCCTCTCCGGCACGGGCAAGACCACCCTCTCCACCGATCCCAAACGGGCACTGATTGGTGATGATGAACATGGCTGGGATGACAGCGGCGTATTCAACTTCGAGGGGGGCTGCTACGCCAAGACCATCAAGCTTTGCAAAGAAGCGGAACCCGACATCTACAACGCCATACGCCGCGATGCCCTGCTGGAGAACGTGACAGTAGATGAGAAGGGTGTGGTGGATTTCAACGATGGCAGCAAGACCGAAAACACCCGGGTCTCTTATCCGCTCTACCATATCGACAACATAGTTAAACCCATCTCGGCGGCGGGACACGCCACCAAGGTGATCTTCCTCACCGCCGATGCCTTCGGCGTGCTGCCGCCCGTGGCCAAGCTCACCAAGGCTCAGACCAAGTACCACTTCCTCTCCGGCTTTACCGCCAAGCTGGCCGGTACAGAGCGAGGGATCACCGAGCCTCAGCCCACCTTCTCGGCCTGTTTTGGCAAGGCCTTCCTCACCCTGCACCCCACCAAATATGGTGAAGAGCTGGTGAAACGGATGGAAGCGGCCGGTGCCGAGGCCTATCTGGTCAACACGGGGTGGAACGGTAGCGGCAAACGCATCTCCATCAAGGACACCCGTGCCATTATCGATGACATACTCAATGGCGCCATTGAAGAGGCACAGATGCAGACCCTGCCCATCTTCAACCTGGCTATCCCTGTCGCCCTGCCCAATGTGGATCCGGCCATACTCGATCCGCGCGACACCTACCCCACCCCGGGCGACTGGCAGGTGAAGGCCGAAGATCTGGCCGCACGCTTTATCAAGAACTTCGTGCAATACACAGACAATGAGGAGGGTAAACAGCTGGTCGCCGCCGGCCCACAACTGCCCTGAGAGTGGGCTTGACGAGCATCACAATGCCAGTCCTCGACTGGCATTGTCCTATCTGCAAGCTCAACCCTTGCTCCTTGAATACAAACTCCACCCGGCCAGATCGGGTAGACTAACGCCAGATGCAACATCAAGGAGAACAGAGTATGTGGCAAGAGATATGGAGTACCGTGCTGTCTGAGTTTTCCGACATTCCGGACGCCACGCAGATCACCCGCATCACACTTCGCCTGCTGGTGGCGGCATTGCTAGGCGGGCTGCTGGGATATGAGCGGGAGCAACATGGCAAGAGCGCGGGAGTCCGCACCCATATGCTGGTTGCCATAGGCGCGGCACTCTTTGTGCTGATCCCCCAGCAGGCGGGAGCCTCCACTGCCGACCTGACCCGGGTGCTGCAGGGTCTCATCGCCGGAGTCGGCTTTCTCGGCGCAGGCGCCATCATACTGGGCAACAAGCAGATGGAGACTCGCGGCCTGACCACAGCGGCAGGCATCTGGGTCACAGCCGCCATCGGCATCGCCGCCGGTATGGGGCGCGAATCGACCGCCGTACTGAGTACCCTGATCGCCCTGTTTATTCTCTCCGCCCTGCCCTGGCTAATGCGGGGCAAAAAAGTCACTAAGGAGTGACCCGCCTCGGCGCAGGCTTGAGATGAAGGGTAGTCCGGAACACGCCATGGGCAGGTTTCACGTTTTCTTTTCCCATCGCACCGATTGGGATTTGCAACTGCCGCCCCCAGGTTTAGAGTGGTTAGCCAAGTGACACCTTATGGCTATCTGACAGCACAACCGTTCCTCTTGTCGTCACGCCAACGCCGCTGAGCGCTTTGCATATAGGCTCAATCTGCACAGTTGACCTGACACCATCAGGGAACATTCATGTGGATCAACTGGGAGGGATAAGATGAAAATTGCCATGTTCAGCGCCAAGGGCTACGACAGCGATCACTTCGCACTGGCCAATGCCCAATATGGGTACCAGATCGACTACTTTGACGTTCGCCTGGACAGCAAGACCAGCCGTCTGGCCCATGGTTATCCTGTGGTCTGCGCCTTTGTGAACGATGATCTTGGCCGCGCCGTGTTGACCGACCTGGCCAGCAACGGCACCAAGTTGCTCGCCATGCGCTGCGCCGGTTACAACAACGTGGATCTACAGGCCGCCAAGGAGCTGGGCATCAGGGTGCTAAGAGTCCCTGCCTACTCGCCGGAGGCCACTGCCGAACACGCCGTGGGCATGATGATGACGCTCAACCGCCGCATCCATAAGGCCTACCAGCGTACCCGTGACGCCAACTTCTCGCTGGATGGCCTGGTCGGCTTCAACATGCATGGCCGCACCGCTGGCGTCATAGGCACAGGCAAGATAGGCATAGCCGCCCTGCGCATTCTCAAGGGCTTCGGCATGCGTCTGCTGGTCAATGATCCCTACCAGAATCCAGCGGCACTGGAGCTGGGCGCCGAGTATGTGGATCTGGACACCCTGTTCCGCGGATCGGATGTCATCAGCCTGCACTGCCCACTGTTCAAGGAGAACTACCACCTGCTTGATGCCGAGGCCTTTGCCAAGATGAAAGAGGGGGTCATGATCATCAATACCAGTCGTGGCGCCCTGCTGGATTCGGTCGCCGCCATCGAGGCGCTGAAGCAGGGGAAGATAGGGGCGCTGGGCCTCGACGTCTACGAGGAGGAGCAGGAGCTCTTCTTCGAGGACAAATCCAACGAGGTGATCACCGATGACACCTTCCGCCGCCTCTCCGCCTGCCATAACGTGCTATTTACCGGCCACCAGGCCTTCCTGACTCGCGAGGCGCTGCTGGCCATCGCCACCACCACCCTCGATAACGTTAAGGCCTTTGCCGCCGGCACCTCCACGGATAACGAAGTGGAATACTCCGCTTCCTGAGCCTCAGACACTCCCCTGGTTAGCCCAAGGGCTCGCCAGGGGAGTGTAAGGAGCGTTTGGACACCCACTCTGTTACCTCTCTGCTAACAAAGCTGTTCAGTGGACGCCCTTTCCATTTACCCCCTTTCCATTTAGCTATCCATTGATGGCCGCCATCGGTATAGCCACCGGCATGGGGAGATGAAGGCATAAGAGGCCGGCTGTTTGGGAAGCAGGAGTGCAGTCAAAACCGGCTCAACGAGACGATCGACCACACGTTACTGCTATTTACGCCTATGCTTTAGACAGCGTCGCCTGCGCAGTGAACAAACCATGTATGCAGTAAGGCAGCGTTATGGATGACGCAACCGGCTAAATCACCAGTGATCGTTTAGGGAGCACATCATGAAAAGAGTCGTTACCATGTTAGCCGTATCCCTGCTCTGCCTGATCGGGTTGGCAGCATGCAGTTCGCAATACATCATCAGCACCAAAGATGGCCGTATGTTGAGCACAGAGGGAAAACCAAGACTCGATGAGACCACAGGCATGTACTACTACGATGATCAGGAGGGACGGGAAACCATGATCAAAAAGGATGACGTAGTACAGATTATGGAACGCTGATCAATCACATTCTGCTTATTTAGGGCTCCTCTGGGGGCCCTCACATTCCCCCAGCCTTCACGTCGCTACAGGCCTGCACAAGCCAAAATTCAGGCGGAATAGAGATAGCCGACTCGAGTGCCCCTTTTCACCATAATGGCCTGATCCATAATGAATGGCGCGCCACTCTGGAAGGAGAGTCTGGACACCCACTCTGCGACCAGCCGGCTAACAGAGCTGTTCAGTGATTGTCCTGCCCCTTACCCATAGGCAACAGCACACGACGCCTGATGCAAGTCCGTTAGCGAAGGCTAGGGAGGCTCTCCCTAACCGCTTAACAGACAAGCGTTACCCCCTGCTCCACTTTATTGCGCTCACCACTTTTCGGCGGCCTGAGTGTCGCACTGCCGGGCGGCGACCCAGCGGCGGGTGCCGTCGACAAGCTGCTCCTGCTTCCAGAAGGGGGCGCGGGTCTTGAGGTAATCCATCAGAAACTCGCAGGCGGCGAAGGCCTCACCGCGATGGCGGCTCGCCACCTGCACCAGCACTATCTCGTCGCAGGGGGCAAAGTCACCGACTCTGTGGATCAGGGTGACCGCCTCCAGGGACCAGCGGGTGGAAGCCTCGGCCACCAGCTCGTTCAGCACCTGTTGCGTCATGCCCGGGTAGTGCTCCAGATGCAGCCCCACCACCTCATCGCCCTCGTTGATATCGCGCATACGGCCGATAAAGCTCACCACGGCACCGGCTTTGGCCAGACCCGCCAGCGCCTGATACTCGGCGGCCAGGCTGAAGGGAGCCTCCCCCACCTCAACTTTTGTGAGCATACTCAGCCTCCGGTGACCGGCGGGAAGAAGGCCACCTCATCCCCGTCGGCAAGAGGGCAGCGCTCATCCTGCAGGGTCTGGTTGACCGCCATCAGCACGCTGCCCGCCTCCAGCGCCAGCGCCCACTTGCCACCCCGACTGGCCAGCTCGGCGCGCAACGCCCCCACAGTGGCATAGTCAGGTTCCAGTTCCAGAGCAGCACAGCCCACCAGCTCGCGCACCAGGGCAAAGAAACGAACCCGGATCATGGTGCCACCTCGCGCTGAAACTCCCCCGACTTGCCGCCGCGCTTCTCCAGCAGGCAGAGGCTCTCCACCACCATCCCTTTATCCACCGCCTTGCACATGTCATAGAGGGTGAGTGCCGCCACCGAGGCCGCGGTCAGCGCCTCCATCTCCACCCCCGTCTGCCCCTTGAGACGGCAATAAGTTTCGATGCGCACCGATGAGAGTTCAGGCTCGGCGATCAGCTCCACCTCCACCTTGGAGAGCGCCAGCGGATGACACAGGGGGATGAGATCGCTGGTCTTCTTGGCGGCCATGATGCCGGCGATGCGCGCCGTGGCAAACACATCCCCCTTGTGGTGGCCGCCGCTTAAGATCAGCTCCAGTGTGGCGGGCAGCATGCGCACCCGGGCCATGGCCCGCGCCTCGCGGGTCGTGCTCTCCTTGGCGCTGACATCCACCATGTGGGCCTCGCCGTTGCCCTTGATATGGGTCAGTTGTTCACTCATGTTGCTTATCCTTGATGTCAAGACGCGGCTTACCCGCCAATCGAAGCCAGATGCTGGCGCACACCTGGGTTACCCTCATGCAGGCGATGGGCGCGTACTTTTTGCTGCAGCGCCTGCTGGATACGCTGCTGCAGCTCGGGGAGCTGATCATCCCGTGCCAGCAGATCCCGCAGCGCTATGCCGCCATCGCCAAAGAGGCAGAGGTGCAGCTGCCCCAGCGCCGAGACCCGCAGCCGGTTGCAGTTGTCACAGAAGCCCTCGCCATAGGGGAGAATGAGCCCCACTTCCCCCTGATAATCAGGGTGCAGATAGACCTGGGCCGGGCCATCGTCTGGCAGTCGCGGCTTGAGCCGCCACCCCTCATTTACCAGCTGCTGGCGCAGGGTTTCCCCCCGCAGATGGTGACGGGCAAAGTAGTCGCGGCGCGCCTCGTCTGTCTCCATCAGCTCGATGAAGCGCAGCTGTATGGGGGCCCCCTTGACCCACTGCAAAAAGCTGCCCAGCTCATGGCTGTTGAGCCCTTTGAGCAAGACGGCATTGATCTTGATCTGGCCAAAGCCAGCGGCCCAGGCCGCCTCCACTCCCTCGAGTATCTCCTTCAAGCGGTTTTCACCCGTGATGAGCTGGAACTGGCGCGGATCCAGGCTATCGACGCTCAGGTTCAGGGCATCGAGCCCCGCCTCGCGCCACTCCCGCGCCTTCTGTTTCAAACGGTAGCCATTGGTGGTGAGCACCAGCTTCTCCAACCCGGGCAGCGCCTTGAGGTCGCCTATGATGGGGGTGAGATCGCGGCGCATGGAGGGTTCACCGCCGGTGAGGCGGATCTTGGTGGTACCGGCGGCCACAAAGGCGCCAGCCACCCGTCGCAACTCATCGCGGGAGAGAAAATCACGACTGCCATCTGGCCGATAGCCATTGGGCAGACAGTAGCTGCAGCGGAAGTTGCAGACGTCGGTCAGGGAGAGGCGCAGGTAGTAAAAACGGCGCGCAAACCCATCGACCAGAGCCAGAGGCTCGGGGTTAAAGGAAGCCATAAACACCTTTCCAAATTCGGGAGGCGGCTTGGTTTCCCGCACCACCCTCGCCGGGGGAGCCGGCTCGGCCTCAGCACCATGCCCGTTCGGGTTTAGGCACAGAGGCTCGGGTTTATTGTTTCGAGTCAAATTGTCAGCGCAGTGGCGCCGTTGATAACAGGGGTCATCTTACTACTGCGACCCATACGCTGCCACCGGCTCTCTAAAAGTAGAGGCCCAGCGCAGTCACGGCTAAATAACCGTTCTAATTATGCTACATCGACAAGGTTGCAGACGCTGACACGCCGTGAACCCATCCATGGTGGCGCCGCCGCGCCATCCCTGCCGCGGAGGGTCAGCTTAGTGCTACCCCGTCTCTATAGTGAGTGATCAATTGTTCGGAACAGCTATTTAGAGGCTTACTCCAGTCGCAGCCGTTGGCTCGGCAAAAAAGGCCGGAGCGAACTCCGGCCAAAACGGCTACCTGGTGTTAGCTTGTACAAAGACACTATTCCCTTCGAGTTTCACCGGCCAGCTGCGCACCCTGACCCCCTCCTCCTCGAGGCAGCGCCCCTCGGCCAGGGTGAAGTGCTGCTTGTAGAGGGGGGAAGCGACGCAGGGGATCCCCTGCTGGTCGCCTATGATGCCGCGCGAGAGCACAAAGGCCTCCCCCAGCGGATCCCAGTTATCCAGGGCATAGAGCGCAGGCTCCAGACTCGGCACGTAGAAGAGGGCTACCTGTTCACCAGCCACCAGCGCCGCCGCGCCCACATCCGGGGTCAGATCGCTTAACTCGCACACTTTTACCCAGCTCATACCAGCTCCTTGATGTAGATGATCTCTTCTTCACGGGCCGGGAAGGCTTGTCCCCGCTCCACCATACGCGGCGGCATGTAGGCCTCGTCACTGTTGAGGAAGGGCTTGAAGCGCTTGAGCTTCTCCGGATCCTCCAGGGTCCCCTTCCATTCACACTGGAAGGTGGCGATCTGGTGGGCCATCTGGGCTTCCAGCTCGGCGCCGATCCCCAGCTTGTCGTCGATGACCACAGACTTGAGGTACTCCAGCCCCCCTTCCATGTTCTCCATCCAGACCGAGGTGCGCTGCAGGCGATCGCCGGTGCGGATATAGAACATCAGTACCCGGTCGATATAGCGCAGCAGCGCTTCGTCGGAGAGATCGGTGGCAAAGAGATCGGCGTGACGCGGACGCATGCCACCATTGCCGCAGACATAGAGGTTCCACCCCTTCTCGGTGGCGATGACGCCGATATCCTTGCTCTGGGCCTCGGCACACTCGCGGGTGCAGCCCGAGACGGCAAACTTGAGCTTATGGGGCGCGCGCAACCCCTTGTAACGGTTCTCGATGAGGATGGCCATGCCGACAGAGTCCTTGACCCCATAGCGGCACCAGGTAGAGCCGACACAGGATTTGACGGTCCGCACCGACTTGCCATAGGCCTGACCGGTTTCGAATCCGGCATCAATCAGCTCTTTCCAGATGGCGGGCAGTTGATCGACCCGGGCACCGAAGAGATCGATCCGCTGACCACCGGTGATCTTGGTGTAGAGGTTGTACTTCTTACCCACGGCGCCGATGGCGATGAGGCCATCCGGGGTGATCTCGCCACCGGGAATGCGCGGCACGACCGAGTAGGTGCCATCCTTTTGCAGGTTGCCGAGGAAGGCATCGTTGGTGTCCTGCAGCGGACGGTGCGGCTTCTCCAGCACATGCTCGTTCCAGAGCGAGGCCAGCACAGAGCCCACCAGCGGCTTGCAGATATCACAGCCCATCCCCTTGCCATGCTTCTCCAGCACGGCGTCGAAACTCTTGAGCTCACCCACGCGAATGAGGTGAAACAGCTCCTGACGGGTGAAGGCAAAGTGCTCGCAGAGGTGAGTGTTGGCTTCCATGCCCAGCTCGAGCAGGGTCTGATCCACCACCTGCTTCACCAGGTTGGAGCAGCCACCGCAACCGGTTCCGGCCTTGGTGCAGCTCTTCACATCCGCCAGGCTGTGGTTGCCCGCCTTGACCGCCGCCACTATGTCGCCCTTGGTGACGTTGTGGCAGGAGCAGATGGTGGCGCTGTCCGGCAGGGTCAGTTGCGGCGCGGCACTGCTCTGCTCGCCCATGATGAGACCCAGCGGATGATCGGTGATCTCCACCCCGTTGAGGTAATACTGCAACAGGGTGTCATATTCGTTGTTGTCCCCCACCAGTATGGCGCCCAGCAGCTTCTTGCCGCTCTCATCCACCACCAGCTTCTTGTAGACGCCGCTCTTGCGATCCAGGGTCAACACCTCTTGCGAACCGGGAGTATTGCCGTGGGAGTCGCCGATGGC
>JBOFBS010000047.1:0-6104 GCA_051645725.1 Aeromonadaceae bacterium | reverse complement strand
AATGGCTTTTACCGCCTTGCGGCACAGCTTGGAGATCTCACGCTCCAGGCTACGCACCCCGGCCTCACGAGTGTAATAGCGAATGATGCCGATGATCGCTGAATCCTCAATGGTGATCTCATGGGGCTTCAGACCATTGCGCTCTATCTGCTTTTGCACCAGGTGATTCTTGGCAATATTGAGCTTTTCATCCTCGGTATAACCCGACAGACGGATCACCTCCATCCGATCCAGCAAGGGGCCGGGGATGTTCATGGAGTTTGAGGTCGCCACGAACATCACATCGGAGAGGTCATAATCAACCTCCAGATAGTGATCGTTGAAGCTATTGTTTTGCTCAGGGTCCAGCACTTCCAGCAAGGCTGAGGAGGGATCGCCGCGCATGTCAGAAGACATCTTGTCGATCTCATCGAGCAGGAAGAGTGGATTCTTCACCCCGACCTTGGCCATCTTTTGCAACAGCTTACCCGGCATAGAGCCAATGTAGGTACGACGGTGACCGCGGATCTCGGCCTCATCACGCACCCCACCCAGTGCCATGCGGACATACTTGCGACCCGTTGCCTTGGCAATGGATTGTCCCAAGGAGGTCTTACCTACCCCAGGAGGGCCAACCAGGCAGAGGATAGGTCCCTTGAGCTTGTTCATCCGGCTCTGAACTGCCAGATACTCAAGGATGCGCTCCTTGACCTTATCCAGCCCGTAGTGATCTTCGTTCAGTACGGTTTCAGCCTGAGCCAGGTTCTTCTTGACCTTGGTTCTAGCCTTCCAAGGCACGGCTATCATCCAGTCGATATAGCCACGAACCACAGTCGCTTCTGCCGACATGGGCGACATCATCTTCAGTTTGGTCAGCTCTGCCAGGGTCTTCTCCTTGGCTTCGGCCGTCATGCCTGCTTCATCAATCTTCTTCTGCAGGCCATCAAACTCATCCTGAGACTCTTCCAGCTCACCCAACTCTTTCTGGATGGCCTTCATCTGTTCATTCAGGTAATACTCGCGCTGGCTCTTTTCCATCTGCTTCTTGACGCGAGAACGAATGCGCTTCTCGACCTGCAGCAGGTCGATCTCCGACTCCATCATCGCCATCAGGAACATCAGTCGCTCAGAGATCTCCGGAAGCTCCAGCACCTTCTGCTTGTCTTCCAGCTTGAGCGGCATGTGAGCTGCCATAGTGTCAGCCAGACGCGCGCCATCATCAATGGCCGCCACAGAGGTCAGCACCTCTGGCGGTATCTTCTTGTTGAGTTTGATATAGCCTTCGAATTGGCTGATGGCAGAGCGCACCATCACCTCTTCTTCCTGATCCGGGATAGCCACCGACTCCAGCAGGCGAGCGACGCCCACGAAGTAGTTATCCTCTTCGGTCAGTTGCTCAAGCTCGGCCCGTTGGGCCCCTTCGACCAGCACCTTAACTGTGCCATCGGGTAGCTTAAGCAATTGCAGGATATTCGCCACAGTACCGACCTGGTAGAGGTCATCCAGTGTTGGATCATCGGTAGCCGCCTCTTTCTGGGCAACCAGCAAAATCCGTTTGTCTTGCTCCATTGCCGCCTCCAGGCAGCGGATGGATTTTTCACGACCCACAAACAGGGGAATGACCATGTGCGGATAGACCACCACATCACGCAGAGGCAAGACGGGGGTTATGACACGATCGGAACGCTCAAGATTCATAGTTGTTATCTCTTGGCATAACGCCTTTGGGCAAAGCAATCTGTTGAGTATATGGGGGCGTTAATTCCAGATTCAATTGCTTGGATGGCAAAAAAGAAGAAAGGGGCTGATTGCCCCTTTCGTTTGCTTAAATTTAACTCACTTAATCGCCCGATGCCGCTTGCCGCTCAGGGTTTTGGTAGATGAGCAGAGGTTGGCTTTCACCCTTGATCACGCTCTCATCAATCACCACTTTGGCCACTTCCTGCTGAGAAGGCAGGTCGTACATGGTATCGAGCAGCACGCCTTCAACGATGGAGCGCAAACCACGGGCCCCCGTCTTGCGTTCCATCGCCTTGGCCGCAATGGCTTGCAAGGCTTCATCACGGAACTCAAGATCCACCCCTTCGAGCTTGAACAAAGCCTGGAACTGCTTGGTCAATGCATTCTTCGGTGATGTCAGTATCTGGATGAGAGCGGCCTGGTCCAGCTCGGTCAGGGTCGCCAGAACCGGCAGACGTCCGATGAACTCGGGGATGAGACCATATTTCACCAGATCTTCTGGCTCAACCTTGGCGAACGACTCGGTCAGCGTGACGTTAGTCGACTTGGATTTCACATCAGCCTTAAAGCCGATGCCTGAGCCCTTGGCCGAGCGCTGTTCAATCACCTTGTCCAGCCCGGCAAACGCACCACCACAGATGAAGAGGATCTTGGAGGTATCGACCTGCAAGAACTCCTGCTGCGGATGCTTACGTCCACCTTGCGGCGGTACTGAGGCTATGGTGCCTTCGATAAGCTTGAGCAGAGCCTGCTGAACGCCCTCCCCGGAAACATCCCGCGTGATGGAGGGGTTCTCGGATTTGCGTGAAATCTTGTCGATTTCATCGATATAGACTATGCCCCGTTGAGCCTTTTCAATGTCGTAGTCGCACTTTTGCAGCAGTTTCTGGATGATGTTCTCTACATCTTCCCCCACATAACCGGCTTCGGTCAGTGTGGTCGCATCGGCCATGGTAAAGGGCACATCCAGGAAACGAGCCAGCGTCTCGGCCAGCAGCGTCTTACCGCTACCAGTGGGGCCAATCAACAGAATATTGGACTTGCCCAGCTCAACGCCATCGGCAGCATGACCGCTACGCAGCCGCTTGTAGTGGTTATAGACAGCAACTGCCAGAACCTTCTTGGCATGCTCCTGGCCTATGACGTAATCATCCAGGTGGGCACGTATTTCGTGGGGTGTGGGCAATGCCCGCTCATCCTTGCGTGGGGAGATCTCACGTATCTCCTCGCGGATGATGTCGTTGCACAGGTCTACACACTCATCGCAAATGTAGACAGACGGTCCCGCAATCAGCTTGCGGACTTCGTGCTGACTCTTGCCGCAAAATGAGCAATAGAGCAACTTGCTGTTGTCGCCTTCACCTTTGCGTTTATCTGTCATTCATTAACCTCAAATCTTCAGACAGGAGGCGGCGGCCTCCTGGTGACTACCAGTGTATATCAGGCCGCCGACCATGTCAGTCCTGCTTTGTCTCAGTCCCGCTTAGTCAGAACCGCATCAACCAGACCATATTCCACCGCCTGATCAGCCGACATGAAATTGTCGCGGTCAGTGTCGCGCTCGATACGCTCCAGCGGCTGACCCGTATGCGCGGCCAAGCGCTCGTTGAGCGTCTGCTTGATCTTCAATATTTCCATAGCATGGATTTGAATATCCGATGCCTGGCCTTGGAACCCACCCAGTGGCTGATGGATCATCACCCGGGAGTGAGGCAGCACAAAACGTTTTCCCTTGGCACCACCGGCCAACAAAAACGCGCCCATGGAGCAAGCCTGGCCCATGCAGACAGTGCTGACATCCGGCTTGATAAACTGCATGGTGTCATAGATTGACATACCTGCCGTCACCGAACCACCCGGAGAGTTAATATAAAGATAGATATCCTTTTCCGGATTTTCGGATTCAAGAAACAGCAGTTGGGCAACCACCAGGTTGGCCATGTAATCTTCCACCTGACCCGTGAGGAAGATCACCCGCTCCTTAAGCAGACGGGAGTAGATATCGTATGAACGCTCACCCTTAGCGGTCTGCTCAACCACTATGGGTACCAGGGCATTCATGGGAGAAGCTGTCGAATCCTGGAGAAAATTATTCATAAGGCGATGTTCCTAAAGTAAAAAGGCCCGAGTGAGTTCACACGGGCCATTATACGCATCAAAAATGTGACGGAGTCAATTCCAATCAGGCACCTGCGGCTGCTTTGTTGATCACCTCATCAAAGGAGAGCGCCTTTTCGGTAACTTGGGCCTTGGCCATGATCAGTTCAACGGCTTGCTCTTCAACCGCCAGGTTGCGGATGTTGTTCAGCAGTTGTTCATTCTTGAAGTAGTAATCGACCACTTCCTGCGGATCTTCATACGCAGTAGCCATAGACTCAATGATGGCCTTAACGCGATCATCTTCAGCCTTGATCTCGTTAACACGGATCACTTCACCCAACAGCAGGCCAATGCGCACACGACGCTCAGCTTGCTCCTGGAACAGCTCAGCCGGCAGCTGAGGCATGTTCTTGTTCTGAGCACCACCGAAACGCTGCATGGCTTGTTGACGCAGACCATCGATCTCCTGCTCAACAGCAGCCTTAGGCACTGTGATCTCGTTGTTGTCGATCAAACCTTGCAGCGCCTGCTCCTTGATGGAGTTCTTCAGCGCCTGGCTCAATTCACGTTCCATGTTCTTGCGCACTTCGGCACGCAGAGAGTCTACAGAACCATCTTCAACACCAAAACGTTGAACAAACTCAGCGGTCAGCTCAGGCAGAACCTGTTGCTCAACCTTGTTCAGCTTGATGGCAAACTTGGCAGCCTTACCCTTCAGGTTTTCGGCATGGTAATCTTCAGGGAAAGTCACATCGATATCGAACGACTCACCAGCCTTCTTACCGAACAGACCCTCTTCAAAACCAGGGATCATGCGGCCAGCACCCAGTACCAGGGTGAAGCCTTCAGCCTTGCCACCTTCAAATTCCACACCATCGATGGAGCCGGTGAAATCCAGATTTACGCGCAGGTCAGCAGCAGCGGCGGCATCAACCTCAGCCCAGGTAGCGTGTTGCTTACGCAGGGTTTCGAGCATCTTGTCCAGATCAGCATCTTGCACAGAGGCTGTCGGCTTTTCGATCTTGATGGCATCCAGATTCTTCACTTCGATTTCCGGATAAACTTCGAAAGTCGCGGTGAAAACAAAATCCTTGCCTGCTGCCAGCTCGTTCGGCTGCACAACCGGAGCGCCGGCTGGGCTCAGCTTCTGACCGACCACGGCTTCAATGAAGTGACGCTGGATCAGAGAATCAGCCACATCTGCAACTACAGAAGCGCCATACATCTTCTTGATGACGCTCATCGGGGCCTTACCAGGACGGAAACCATCAACGCGACGAGTCTTGGCCAGTTGAGCCAGGCGACCGTTGATCTCTTTCTCTACTTTCTCAGCCGGTACAGTGATGGTAAGACGGCGTTCCAGACCTTGGGTCGTCTCGACAGAAACTTGCATTCTTTTACCTCGTTCAACTCAGCATGCGGGGCAATTATCCCGCTCCTCAGACGCAGTCGGGCAAAATCACCCGACCCATCTTTGTTTGAAGACAAGATTGTCTTCCCTATAAACATAAAATGACGCGGCATTATAGCCATGCCATTTCAGCTAGTCGAGCCATGAGCCTGCGACTTGTTCCGCCTGTTTCGCATTTTTCATACAATTTCCAGCCACTCGGGGTTTAATTGCTCTGAAAATCACCAGAACTGGGTAGATTCACCAGCAAGCAATCCATCCGCAGGTTTGTTAAGATCGCCCGGCAGGGTGAACCTTGCCTAGTCATAACTAATTCTCAGAATGGGTCTTTTTATGCCACATCGCCTTGATCCCCACTGCCTGCCCAATAACCCTCATTACTCTCGTCCGGTGCATCCCACGCTTGGCATCATAGAAGGTTTTTTTGGCAAGAGCTGGTCTTGGGCGGCTCGCCAGGCTTATGCCACCTGGCTACCAGAGCATGGTTATGGCTTCTATATCTACGCCCCCAAAGATGATGCCTATCTGCGGCGGCAGTGGCAGTTGCCCTGGCCGGAGAGCGAACTGACGCACCTTAAACAGCTGGCTCAGGCCTGTCGTCAGCATGGAGTGGCATTTGGCATAGGTCTGACACCACTTGGCGCACATCACGACTACGCAGCCAAGCGCCCGACTCTGCTGGCCAAGCTTGCATTGATTGAGGCCGAGCTGCAGCCAGACATTCTGGCCGTGTTATTTGATGATATGCCCAGCGATACCCCGGCACTGGCACAACTGCAACTGACCATAGCCCACGATATTGCCGCTCATACCCGAGCCTCGCGCCTCATCTTCTGCCCCAGTTTTTACAGCACAGACCCCATACTGGAAAAAG
>JBOFBS010000046.1:0-2271 GCA_051645725.1 Aeromonadaceae bacterium | reverse complement strand
TCATCCCCATGTCTGCTTTCATGATCGATCGCAAGGACTACCTTGCCTTTGCCGTTCAGTTACACCGTTTTTGCAATGCCCCCATGCCACCGCACTACACCCTTGAGCTGCTGCGCTCCCTCTGGTGGAACTCGCCAATGGATGTCACCAGTACCTGGACGTGGCGGGTAGACCGGCTGGTACGGTTGATGAGGCTCGCCAACCGGCGGGCAGTCTGGCATCGCTATCAGTTAGGACGCCAGCAAGAGCAGAAGGAACCACACCAGCACTGCTCGACCAAGCTGGGACAGATTAAACCTGCCCACAGTTACCACCAGGCACCACTCACCGATAGCGAGCTGGTTGCCCTCTACAAATTCACCTGCTGCGCCCTGTACCAATCGAGTGAATGGAGCGGGAGCCCTGAGCAGGCACCTCGGCTTGTGAAGGTACTACAGCAGTTACAGCAAGCGCTGGCGCAAGACGTGCTGACTCGACTGTCACTGTGGGAGCAAGCCACTTGGGGAGAGATGTGATGAACCTTTCCATCACTCTGACAGTGACAAGCTCACCACCGAGCTCAACGGCCCATATAGCCCAGCGTATCGCCGATGACATGGCACACCTGCATCATCGTCTGGGTGATGGGGTCAGTGATGAACTGGGAATCAGCATCAGTTACCTGGTCGAACAGTTTGCGCTGCTGGCAGCGGCCTACCGTTCACCTGCTGAAAGGGAGAATCACCCATGATTGAATTTACCGACAGCTTTAGCCAGGCCGCCGTGGCAGAGGCCATGTGTGCCCATCCAGGGCTTGCCAAGCTCATCAGTCAGCAGTTGATGCTGCCGGGCTTTGCCTATGCCCACGATGTGGAGGGGCGACGTATTGGCGGGCCACTGGTTGCGCCCAATCCGGTGCTGCACAAAACCTCGCTCTTTGTCAGTCCCCGCGATATGCGCGAGTACCTGCCGCGAGAGATTAACTTCGCCCGCTTTCGCTGCGCCTGTAATGCAGTGGGTCAGCCGGTCGGCGAGTGGCAACGGGTAATTGTCGGGGCCTACGTCAACCATGGTAGTAATGACAAGCCGGATTGGAGTAGTCACACCTGAGCCACGGCCACCAGCACACACAAGACCTCTCACAGCCCCTCACGCCGAGGGGCTGTTTGCATTTGAAGGAAACCCCACCATGCACGACCTACGTGATTACAAGACTCTGTCCGCTCGGCAGATCACCACTGCCATCGGTCAGCTCAACCACAACACCGCGCCGAAGATAATGACCCATCTGGCATTACGGGCCAGGCAGCCGCAACCGCTCGGTAATGGCCGTAGCAGAGCCAAGGCCCTCAAGCTGCTGCGCCGGGTCAAGAAGGCTCACCAAGCGGGGCGTATCCAGTTTGAGCTCACCGTGACGGGTTGCCGCATCGACCGGGGGAGCCATCAGGCTGACCGCTATTACTACGACCGCACGCTATTGGCTCAAGGTTGGCAGCAATACGACACCGAGGAAGACGCCTGGTACTTTGGCATCTGGATTAACACCGAGAAGCTGGAGACCTTTACTTACGCCGAGGGGGATACCAGTCATGTAATTGCGCCGAACGTCGAGGCGTTTCGTGCCGAACTGGCGCGGCTCTACCAATACCACCCGCAAGCCCCGGCGTTTATCAGCATCGACCCGGAAGCGGGCGTTGTGACCCACCACTTTGAACGCAAGCCGGAGGTGTGAAATGGCGAAAAACATCACCATCAAGGTGCCCGGCAAACATCCGCAAACCGGCGAGATCACCACCTTCGAGCTCAAGGGTCAGCGCATCGATATCGGCATCGGCGGACAGGCAGTGCCCTTCCTCATTCACGGGAGGGGAATAGGAACGTCCCTCACCCACATCCCGAGTGGCTACCGCATTGCGCTGCTCGGCGGTTGGCTCACTGCTCGTTACGCCATACCTGAAAATAAACCCAGCAGAACGGCCTGCGCCCAGATGGCCATAGACCGACTGGTAGCCCAGTACGGTTCGCTGCATCTGCTGGACCGTCTTAATTGCAAGCCGGTTATCAATCAGCTGTAACCCACAGCCCAGACAACAAGGAGCGATGTAATGACCAACACCATCCCTGCAACACCTGACTCACTGGCAGGCCATTCGGTAATGCAGATGCTGGATGTCGCCATGAGTTCCATCATCGGCGATTACGATGACGCTGACCTGGTACCAGAATGGCAATGGGTCAAGCGTATGGCCTCCCATGAACATGTCGGCGTGAAGGATGACTCCGCCTATGAGT
>JBOFBS010000045.1:0-5383 GCA_051645725.1 Aeromonadaceae bacterium | reverse complement strand
CAGCGACATAGTCTGCCGCTTGGGAGGCGATGAGTTCCTGGTGATCTCCCCTCGCACCCACTATGCCGGTGCCCAGGAGCTGGCCAGAAAGCTGATCGCCAGCTCACTCCCCTTCCATACGCCAAGTGGAGAAGCGTGCTGGTCCGGAGCCATCAGTGTTGGCATAGCCGAGGCCGATAGCAGCATGAACGACCCGGAGGCACTGCTGGCAGCAGCCGATAGGGCCATGTATATCGCCAAACGAAAAAATGGGGCGGCCATGGCCTGATCCCCGCTCCTCTCCTGGCCACAGGGATCCAACTAGGCAAGCATCTTACGAATGCAAGCAGAGGATCACGGATGAAGCCTTGAAGACAGCACAAGCACGCTGCCCCAGCTCCAACTCCAGACGCTCGACACTGTCGTGAGTCACCACGGCGCAGACACTCTTACCACTGGCCAGAGTCAGCGTCACCTCGGCATTGACCGGACCATCGTGAATGCGGGTGACCTGCCCCCAGAGATGGTTGCGAGCCGTGGTTCGGATGCTTGGCTCAGTCAACAACAAAATGGAAGAGGATTTGACCAGAGCCAGCACCTCCTGACCTATGGCCAGCTCCAGTGCCTCTGCTGACTCACGAGTGATCACGGCCACCAGCTCGTTCTCATCATCCAACTGGAGACACACTTCGAAATCCACCTGCCCCGCCCGCAGGGCCGTCAGCGTACCGGCAAACTGGTTGCGGGCGCTGCTCTTCATCGCCATACGCTTGAGCAACTGGCGGAACTGCTGGAAGTCATTGCCCTCCCCGGCATGCATGCTGCTCGCCAGGCGATCCAGGGCCTGCTGATACTCGGCCTCCAGTGCCCGGTAGAGATCGATCACCTTCTTGCCGTAACTCGTTAATTGGGTGCCGCCCCCCTGGCGTCCCCCTGCCGAACGCAACACCAGGGGGTGATCCGACAGATTATTCATGGTGTCGATAGCATCCCATGCCGCCTTATAGGAGAGAGGCACAGCCTTGGCAGCCTGGGTGATGGAGCCATGCTGGGCGATCGCCTCCAGCAGCCGGATGCGCGTGTCGCCAAGATAGGTGCCAAATTCGGTTTCGACTTCCAGCTTGGTACGAAGTCGTGGTGAGCTTGTCTCAATTGTCATTGTACTGTCCTGTTTATAACGTTCCCCATCTGACAAGTGATTCGCCAATAATGAGTTCACATCTATCCCTGTCGCTATGGTTGTATCTATACGGTGTGACTAGTTAGAGTCGACCAAGCCTGCGGACCTGCCGCTATGCACTCTGCACCATGACGAATAGGTAGCGAGAATCGGGCCAACTTGCCCTTGGATCAGAAGGTTATAGAAGATGAAAGTGAGCGCACGAAACCTATTTGAAGGCACCATCTCCGCCCTGATCCATGACTCAATCAATACCGAGGTAGAGTTGACCCTGAGAGGGGGTGATAAATTGACGGCCATTGTCACCGAATCCAGTGTCCACGCCCTAAACTTGAGCGTAGGTAAAACTGCCACGGCCCTGGTCAAGGCCCCCTGGGTCATACTCCTGACCGGTGGCTCCCAGTCGAAGTTCAGCGCCCGCAACCAACTCAGCGGCAAGGTACAGAGCCTGACCAAAGGTGCCGTCAACACCGAAGTCGCCATCGAGCTGCCGAGTGGCAACCTGGTCCATGCCGTCATCACCAATGATGCCGTCAAAGTGTTACAACTGAGTGTTGGCGTCCCGGCCTCCGCACTGATCAAAGCCAGCAATGTGATACTGGCTATCCCAGCTTGAACTCTGTTGCACCACATTAACTCACCGCGCCCCATGACGGGGCGCGACGCACCAATAAAGCACCAACCTGAGGGTTGGCGCCCTGCTGTTGGCGCTTAGAAGTCGTACCGCGCCGCCAGCTGCCAATCATTGGCCGCATCCACCGGCTGGCCTGTCACCGGATCCTTGACCGCCGCAAAGGAGCTCGCTTCCTTGTTGTTGATGCGATACTCGGCAGCCAAGCTCAAACGGCGATTAAATTTATAGTTGGCCCCCAAGGTGTAGTAGTTCACCGTGTCGCTACTCACCCCATTATTCTTCCCAGCCGTGGCATCCACCCCTTCGGCCTGTTGCAAGTTCCACATGGCCATCAACCCCACCCCATTGAGGAAGTTGTAACCCAGCGCCGCTTCATAGCCATCATGGTCATAACCCGGCTTGTACCACTGCTTGCCCGAACCATAGGCGAAAGCCGCATAGAGCGCCTTATCGTCATACCGGGTGTTCAAGGTCCAGAGTTTGGCATCCTCATAAATCCCCTGCTGACCCACGCTGTAACTACTGCCCAAACTCAGCACTGGCAGCACCTTGTAGCTGAGCGCCACCCCATAGGCAGCGTTATCCTTGTCCACCGCCACCTCATCCTGGCTCTTACCGCTGCTATCTTTGCTGGTACAGACACCATCGGCACAGGTGTCTTGACTGGTACGCAGCTTGTAGCTCAGATCCATGCCCCACTGTTTGTAGCTCAGAGAGTATTTGAATTGATCGGAGGAGCGCTTGGTGCCGAACTTGTCGACCCCGACCCCCAAACCATGGTTACCGTAACCATCCGTCAGCGACACATCGGTCCAACTGGTCACCAGGTTAGCCGCCCCATTCTGGCGGCCGAAGGTAAAGGTGCCCCAGTCGTTGTGCGACACCCCGGCAAACGCCAAACGAGTGGCAACCGTGCTCCCCTTCTCGGTATCCATGGTCGGAACCGTGCTGGGACTGCTCTTGTCGCCAACGTTCAACTGCCCCTCGTAAGTCCCTATGGCACTCAAGGTGTCGTTGATCTTGCTTCTGCCCTTGAGGCCAAAACGCAAGAAGGTGTTAGAGCCATACATCTCGCTCTCCCTGTCATCACCAAAATAGTGGCCGGCATAGGCTCGCCCCGTCATGTCGATGGAGCCATATTGGTTGTTGAGCACAGAAACGGCATGAGCTTGCCCGGCAGTGACGACCAGCGCCACCGCAATTAGTGTTTTCTTCATGATGCACTTCCTAAATTTTAGTTATCTGAATATCAATTTCTTCTTTTCGTGCAGGGGGATAGCGGGGCTCGATAAAGCCCCATTGCCTACGATCAGTTGCTGTAGCCGTAGGTGGCCATGATGGCCTTGGCCTTATCACTCTTGAGGTAGTTGAGCAGGGCGGTCGCTGCCGGGTTGTCTTCGCCTTTTTTCAGCAGAACCGCATCCTGATAGAGGGGGCTATAGAAGTTTTCAGGAACCAGCCAGGCGGAACCTTTGGTGATCTTGCCGTTCTTGTAGACCTGCGACAGAGCAACAAAACCCAGCTCCGCATTGCCTGAGTCCACAAACTGCTTGGTCTGAGAGATGTTCTCGCCCGTCACCAGCTTGCCCTGCAGTGTGGTACTCAAACCCAGCTTGTCCAGGGTCTCGATCGCGGCGGCACCATAGGGTGCGGTTTTGGGGTTGGCTATTGCCAGGTGCTTGAAGCTACCGCTCTTGAGCACGGCGCCCTGGTTATCCACCCGTTTCTCATCTCCCGACCAGAGCACCAGCTTGCCGCGCGCATAGGTAAACTGAGAGTCGGCCAATGCCAGCTCTGCCTTCACCAGCTTTTTAGGGGTCTTGCTATCGGCACTGACCATTACCTCAAATGGTGCGCCATTCTGGATCTGGGTAAACAGCTTACCGGTAGCGCCAGGGGTGATGACGGCATGATGCTGGGTGCTCTTCTCAAACTCGGCAGCAATCTCCTGCAAAGGAGCTAAGAAGTTAGCGGCCACCGCCACCAGCACCTCATCGGCGTGAGCGGCTGAGGAACTGCCCAGCAGGGTGAGCAACAAAGAGGCCAGGGTTAGAGGGCGCGAGTAGTGTTTCATCTTGTTATTCCTTGTGTCTGATTCTCTCCAATGTCGTCATATCTATGCAGGTATAACGACAATGCCAAAACAGGAAGCCAGACACCCCACGGCCATATCATTGACTACATAACGATATAGCCACCCATAACGACAAAAAGCATCATAAATTGGGGGTGTAATAGCGTTTTATCCTGGCATCCTCCCGCCAGGCTTGAGGCCAGAGCCAGGATGCAGAGAGCTAACAGCAAGATAGGGGCCATAAATAATGTAAAGACCGGCAGAGTGACAAGCCTAACCCGAGAATTCCGTTCACCACAGCAGCAATGGCGCAGGGACACACCGCTATCGCATATAAAATATAACGATAGCCAAGCCAACCAAGCTGCCGCTATCTATCACTATGCCGATACCGCTCTCCCCCTGCCGACTCTGCGCGCCCCCTATTCTGCCCTGTTACATCTACCAGCCAGAGCGAGGGAGTTCGGCCCGCAAACTAACGGCCAGGTGCGTCACTGGCGGCATTGACCAGCAGAAGGGAGCAAAACCAAAGGCGATAACCCGCTTGATCACAAGGCGGCATCACAGATTTGGGCTACTACTTAGAGAGTACAGTTAATCCTATGGGTGTTACCCAGAGAGGGAAGAAAAGTATGGCTCTCTACCCCATGCGCAAATTTGTGGCACCGGAATTTATCTTTGGTGTCGGCGCCCGCCACCGGGTCGGCTTCTATGCCCGCAATATGCGCGCCCGCAAGGTGCTGATCGTCAGCGATGAGGGCGTCATCACCGCCGGTTGGCTCAAGGATATCGAGGAGAGCCTGGCGCGGGTGGGGATAGACTCTGTGCTCTTCAAGGAGCTGACCCCCAACCCCAAGGACATCGAGGTGATGGCCGGCGCAGCCCTCTACGCCCGCGAACAGTGCGATGTGATCGTCGCCCTCGGTGGTGGCAGCGTGATGGATTGCGCCAAGGCCATCGGCATCGTCTTTGCCAACCAGTGCGAGGTGAGTAACTTCGAGGGCGCCGACCGGGTGGAGATCCCCGGCCCACCGCTGATCTGCATCCCCACCACGGCCGGCACGGCGGCGGAGATCTCCCAGTTCGGCATAATCGTCAACTCACCCCAGCGCTACAAAATGGCCATCATCAGCAAGAGCGTGGTGCCGGATATCGCCCTGGTGGATCCGGAAACCACCCTGACCCTGAGCCCCCACCTCACCGCCTGTACCGGCATCGATGCCCTGACCCACGCCGTGGAGGCCTATGTTTCCACCGCCAGCTCCCCCGTGGTGGATGTCCATGCCCTGGCCGCCATCCGCCTGGTTCGGGAGAACATAGAGCAGGCCTTTGCCGAACCCGCAGATCTGGCGGCTCGGGAGCAGATGCTGCTGGGCAGCCTGCAGGCCGGGCTCGCCTTCTCCAATGCCAGCCTGGGGGCCGTCCACGCCATGGCCCACTCGCTGGGCGGGTTTCTCGATCTGCCCCATGGCGCCTGCAACGCCCTGCTGCTGGATCATGTCATCCGCTTCAATAT
>JBOFBS010000044.1:0-2757 GCA_051645725.1 Aeromonadaceae bacterium | reverse complement strand
ATCAAGAGCGCCATCACGACCCAGAATGCCCAGGTGGCCCTGGGCAAGCTGGGGGGAACCCCGGCTGTCAGTGATCAGCAGTTCACCGCCACCATAATGGGGCAGAGCCGCCTCTCCACCCCGGAGCAGTTCGGCAATGTGCTGCTGCGCGTCAATCAGGATGGCTCCAAGGTTCGGCTCAAGGATGTGGCTCGCATCGAGCTGGCGGGTGAGAACTTTGACTCCGAGGCCAAGTACAACGGTCAGGCCACCGCCGCCGTCGCCATCAAGCTGGCTACCGGCGCTAACGCCCTGGATACCGCCAACAAGGTGAAAGCCCGGATTAATGAGCTCTCCACCTACTTCCCGGCCAATATGGAAGTGGTCTACCCCTACGACACCACGCCCTTTGTGAAGATCTCCATCGAGGAGGTGATTAAGACCCTGTTTGAAGCTGTGGTACTGGTCTTCTTCGTCATGTACCTCTTCTTGCAGAACTTCCGTGCCACCCTGATCCCCACCATTGCCGTGCCCGTGGTACTGCTGGGTACCTTCGGGGTCATGGCTGCCTTCGGCTTCTCCATCAACACCCTGACCATGTTCGGTATGGTGCTGGCCATAGGCCTGCTGGTGGATGACGCCATAGTGGTGGTGGAGAACGTGGAGCGTCTGATGAGCGAGGAGGATCTCTCGCCCCTGGAGGCTACCCGCAAGTCCATGGATCAGATCACCGGTGCTCTGGTGGGGATTGCCCTGGTGCTTTCGGCTGTCTTCGTGCCCATGGCCTTCTTCGGCGGCTCGACCGGTGCCATCTATCGCCAGTTCTCGCTGACCATAGTCTCGGCCATGGTGCTCTCTGTGCTGGTGGCCCTGATCCTCACCCCGGCCCTCTGCGCCACCCTGCTCAAGCCCATCAAGCATGGTGAGTTTGGCGGCAAACGCGGTTTCTTCGGCTGGTTCAACCGCCTGTTCGATGCCAGCGCCAACCGCTATCAGAACGGTGTACGCAAGGTCGTCAAACGCGGGGTCCGTTACTCCATCATCTACCTGGCCATGCTTGCCGTGCTCGCCGTGCTCTTCATGCGTCTGCCTACCTCCTTCGTGCCGGAAGAGGATCAGGGGGTCTTGATGTCCATGGTGCAACTGCCGGTCGGCGCCACCAAGGAGCGTACCGAGAAGGTGCTGGGCCAGATGCGCGATTACTTCCTGCAGAGCGAGAAGGAGAACGTGGAGTCCGTGCTCACCGTCTCCGGATTCAGCTTTGCGGGCAGTGGCCAGAACAGTGGTATGGCCTTTATCAAGCTCAAGCCGTGGGATGAACGTAAGGGCGAAGCGCGCAGTGCCAATGCCATCATAGGCCGCGCCATGGGCTTCTTGTTCAGCATCAAGGAGGCTCAGGTCTTTGCCTTCAACCTGCCCCCTATCCCGGAACTGGGCACCGCGACCGGCTTTGACTTCTACCTGCAGGATCGGGGTGGTCTGGGACACGAGAAGCTGATGGCGGCCCGTAACCAGCTGCTGGGCATGGCGGCCCAGAACCCGAATCTGGTACGGGTGCGCCCCAATGGTATGGAAGATGCTCCCCAGCTCAATGTGAAGATCGACTACGAGAAGGCGCTGGCCCAGGGGCTGACGGTGAGCGACATCAACAGTACCCTCTCTACCGCCTGGGGCTCCTCCTATGTGGATGACTTTATCGACCGCAACCGGGTGAAGAAGGTCTATCTGCAGGCCGACTCTGCCTTCCGCATGAACCCCGAGGATCTCAACCTCTGGTACGTGCGCAACAGCGCCGGCAAGATGGTGCCCTTCTCCTCCTTTGCCAGCACTGAGTGGGGCTACGGCTCACCCCGTCTGGAACGCTACAACGGCGTACCGGCCATGGAGATAGTGGGTGAAGCGGCCCCCGGCAAGAGTACAGGTGAGGCCATGGCCGCCATCGAGGAGATAGTCAAAACCCTGCCTGAGGGGATCGGCATTGAGTGGACAGGCCTCTCCTATCAGGAGCGGCAGGCCGGCTCCCAGGCGCCCGCCCTCTATGCTATCTCGTTGCTGGTGGTCTTCCTCTCGCTGGCTGCCCTCTACGAGAGCTGGAGCATCCCCTTCTCCGTCATGCTGGTGGTGCCGCTCGGGGTGCTGGGGGCTGTGCTTGCCACCGTCTTCCGTGGCCTGGAGAACGACGTCTACTTCCAGGTGGGGCTGCTTACCACAATCGGGCTCTCGGCCAAGAACGCCATTCTGATCGTGGAGTTCGCCAAGGAGCTCTATGACAAGGGAATGCGCCTCTCCGAAGCCGTGGTAGAGGCGGCGCGTCTGCGTCTGCGCCCCATCCTCATGACCTCGCTGGCTTTTATCCTCGGGGTGCTGCCCCTGGCCACCAGTTCCGGGGCTGGTGCCAGCAGCCGGGTTGCCATCGGTACCGGCGTGATCGGCGGTATGGTGAGCGCCACCGTACTGGCCATCTTCTTTGTCCCTCTCTTCTTTGTGCTGGTGATGCGCTACTTCACCAAGCACCACAAGCAGGAAGAGCGGATTGTCCATGCCCAGGGAGGCCAACACCATGACTAGAACCCTTCTGGCCACCACGCTTGGCCTGCTACTGGCAGGCTGCTCCCTGGCTCCTGACTACCAGCGTCCGGTCACCCCGACCGGCGCCAGCTGGCAGGCGAGTCAGGATCAGCAGACCACACGCGGCTGGAAAGCCACCTTCAGCGATCCGGCCCTGCAGGAGCTGATTAGCCAGGCCCTGGCCAATAACCGGGATCTGCGCATCGCCGC
>JBOFBS010000043.1:0-5163 GCA_051645725.1 Aeromonadaceae bacterium | reverse complement strand
CATCACGCAGTTAACTACGGCATGGGAGGAGGCCCTGACGGATAGTTCGCTGGTAAACATGCTGAGTCAGGAAGCCGTAGCCGCAGTGGCGGCTCAACAGCAATTAGTCGAGAGCCAGATAGATGATGAGGGTGGCTACTCACCCGAGCCAGACCCGAGTTTGGGCAAGAGTGCCGTGGAAAAGGGTAAGGCCGTGGTGGGGGACACCCGCAGCTTTATCTACAACCTGATCAACAAGGCTAAAGAGGGCTCTTATGATCAGCCACTTGAGGCACTGGGTGTCAATGTAGACGCTGCAGCTGAGATCTTCGATCGTGATACTGCCGCCATGAGTGAACTCTTGGGTCTGGGTGTGGAGCAGATGTTGACGACCCTGGCCAACGATAGTCAGCTGCAAGACGAGTTGAAGAACAAGGGTACAGTCACACGCCAAGTCACTATCATGTCAGGCTCTGACGCATTGGGTGAGCTCACGTTGCAGGCGGAAAATTACAATGCGGTCAAGTTGCGCCTCTTCGGTAGCCTGAAGGGGAGTGAGAGCACAGCAAGATCCGTGGCCGTTGATGTGCGCGCAGATTCCACTCTGGATCTGGCGCAGCTGATCGACAATGGTAGCAAGCAGACTGCCTTGACTCTGGCGTTGCAAGGGTCGGTAGGTGATGGCACCACCTCGCTCACGATCAGCAAGGGGACGCTTTCTGCCACCCTGAGTGAACCTTTGGTGAATGATAATCTGCAACAGGTGATGACAGGCTTGAAGCTGCAGGATCTTACCCTGAAGATTACGTCAGACGGTGCCAGCTTTGACGGAGCTGCAGGTTTTGAGCTCATCAAGGCGACTGGGCCTGTTTCCGAGTACTTCTACGATGGTAATCCCCACCTGACCCTCAAGCAGGTGGCTCTGAGTGGTGCCTTTGTCACCAAGCAGCAGGAGAGCATGAGCGCTTCCCTGGCGCTGGACCTGCTCAACTCCGATACCTTCGATCTGTTGGCTTTCCTCAATCGGCAGAATGAGTTCTTCCTGGATTTTCAGAATGCCATTCCGGCCGACAAGGTGGCTGCACTCAAGGCAGCCAGTAAAGTCGCGAATGTGGCCAGTAATTGGAGTCTTTACTATAGCCATTACTCGTATGTCGATAATGCCGGCGTGATGCAGCCAAACCAGTATGCCTCCTCTTATGGTTGGGTTGATGGTATCAGCTATGGTGGACAGGAGAGCTATGCGGCGCTGGAAGCCATCTTTAATCCCGCATCCCTACTGCTCGAGCAGTTTGCCTCTATTCCTGGAGTCGAAGTGAGCGGCAGTAGCGTATCAATCGGTTCCTACGGCAACTGGGTAGGTGGTCGGGTGACGCTGCCAAAGTATGCGGAGAGTGACAGCAACTTCCTGAAGGCCAACCTGACGGCCAGCCTGGAGCTGAAAAACATCGAGGGGCTGCCCAATGCCAAGGTGTGGGCCAATGTGGAGCGCAACAAACTCAATGGTGGGAATGCCAATCTGCTGGTTAGCTGGGATGGGGCCGCGTATACCTTCCGTATGAGTGATGTGGATGTGAAGGCCAAGAGTGGTGCCCTGAGCGTGACAAATGCCTATGGGGTGACAGTAGACTTTACCTCGGTCAATCTCAGTGATGGTGCCGTCACCGGATCCGTTTTTGTCGAGGGTAGCAAGGTGGGGGATATCACCACCTTGAGTAATGGCCTGATCAAGGTGAAATTTATTGATGGCTCCTTCGAGGCGCTGCAATAAATGGAGCCGGGTTGCTAAACCCGAACGGTAGTAAACAAACGAGCCCACTTCTGTTGGGCTCGTTTTGTATCTACAGGATAGTGTGCTGGCAAGCGGCCTGGTGCTGGGGCACAATGATGCCCCTGCCAAGGAGAAGATCATGATTGACGCAAAAAAAATTGAAGAGATGGCTCGCCAGATCCACAACGCCCTGCCGCCCGGTATCAAGAACCTGGGCGAAGAGGTAGACAGGAAGGTGAAGCAGGTACTGCAGTCCCAGCTCAACAAGTTGGATATGGTCAGCCGAGAAGAGTTCGAGGTACAGACCAAGGTGCTGCTGCGTACCCGGGAGAGGTTGGCCGCATTGGAAGAGAAACTGGCGCAGATTGAGCAGCAGTTGGCTGAACGTGATTAAGTTTCTCACAGTCTGAAGTATTGAAAGAGGAAAGGCAGAACCGCAGGCTCATTCCCGGCGTTGGCTAGTCACCCGTTGGGTGGGTGTCCATTTCCGGCTCTGGCTTCCTTTATCTAGATGGGTGTCCTTTCCTGTTCCCTTGGAAGAGAAGCTGGCGCAGATTGAGCAGCAGCTGGCTGAACGTGATTAAGTTTCTCACAGTCTGAAGTCTTGAAAGAGGAAAGGCAGAACCGCAGGCGCATTCCCGGCGCTGGCTAGTCACCCGCTGGGTGGGTGTCCATTTCCGGCTCTGACTTCTATCTAGGTGGATGTCCTTAACTGGTTATAGGCGGTGAAGTGCCTCCCTTGGTAGGAGAGGCACGAATAAATAGGGATGCTGGTTTCAGATGAACTGGTAGGCATCGCCGAACAGGTGTTCATCGCTGACACCTCTTAGACGAAGAGACTGGCGCACCACGGCAGCCATTTCGAAACGTCCGGCCACATAGATATCGTAGAGATCCAGGGTGGCAAAGTCGGCCAAGACGGCCTCGTGTATCATGCCGACTCGCCCCTGCCACGCTTCGGTCGGGTGCTGAACCACGGGGACAAAGGTGAGGTGCTGGTACTCTTCGGCCCAGGTGATCATCTCGTCTCCCTCATAGAGCTGCTCCTCCTGGCGCACACCCCAGTAGAGATAGACTGGACGGTTCATGTCGGTATCCATCAGGTATTGCAGCAGGGCGCGAGCATAGGAGTAACCCGTGCCGCCAGCGATCAGCAGTATGGGGCGTTGTGACTCCTCTCGTAGAAAGGCTTTTCCCAGCGGTATCTCCACCTGGATGGCCCCCTCCTGGCGCAAGCGCTCCAGTACTTCGCCTGGGTAAGGGTTACCCGGTGTCGCACCGATCTGCAGTTCTATCCCTGCTCGCGTAGGGGAGCTGGCGATGCTGAAGGGGCGCTTGTCCTTATCACCCATCACCACCTGCAAATATTGACCAGGTTTGAAGTTGACGGGCTGCTCTGGTTGCAGGTGGATGTGCCAGATATGTTCGGCACACTCATTCATCTCTACCAAGCGGCACTCTATTCGCTGCATGCAATGTCCTTGTGGCCTCTGCGGCCCTAGTCGAAAATACCTAATGAGTCCCACAAGTTGTCGACTCGTTTCTTCACCTCATCGCTCATGACAATGGGGTGTCCCCACTCTCGCTGAGTCTCACCAGGCCATTTGTTGGTGGCATCTAGTCCCATTTTAGACCCCAGCCCAGAAACCGGAGAGGCGAAGTCCAAATAATCGATGGGGGTGTGTTCGATGAGCGTGGTATCGCGAGCCGGGTCCATGCGGGTGGTGATGGCCCATATTACGTCATGCCAGTCTCGGGCGTTAACATCATCGTCACATACGATCACAAACTTGGTATACATGAACTGGCGTAAGAAGCTCCAGACCCCCAGCATGACCCGTTTGGCATGCCCAGGGTAGCGTTTCTTGATGGTGACCACGGCCATGCGATAGGAGCACCCCTCGGGGGGCAGATAGAAGTCGACTATCTCGGGAAACTGCTTTTGCAGCAGAGGCACAAATACCTCGTTAAGCGCCACCCCCAGCATGGCAGGCTCATCGGGTGGACGTCCCGTATAAGTAGAGTGGTAGATGGGGTTCTGTCGCATGGTCATATGGGTGACGGTGAAGACCGGGAAGTCGTCCACCTCGTTGTAATAGCCGGTGTGATCGCCATAAGGGCCCTCTGGTGCAAATTCGCCAGGGTGGATCACCCCTTCAAGCACGATCTCGGCACTGGCCGGTACTTCTATATCGCAGGAGAGCGCCTTGACCACCTCGGTGCGGCTGCCGCGCAGCAGACCGGCAAAGGCATATTCGGAGAGGGTGTCCGGGACCGGTGTAACCGCCCCCAGAATGGTCGCCGGATCTGCGCCTATGGCCACTACCAGCGGAAAGGGTTGGCCTGGGTTGAGCTCCTGGAACTCCCGCAGGTCGATGGCACCGCCACGATGATCCAGCCAGCGCATGATGAGCTTGTTTTTGCCCAGCAGTTGCTGGCGATAGATACCCAGATTTTGCCGTTTCTTGTAGGGCCCCTTGGTGATGGTGAGCCCCCAGGTGAGCAAAGGCGCCACATCGCCTGGCCAGCAGTGCTGGATCGGCAGACGGGTCAGGTCTACGTCATCTCCGCTGAAGATCTGCTCCTGGCAGGCGGCCTTGTTCAGGCGCTTGACTGGCATATTCAGCACCTGCTTGAAGACGGGGAGTTTGTCCATCAGATCCCGCAACCCCTTGGGTGGCTCGGGCTCCTTTAACATGGACATCCACTCACCCACCTGGCGCAAGGCCGAGACCTCCTCTTGTCCCATACCCAAGGCAACTCGCTCCGGAGTACCGAAGAGGTTGGCCAATACCGGCATGGTGTAACCCTTGGGTTTTTCAAACAACAGCGCTGGGCCGCCAGCGCGCAGGGTTCGGTCGGCGATCTCCGTCATCTCCAGATAGGGATCTATCTCTTGGGTGATGCGTTTGAGCAGACCACGCTGTTCCAACAGAGCAATAAAATCACGAAGATCCTTATATTTCATATGGTTACTCTATTTTCTGAGTCTGAATTGATTATACACAGAATTAGGAAATTAGGTGGACACCCATCTGAATTACATAAATGAGGAACAATATTAATTCGGGGCAAGAATTCAGGGGACACCCATCTAAATTTAGTCATTTGCGGGACATCCACTCAGAGACGCCGAAGAGGACATCCATCAAATGGGGGTCGTTGTTCATGACTCATCTTTGGCTTTTGGGCATGTTGAGACTTTTTTCCTCGGGAGTTTCTGTATATAAAAACAGTGTCTATACTTTCAGTATTGATCTCTGCTGGAGCACATTATGACCCTACCTCGCAGCCAGTTGATCTGCCCAGCCTCCACACCTTATTACCACTGCATCGGCCGCTGTGTGCGCCGAGCCTTCCTGTGTGGTGAAGATGCCTTGACGGGCAAGGATTACAGCCACCGCAAGGGTTGG
>JBOFBS010000042.1:0-9632 GCA_051645725.1 Aeromonadaceae bacterium | reverse complement strand
TCAGGCTCGCCTCGGCATCGTGGCGTTGCAGCAAGAAAGGCGGATCCTCGGGGCTGCGCCTTCGCTCCTGCGCCCGTATGGCTTGCCAGCTCGCCGTGCGACTTCTATTTGCCGTGTTGATCGCCGCAGCCTTGGCGGGTTGGTCGGCTCCATCTGTGTGTAGACGTGTTGCCAAGCTGTCATAGCAGGCGAGTCGGCTCACTGGCCACATCATGTCGTGACACTGCAGCCATTGGGCCTGTGTGACTCGCTCACCAGACGCTGTATCTGCTCCCGGCAAAGGCGTCACCCAAACGACTGACACCAGAAGCAGCAAAGAGGGCCGTAGAGCACATGTGGCCATCAGTTCACCTCCAGCTTCTGGCATTTATGATCCAGAGTTCGTTTCGGGAGGTTCAAACTCTGGGCCACCAGCAGGCGGTTACCCTGAAACTGGTGCATGCGCGAGGCGATGACCGATGCCTCAAAGTGCCGTATGGCCTGGCGTAAGTCGCGGATATGGATAAACTCATCCTCTCCGGAATGACGTGACCCCTCACTTGGCACAGCAAACTCGACCGGTAAACAGGCCAAAGAGATTGGCCTGCCATTACGGCCATGAGCCCAGAGCACTTCGAGCAGATTGCGCAGCTCCCGGACATTTCCCGGGAAGTTATGATGCTGAAGTGCCTGCAACAAACTGGGGGGGAGAGGCAGCCTCTTCTCTCCCTCTTGCGAGGCAAACTGAGTCCAGAAATGGTGGCAAAGTGGGTGGATGTCCTCCATGCGTTCACGCAGTGGCGGGATGCGCAGCAAAGATTGGCAGAGTCTGTGGTAGAGATCGGCACGAAATCGCCCTTCGGCAACCCACTGGCTCAGAGGTTGGTGGGTCGCCGCTACCAGGCGAAAATCGGAGTAACACTCTTTGTCTCCACCCAGGGGGCGAAAGTAGCGCGTCTCCAAGACCCGCAACAGCTTGGCCTGCATGGTCAGCGGCATATCCCCGACCTCATCAAGAAAGAGGGTGCCCCCATGTGCCTGGGCCACCAATCCACTCTTGTTGCTGCTGGCTCCCGAGAATGCCCCCTTCTGATAGCCAAAGAGTTCACTCTCGATAAGATTTTCTGGAATGGCCGCACAGTTGATGGCAACAAATGGCTTATCGGCCCGTGGTGAGCAGAGGTGGATCAGGCGTGCGACCACCTCTTTACCGCAGCCCGTCTCCCCCAGCGTCAAGACACTTAATCTATGGCTCGCCGCCTCATGGATCTGCTGACGAAGCTGCACGATAGCCGCCGACTCGCCCACCAGTTGCTCCACCAACAGTCGCTGATGCTGGCATGTTAGCGCCTCTTTATCCTGACGCTGCCGCAACGAATCCTGCAGCACGGATCGCTCACGCCGACTCTGCCCCAGCTCACGCATGAGCCCCAACTGGTTACAGAAGATCTGGATCAGTGACGTGAGTTCCTCTGACGCCTGCCAGGTCTGTAGCCTCTGCGCCTTATCCAGCAAGGCCAGGACAGCCACAGGCCGCCCATCCGTTGCCAACAGAGGACGAGCGTGCAGGCCACACGCCTGCCCCAGCTCGGCAAGCAGGGCACGAAAGCCGGGATGGGCTATGCGTGCCCCGCCAAGCAGCGAGTCCCAGCTCCAGGGCTGCAGCTTTTGCAGCACACAGGCAAGAGGGTGGGAGTAATCATCCACCGCCAGGCTCAGTGTAATCTCTCGCCCCTGTATCCAACCCTGACACACCAGCTGTCGACCGCTGACATCCAGCATGCCAAGCATGATGCCCTTGGGTTGAAAGTGGCCCATCAGGGTCGACAGCCACCAATGACACAGGTTCGACTCATCCTTCTGGCTACTCAGAGCCAATCCGAATGCCAAGCTTGCAGTTAACGTCATACGCTCACCACCCGTGCCACAAACTCTCCCTGCTCCACACCCAGATAGATGGCGCTCAAGGCTACACCGGAAGCCATCCGCTGCAGCAACTGCAAGGAGAGCGGAGGCAACACAGAGCCATCAATCACGGACTCAAGAATACGGGCCCCATGCTCGCTGCGCTGGGCCCGCTGCAATATCTCTTGGGCTACCCGCTCATCGAGCTCGCTCTCGACCCCAAAACGTTGCTTGAGCAGCGCCTTGAGGCCGTTGAGCTTGGCTTCGACAATCTCCACCAGCACCTCGTACCCCAGAGGCAGATAGGGGATCACCTCCATGCGGGCCAATAGCGCTGGCTTGAAAAAGGTCGCCAACTCCGGATAGAGAGCCTCAAGTAACTGCTCTGGCTGCTCGGCTAACTCGACTATGGTCTGAGTGCCGAGATTGGAGGTGAGGCAAAAGAGCACATTTTTGCAGTCGATAAGCCGGCCTTCCCCATCCGCCAGCTCCCCCTTATCAAAGGCCTGATAGAAGAGATTGAGGACATCCGGGTGTGCTTTTTCCACCTCATCGAGCAGCACCAGGGAGTAGGGCTTGCGGCGGATGGCCTCCGTCAATATCCCCCCCTCGCCAAAGCCGACATACCCGGGAGGAGAGCCGATCAAGCGGGAAACCGTATGTTTCTCTTGATACTCAGACATGTTGATGGTGGTCAGGTAGTGAGAGCCCCCGAACAGCAGCTCGGCAAGCTGTAGCACGGTTTCTGTCTTGCCCACACCGCTTGGCCCCACCAGCAAGAAGGCGCCCAGAGGACGTCCAGAGCGACGCAGATCGGCTCGCGCCGTCAACAGGTGGCGGTGCAGTTGATCAATGGCTAATGCTTGCCCTTTGATCTTGCTGCCTAGATACTCTGGCAGGTTGGTCACCACCTCCAGCTCACCCTGTGTGATGCGATTTAGCGGTACCCCTGTCCAGTCGGCGATCACTGCCGCTATCTGAGCCCTGTCCACATGGGCGCAGACCAGGCTCTCCTGCTGCTGCAGCTCGGCCAATTGTCGCTCCAAATGAGCCAGCCTCTCCCGGTTTGCTGCCAGCTCAAGATCCGCGGCTGAGAGACCAGACTCTGCCGCCAGTAACTGGCCACGCAACGTGATGATCTGCTGCACCAACGTCAATTGCGCTTGCCACTGACACTCCAACTGGCTGATCCGCTGCATGGCGTCCTCCTGCTCACGATGCAGCAGTGCCAGTCGTTCGGCATGCTCGCCAAGCCCGATCAGGCTTTGCCGCTCCAGTTGCCCTATCTCCAACGCCCGCTGCCCTCTCTTATCCTGCAACTGGCTGATCACTCGTGGGGGGGCACCCAGGTTGAGTGCGGCCCTGGCGGCGGCCGTATCAAGCAGATCGATGGCCTTATCCGGCAACTGTCGCCCCGATAGATAGCGGGCCGAGAGGTGAGCGGCCGCCTGTAACGCCTCGTCCGCTATCAGTACGCCATGAGCCTGCTCATACAGAGGGCGCAGACCTCTCAATATGGTGGTAGCCTCATGGGTCGAGGGTTCCCCTACCTTGACCAGTTCAAAACGGCGCGAAAGTGCCGCATCTTTCTCTACATACTGCTTGTACTCACGCCAGGTAGTGGCCGCTATAGTGCGCAACTCCCCCCGGGCCAAAGCGGGTTTGAGCAGGTTGGAGAGATCCAGCCCACCCTGTTGGTTACCGGCTCCAATCAGGGTGTGGGCTTCATCGATAAACAGGATCACGGGATAAGGGGCGGCCTTGATCTCCTGCATCACCCCCTGGAAACGTTTTTCAAATTCGCCCTTGATGGAGGCGCCCGCCTGCAGTGCCCCCAGATCCAGGCTCAGCAGCTCGACCCGTTGCAACAACTCCGGCACCTCTCCTGCCACGATGCGCAGAGCCAGCCCCTCGATCAGCGCGCTCTTGCCGACGCCAGCCTCGCCCACCACCAGGGGGTTGTTTTTACGTCGACGGCAGAGGATGTCCATCATCAGATCGATCTCTGACTCCCGACAGAAGACTGGATCCAGCCCGCCACTGCGCGCCTGCTCTGTGATATTGGTACAGAAGCGGGAGAGCAACGTGGCACAGTGCGGCGCTGTAGCTTGAGTAGCGCAAACGCCCTGAGATCCGAGCTGACTCTCGGCCGATCCCTTCACCCACTCGGAGAAGTATTGCCGCAACAAATCCCGATTGACCCGAGCCAACAGCGCCACTGCGGCCTGAGGCAGGTAACGCTGAGGGGTCATGAGCAGCACCAGTAGCATGACGCCACTACGCAGTTGAGCATGGCGAAACTCGGTAGAGGCCAACAGCCAGCTATCTTGTAACCACTCTACCAACAACGGGGAAAAGCTTGGGTAACCTGAGTTGAGCCCCTTATCGATCAGACTGGGCTCAAGTAACGCCTTAAGTGCCGCCACATCCACCTCGGCCTGCTGCAGGATCAGCCGAACATCACACAGTGGCGTCTCGAGCATCTGCAGCAACAGCTGCTCCACACGTATCTCGGCCCCTTGGCTCTGAACACAGCTGGCGGCGGCGGTCTCCAACTGGTGACGAGCCAGAGGGGTGAGTCTGTCAACCAGCAGCGATAACTCTATACGGATCAAAACATCTCTCCTGTTCGCGATCAGGTTAAGAGTCCAGTCAGTTGCGCCAACAGCACCTGAGTCTGGTCATGCAACTTGTGGTAGTAGTAGCTAAAGGTGAGGCTTAGCAGCAGCCCGCCCATGAGCCAGAGAAGAAAGCTAGAAAGGCGGCGCGACAAACCTGATCGCGGCACTTGGCCTCCCAGATCCAGGTGCAAAATTGGGTTCCCCCCATGGGTAATCGCCAGTAATTTGTGCAACTGCCTAATCAACCTGGCCAACTCCTCGTGCCCCTGGTTCATTACCCGGTAGCGCCCGGTAAAACCCAGGCAGAGACACAGATAGAAAAACTCCAGCAGGTGGCGATAACGGGCCGGCTCCTCTTGCAGGCGCGCCAAGAGGACAAACACCTTCTCGCCCCCCCAGGTTTCATTGTGAAAACGAGTTAATAGTGAATGTTCTGACCATTCACTCTGGCTACCCCACTCCCGACTCATCACGGCTTCATCGATAAAGCAGCAGAGCATGTAGCGAAATGACAATACTTCGGCATGGGCATACCCCTGGTTGCCCAGTGCCAATTCAACAGCCTGGATCTCGCTTACCACCCGCGCATAGAGGGTAGAAACAGCAGTGAAATGAGCTAGCTGGCGGACTCGCTGCACCAGACCGAGCAAGGGGGTGACCGCATCGATCATGGGGTTGATGCTCTGCCCCTGCAGGCGAAATCCAAAGTCAGGCTCATCTGGTGGCAACGACTCAAACGGCAGAGGCCTGAACAGGCCCGCTGCCTCCCACTCGGAACGCAACTCAACGCTCATCTGGCATACTCCTTGATGTAATCACTGACCACGGATGGCCCAGAGCTGTAGTTCAAGCTCAGGAAAGTCACCGGCAATATGGAAGGCAAGCGTGTTACTGCTCACCAATTGGGACCAGGCCGCCCCCTGGCGATCCAGCTGGAAATAGCTGTAACCGGCGTGATAGGGCAACTGACGGGGCGCAACGGGGAGCGGCAATAAGGGGATCCCTGGCAACTGCAGGCTGATGAGTTCACGCAACTTCTCACTGGAGGCGATCTTGGTCTGTTGCAACAGCTGCTTGCGCAACTGCTCCTGTGGCAAACGTGCACGCACGGCCAGGACAAAATCAGCCTGGGCCAGTAATTCACTCTCATGAACCTGAGCCACCATGATGCCGAACTGCTGTTTGTGCAGCGGGATCGAGACGGCGCGCGGTGAAAGCACAGTGCTCAACGCCTGACGCAATATCAGCGTCAAGGGGGCAAAGCTCGGTTGCGGATCATCGTGCCGATAGGCGGCAAACGCCGAAGGCAAACGGGAGTCATGGGTAAAGGTCATCAACTCACCCGCTAGCTGGACCAGCGCCTCGTACAAGCGCTCGGGATGCAGCGTGCCCAACGAGGCCAGATGCGCCAACTGAGGTTGGGTACGATTGAGTAGTTGCAGCAGCATAAACTCGGCAACCTCGGCCACCCCTTGCTGGCTAGGGGAGGCCATACGGCTTGCCAGGGTTCGCGCGCGATCTGCAACCAGTCCCCCCACCTCTTCCAAGTAGCGTTTAAGCACAGGGATAGCCGCAACCGTGAGACTACAGGGCAGAAAGTTGGGGTCCAGTATGACCCCACCCTCCGGCCGGACATCCAGAATGCGCGCTATGGGCAGGCAACTGTAGGCACTGCGATCTTCATTCTCGAACATCAGACGTAAGCTGACCCGCCCCACCTCAAGGGAAACGACATCTCCCCCCTCGCTGTGCAGATCGCGTACCTCATGCAGATGAGGCCGCAGACGCCCCTCCCCATCCAGGTCGGCATTGACCTCCCTGAGACTGCCCTGGGCCAATGGTAAGGCCAGATAGACCCGCTGATTGACCAAGGAGGCATCGGCTATCACCCTGGCCTGCGGCAGCAGATCGTCATGGGGAAGATTAAATACTGTGCCATCTGGCAATATGCCTGTGGCGTCAACCAGAGCCAGTCGGCCAAAGCCCAAATACTCCTGGTTAATCGTTAAGCTCTGCAGGCCATAGCCATAGTCACTCAAGGCCATAAACCGGGAGTGCAGCGCGTAGTCGGCATACCTTTGCTGCTGCTGAAAATGCTGGGGCTTGATGAAGAGCCCCTCACGCCAGATCACCTGATTTCGATTCGACATGGTTACTCTTCTTCTGTTTGTAATTGCACTTCGTTGCTACGCAAATGGATCAGCAACTGATAGGCTTGCCCCTTACCCTTGACCTTGATCACCTTGCGCCATTGCGCCCGCTCGGGATCGGCATAGTGCGCTATCACACCGATATAGCGAGTCTGCTCGTCCAGCTTGGCTGGCGGCAGATACTTGTACTGACCCGGCAGCAGGGTAAACTCCTGATGATCGAGATAGTTCTTGCCCAACGCCTCTTTAGGTCCTGCCGCCAGCTGGTCATAGTCACTGGCCAGCAATTTAGAATCTTCTGCCAACCAGACGAGCTGTAACTCAACGGGCGCCGCCTCACCGCTGCCATTGGGGTTCACATCCGGCTCTGCCAGCAGGGTCACCCCCAGCGTCGAGGGCTGTTCACTGTTGCTGCCTACCTGGATATCCGGATCCATGATCACATCGGCCATCTTGCCCAACGTGGTGCAACCGCTCAGCAGCAGCAGAAGCCCGGAGAGCACCCAGCGCAAGCAAACATATCCAGATGCATGATCCCCTGGCCTCCCCATCTTGCCCATCACATCACCCCCTGTTGCTGACGCACCGCCTGGTCGTAAGCCTGGACATAAACCTGGTGAAAGAGTCGGTCCCGCCACTGAGGTGGCAAAATGGTCAATGGTCGGCATGTCGACACACTCCTGGTTCATCCTCTTCTCTCCTGCAGTCAAGGCACTGAACAGTGCGGGTGGGATAAATGCAGGCTGGCAAGCCAGGGGCAATGGGGCATCTGACTCCAGCCCGGATGCCGAAGAGGACAGCAGCGGGGGGCTCTCCTGTTGCAGAGCCAACAGGGGATCGACCAAATGTGGCGCCTCTGGAATGGATTCTGCTGGTGCTAAGCTCGGCGCCAACCACTGCTCCAGCCCACTCTCAGCAGACAGGAGCAGAGTGTGCGGCAACGAGGTAGCCGGTTGCGCACCCACATAGGCAAGCAGCCGCAGTGGCCCCACGTTTAACTCGTCCCCCTGTTGTAAATAGACCTTGCGCCCTCTGCCCAGCGGGGTTGTGCCGCCCTGCAGATATGTTTGACCACTGAGGTCACACAGACAGAAGCGGCCGTCATGGCACTCAATCCGGGCATGCGCGGCCAGAACGCCGCCCAGACGATCCTGAAGCTGCCAGTCATCCTGCGCGGATGATCCCAAGGTGCCACCCAACAGATCAAAGTGGTATTGAGCCACTACATGACTCCCTACCAGTTGCTCACTGTTAAGCACCATCAAGGAAAGTTGCTGCGTCAATTTATTCCCCCTCACTCCTGCACACAGATGTTCACAAAGGGCGCCAGCGGCGGTTGCCCCAAGAAACTGCTCCACCCCAAACGCCCAGCCTGTCCGGCCCCCAACTGCAACCCGCTCACCTCCTGCTGACAAACACCCAGTTGGAGATCCCAGGCCAACTGATCACGCAAAATGAAGGAAACAAAGGTCACCAGCGAGGCATACTTTTCGCCACCGGGTAAAAAGGTCAGGAATGCATCTAGTCTTAATCCATTGATCTTTAATAAAAACTTACCTGAGCAATCAGGAACACCTGCGCCAATCACCAGATTGCTCCCCAGGGTGACACAGGCCTTGCCCAGCTGGTTTCGTTGCTCGGCAGCAATGGCCACTTTGCGCAGTTGCCATGGGATGACCTCCACCTCAACCAGGTCAAAGCAGTGAGCAACCAGGCGAGCGACCACCTCAGGTGAGCGGCAGGGGCTCGCCAGCAAACCGGCATAGGCCAACATCTTGCTGCTGTGAACGGGCAACTGTTCGCCACGCTCCGGATCTGCCACCCCCACCAGGGCCAGGATCAGGCGTGAAAAGCCATCCCTGCCCTCAGCCTGGAAACGGACGTGATAGCGGTACTTGCGCCAGATCCGATGCAATAGCCCAAGCAGCCTGTGGTGAAAAAAGTCAAAAAAGAGCCCGAGTTTGGGCTCCCCTTGGGCGTATTCCCACGCCAGGCTATCGAGGTAATAGCCCGGCATGGGTGACTGACTGCCATGCAGCCCCATAAAGGCTACTTCCAGCTCGAATCTCCCCTTCTCATCCAGCCCGAGCTGTAATACATCACGGGTTGGGAAGCCCAACGAGGCCGAGGCTTTAAAGCGGATCGCCTCCCGCTGCGGAGTAGGGAACCGCTCCAGATCTGTGCCATCAAGCCGATGAAGCAGTTCCACCAACTGGAAAAAGTTAAACCCGGAGGCCGCTTGGGGCCGCCTCACATCAGGCAGTGCTGACCCGGCTCGAGCGGCCATAGGTAATGCTCCTGGTTATCAAGGTTCACGACTTCCAACTGGTGAAAAGCATTCACGCTGGCATAAAGAGAGAAAAAATGGGCCATCACGCTACCAAACAGATAGAGCTCGCCCTCCCCCCCAAAAGCAGAGTGGCGTAACGAAAGCCGGGAGAGGAGACCTCGCACCGGCATCCCCCTTACCAATCGCTCCATCGGCCGAGTCGTTATCTCTTCAATCCCGGCCAAACGCTTACGTGAGGCCTGCTCTGCCTGTTTGTCATGAAGTGCCGGAAAATCGTAGGTTCGCAGCACCTGAAGCAGGGCATCACGCTGCAGCAGGGAGTGGTAGTTAAGTGACATGTGGGAGAGCAGTGTCCAATGGAGGCGGCCATCTAATACAGGACGTAACGACCGGGTTGGGCGAGTCAGGTTGCAAAAAGAAGCAAATGCCGGCGAGCTTCCGGTGGGAACGCAGATGCTCCCCACTTGCAACAGGGCCGCATGGGAACGATTGGTACAGGTCAACCGCACCGAGATGGCTTCATCCAGCTCGATGCAATGAGTCTCATCGGCACGAATAAACGAGAGGCTATGGTCAAACCCCTTGCCACTGATCGACTCGCGAACCCGTACCTGATAGTAGAGCGCCAATCTCTGTTTGGCTGACTCGCTCTGGTGCGCAAAACTCTCAAATGGCAAATAGCTGCGC
>JBOFBS010000041.1:0-2313 GCA_051645725.1 Aeromonadaceae bacterium | reverse complement strand
TGTCACGTTACGCGAGCTTACCGGTGGCGACTTGATTGATGCTCGCATGGAGTCAGAGCGGGTGATTTCAACCGGTGAAGGGCCTCGCTTGGTATCCAGTCCCGAGCTGCTGGCCTTGCATTGCTTGCGCCGTCAAATCGTGTCTATCGGGAAAGTAAAAGGCCCAATGTCACTGGCTAATCTGCGCAGCTTGTCACTGCCAGATTTGCGAGAGATTGAAGAGCAGGCCGATACCCTGGAAGCCGCGCTGCTGGCGGAAAGGCTAGGTCAGCGGGGGCGAACTAATGCAGCACCAGGAGACACTGGAGCGGGCTTGCCTGGTGCTGTCATCGAGAACTCGCCAACCCCTCAATAGCATTCAAGAAATGCCTATTTCGCAGGTAGTTCGCTACCTGCACCTCACTCAACCCCCTGCGGGAAGTTAAGTCATGGCAAAAAATATTCGTACCGCCCTGATTGTTGATCTCGAGGGCAATCTCACTGAACGCGCCGAACGATATACCAGGTCGATGAGCCAGCTGGCCAAGAGCGGCGTTCGGGGCTTTGGTGTGTTGAGCGATGGTGTTAAGGCGGCCAGTGCCGGTATTGATTCGTGGGGTAATCGCGCCTTGGTAGTGAGCGGGGCGGTTGCCTACGGGTTCAACAGAACATTTGTAAAAACCTCAGCGGACTTTGAGCGGTATCAAATCATGCTCAATAAGCTCCAGAAGTCATCTGAAGGTGGTAAAGCTGCCATGGACTGGATACAGCAATTCACCCAAGAAACGCCGTACAACGTTGAGGGGGTAACCCAGTCCTTTTTAAAGCTGAAAGCATTTGGTCTAGATCCAATGAATGGCACGCTGCAGGCCATTGCAGATCAAACAGCCATGATGGGTGGTGGCCAGCAGGAGATGGATGGCATTGCCCTGGCGCTTGGTCAAGCGTGGACGAAGGGAAAGCTCCAGGGGGAAGAGGCGCTGCAGTTGCTTGAAAGGGGGGTTCCTGTATGGGACTACCTTGTTTCAGCCAGCAAGGAACTTGGTCAAAACAAAGGGATTGGATACACCGCTCAGCAACTGCAGGAAATGGCAAGCAAAGGGCAGCTAACCCGCAAAGCCATTCGGGCATTAATTGACCAGATGGGAAGGGCATCCAAGGGGGCAGCCAAAGACCAGATGAATAGCTGGAGTGGGATGCTCTCAAACATGGGTGACCACTGGACGTTCTTCCAAAAAGATGTGATGGATAGCGGCGCATTCGAGCACATAAAGGGGCAGCTTGGTGATCTGTTGGGGCTGCTTGATGAAATGAAGCAAACCGGTGAGTACGACCAGCTCGTGCAAACCGTGGGCACTAACCTAGTCGACGCATTCAAGGGGGTTGGGGATGCAGTGCTCGAGATCAAAGAGTTTGGCGAGGGAGTGGTGGATGTCTATTCACGCGTTGCGGGCCTGATTGATGAGGTCGCTCAATTCACCGGGCTGAAGGCTGCGCCCTCTGGTTTAGAGCAAACCGAGCAAGGTATGGGCACCCGAGAGATGACGTCGGCGGTTGTGCAGTTCGTGGCAGGCGTCTATCTGCTGAACAAGACCGTCAGATTGATGGCTCCACTGGTTCAGGGTGGCGCAAAGCTCGGCGGCGCCGTATTTCGTCGTAATAAAGGCGGTGATGGTGCGCCTGTTAGTCAATCGCCAGCCAAAAGCGGACTATCTGGTATCAAGCTGCCGCTCCCCGTTTATGTTGTAAATGATCGCATGAGTCTGATGCCTAGCGAGATGGGTGGGCAGCCTGACTTACCAGAAAAAAAATCTCCACCCAAAAAAACCAAAGCGGGGGCGGTTGCTCGTGGGGCTGAAAAAGTGCTGACCGGGGCGCGCAATGTAGGGGGGTCACTCACCACATCAGCTAAAGGCCCGGCAATCTTGGCGGCCACGGTTGAAGCTGCTCAGCTCATTCCTCAGTTGCTCTCTGATGAACTTCGCACTGACGAAAAAATAGCTGCCACCTCTGAGGCTGTCGGTGGTGCAGCGGGTGCGTGGGCTGGCGCAGCCGCTGGAGCTGCAATGCTGTCCTTTGTTCCTGTGGTTGGCACTGCTATCGGCGGCCTGCTTGGTGGAGCGCTCGGCTACTACTTGGGAAATAAAGGGGGCGAGCTGGCGGCTGAGCAGATCAACCAGAGTCTGGAGTTGACAGTGAAGCTCGAAGGTGAGCCGGGCACAAAAGCAGAAGTGACCCAGATGCGGTCCAACTCTGATTCGCTCACCTCTCAGGTCTACTACGGTGCGGGGATGCGTTAATGGCATGGCGTGATGAGTTGCGCCCTGGTTCGTT